>NZ_JAATOX010000047.1 GCF_011806385.1 Phaeobacter sp. HF9A | reverse complement strand
CGAAGGGCGCGCGGCGCGGGTCGCCTCGGGCAAAGCCCGAGGCGAAACATCTCCTTGCTGGCGCAGCATCACAGGGTTTGGGGGACGATCACATTGGGCCTATCGGCCTCCTTCCCCGCCGTCAGGCTGGCTCCGCGAGCGCTAGCGGGACAGGCAGCCCCTCGCACAACATCCACGGCCAGCCGGAGGCCTGCGTATTCAGGTCAGATTATTGACTTGGTCGTTCCTTGCCCCTGCGCGAAATGCCACAAAAACCTGTTGTCGCGTGATCGGCTAGTCCCACGGTACTTTCAGCCCCAGGCAGGGGTCTATCGCTGTGCGCTCCGAATGCTATGCTCCTGCGGAGCGGGCCCCAGATCCTGGAAAAACCGCAACATATAGCCGTCAGGATCCTCAAGGAGGAACTGCCGGTTGCCCTCCTCTGCTGCACCAACGCGATACCATTTGTCCTCAAGCGGCAAGCGCAGAGCATAACCCGCCCGGACAACCCGCTGCGACAGCTCGGCTGCATCCGCAACTTCGATTTGAAGGTTGGTCCCTCGCCCGAATGGGCGCGCGGCGGCACTGAGGTCTGCGTCGAAATCGCGTCCCACACCAAGTTGATCAATCATCAGCTCCGCCGCGCCAAGCGCGAGGTAAGAGAACCCCTCCTCTGGCCGCTCATACCGCACGCCAAAGCCCAAAACCTCGTGATAAAACCGCCGCGACGCCGCCCAATCCGTAACCGAAAGCTCCGGCACAAGCGCAGCAGCCACCGCTCAGTGGCCAAAGGCCGCGTTCGGCATCCATTTGGGGCGCTTGCCCTTCGGTCCCGCGCGCATGTGCAGGCAGGCGGTGTTGGTGCGCTGGAACCAGAGCGCCTCCAGCGGATACCATCCGGCCTTGGGCACCTCGACCTCCACGGCAAAGGTCTCCTCGCAGGGTTGGCGGCCATCAAAATGCCCCACCACCTGACCACCCACCACCGCGTTCAGCCCGTCATTGGTCAGAAAGTCGATGGTATAGACGCCGGGCTTGTCAAAGCGCACATAGCCCCAGATATCGGCCACCACGCGCTCGGACCGTTTGGAGGTCAGCACCGGCTGGCCCAGCTCGGTGTCGCGATAGTCCAGACCGCTCAGCGGGGCGCCACGTTCTGTTTTGTATTTCAAAGCATTGCGTGCAGAGGCGAGGGTTTTGACATCTGCAGGATAGGCGTAGCGCACCGAAAGACCGGGCTTCAGCCCCGAGGGTTGCGGATCTGCGGGCTGGAGCTTGAGCGGTGCGGCCAGCGCAGAAACTGCGGACAGGGCCAGGCCGGTGATCAGCCCTGCGGCGAGAGCGGCGGATTTAAGCGACATAGAATACTCCCCATTGGTCCGGCGCCTCTTGCCGTTTTGCCGTCGGCCCGGAGTCAGCGCTACCATAAGCCGCAATCACGGCTTGCCCCAAGAGATTCCTGACGTCATCCCTGCCGCGAGGGTGTCGACGTGCAAAAAAGCCGCCCCAAAGGAGCGGCTTTTCCGAAAATCCATCCAAGAGCCCCGAAGCGGAGCCAGGAGATTAGTTTTTGGCGTAGAATTCGACCACGAGGTTCGGTTCCATCACAACCGGATAGGGCACATCGGCCAGGCCGGGTGCGCGCACGAAGGTTGCGGTCATTTTGGAGTGATCAACTTCGACGTAATCGGGAACGTCACGCTCGGTCAGCTGAACGGCTTCCAGAACGGCAACGTTCTGCTTGGATTTCTCGCGCACTTCGATCACGTCGCCTTCTTTCACACGGTAAGAAGGAATGTTGACGCGCTTGCCGTTCACCAGCACGTGGCCGTGGTTCACGAACTGACGGGCCGCAAAGACGGTCGGCACGAATTTGGCGCGGTAGACGACGGCGTCGAGACGGCTTTCCAGCAGACCGATCAGGTTTTCACCGGTGTCGCCTTTGACACGCTCGGCTTCGCCGTAGATGCGACGGAATTGTTTCTCGGTCAGGTCGCCGTAGTAGCCTTTCAGCTTCTGCTTGGCGCGCAGCTGGATACCGAAGTCAGAGAGTTTGCCCTTGCGGCGCTGACCGTGCTGGCCGGGGCCGTATTCGCGGCGGTTCACCGGGGATTTCGGACGGCCCCAGATGTTTTCGCCCATGCGGCGGTCAATTTTGTACTTGGCAGACGTGCGTTTGGTCACGGCTGTTCTCCTTTATATGTGGCTCCGCAACTTCATCCGAAAACCGGTTCCCATTTTGCGGGTTGCGGACACGAGCGTCACGGCAACCGTTGAAATCAGAACAGGCTCAGAGCCGTTGCGGCGATAAAGGGCGTTGTCCTCTTGGGTTTGGATGCTTTGATCCGCTACCATGACAGGGATCCCCTCGCGGGGCCCACCAACACCAATGAAGCCGCGCGTATATAGGAACTGCTGGGGGTGTCAATAGGAATTGGCGCTGTGATGCCGCCCTAAGCGCAGCGACCGGCGCAGCACCGGGCGTGGAGGCGGCAGGGGCTTTGCCCCTCTTGGCCTTGCGGCCAATTCACCCCAGGATATTTCCGGTTAGAAGAAAGCGCGCGGGATCGCGGTCGTGCAGCGATGGCGCGGCTGCGGCAATGGAGAAGCGCGGCCCGGGAATGCCGGGCCGCGTATTGGCATGTATTGCGCGCTTACCAGACGCGATCAAGGAGGGAGAGCCAGTTTTCGCCCATGACCCGGCGGATCTTGGTTTCTGACCAGCCGGCGCGTTCCATCGCGGCGGTAAGATTGGGGAAATCAGAGATGGATTCCAGACCATCGGGGAATTCCACCTCCCAGATCTCGGTCAGTTGGCGCGCGTAGCCCTTGTCGCGGTTGAGGTATTCAAAGAACTTCGCGCCATAGCCCATGGTGAAATCGGTGCCAAAGCCGACGCGTTCCTCGCCCACCAGATTGACGATATAGTCGATGGCGGCGACGTAGTCATCCACCGTTGCATTGTTGCCCGCGGCCAGGAAGGGCGGGAACATGGTCACCCCGACAAAGCCATCCTGATCGGCGATAAAGCGCAGCTGCTCGTCGGATTTGTTGCGCGGATGCGCCTTCAGCCCCGCGGGCAGGCAGTGGGAATAGGCGACCGGTTTTTTCGAGGCGCGGATCACATCCTCGGAGGTCTTGGGCCCCACGTGGCTCAGATCGCAGAGCATGCCGACGCGGTTCATCTCGGCCACCACCTCGTGGCCGAAATCGGAAAGGCCGCTGTCGGTGCTCTCATAGCAGCCCGAGCCCACAAGGTTGCGAGTGTTGTAGGTCATCTGCACGATGCCAACGCCCTGTTCCTTGAACAGCTCGATGAACTCCAGCCGGTCCTCGAACGCGGTGGTGTTCTGAAAGCCCAGCACGATCGCGGCCTTGCCCTCGGCCTTGGCGCGGCGGATATCGGCGACGGTTTTGGCCTTGAGGATCAGATCCGCATTATCGCGAAACTGGGCGTTCCAGGCGCCGATGGCGCTCATGGTGTCGCGGAAGTTCTCCCAGACCGAGCAGGTGCAATTGGCGGCGGTCAGCCCGCCCTGTGCCATGGCCTCGAACACCGGCCGTCCCCAATCGGAGATGATAAGCCCGTCAAAGACAATGAGATCGTCATGCAGGGTGGTCATGTAAAAATCCTTCAGTCAGAGATAGATATTGCGCACGATGGCGTCATGATCGCCCGCCATGGCGCGGACGTCGCCGCCGTCGACCACCACACCGTCGCGCAGGACGATGAAGCGATCCGCGGCCCGAAAGGCGAGATTGAGGTTCTGTTCGACCATCAGCATGGTCACGCCCTCCTCTTTCAGCGCGTCGATGATGCGGGCGATTTCCTCGCAGAACTGTGGCGACAGCCCGCCGGAGGGTTCATCCAGCAGCAGGAGCCGCGGCCCCGACATCAGCGCCCGCCCGATGGCCACCATTTGCTGCTCACCGCCCGAGAGCGTGCGGGTGGCCTGTTTGCGCCGCTCGGCCAGACGCGGGAAGCGGTGGTAGATCCGGGTCAGGTTCTGCGCCAGAGCCTTGCCGCCCCGCCGCATGGCGCCGAGCCGCAGGTTGTCCTCGACCGTCAGATCGGGGAACAGGTCCCGCGCCTGGCTGACCTGGGCGATGCCATGGCCAAAGATCTTATGCGGCGGCAGGCCTGCGGTCTCGATGCCGTCAAACAGCACCGAACCGGAGGTTGGGGTGACAAAGCCGCAGACCGCGTTGAGCGAGGTGGATTTTCCCGAGCCATTGGCCCCGAGGAGCGTCAGGCATTCGCCCGGCAACACATCATAGGTGGCGCCGCGCAGGATGGGTTTCTTGCCGTAACCGACGTGCAGATCACGGATTTTCAGAAGCGGTTCAGGCGTGTCCAAGATAGGCCTCCAGCACGGCGCGGTCTTCGCGGATTTCATCCGGGGTGCCCTCGGCGATGCGGGCGCCTGCCGCCATCACCAGGATCCGGTCGGCAGCAGCCATCACCAGCTCCACCGCGTGTTCGATGAGCAGGATGCCCACGCCCTTCTCGCCGGCGAGACGATGGATGATCTGCATCATCTGATCGCGCGCGACAGGCGACAGGCCCACGGCGGGTTCGTCCAGCAGCAGCACCGGCGGGTCAGACGCAACAGTGCGCACGATTTCGACGATGCGCTGCTGGCCGCCGGACAGATCGCCCGCACGGGTGTCGGCCATGTGATCCATCGACATGAGTTTAAGGAGTTCGCGGGCGCGGTGAATGTTCTCGGCTTCCGATTTCAGCGCCTTTGAGCGGCCCAGCAGAATATCGAGAAACGACCCCTCGGTCTGCGCGTGCAAGCCGGTGAGCACATTCTCCAGCACCGTCAGCGCCGGGAACAGCCCGCCATTCTGAAAGGTACGGCGGATGCCCTGTTCGGCGATGGCATGGGGGGAGAGCTGCGTCAGCTCCTGCCCCTTGAGGTGCACGGTGCCGGAGGTCGGCGTCACATAGCCCGAGATCGCGTTGAACAGCGTGGATTTCCCGGCGCCATTGGGGCCGATCACCGCGCGCACATTGCCCTCTTCCAGCGTGAAGGACACATCGTCCAGCGCGGTGAGGCCGGAAAAGCGCACGCTCAGGCCTTCGACAGTTAGAAGCGTGGTCATGGGGCCTCCCGGTAGAAACGTTCGACAAAGATGGGCGAGAGGCGGCGCAGGAGGCTGGCAAGCCCCATCGGCATCAGCACCAGCACAGCCGCGACGATGAGGCCGAAGAACAGCTCCTCCATGCCCGGAAAGGCGCGGAGGTATTCCGGCAGCGCCGTCAGCAGCACCGCGCCAAGGACCGCGCCCAGCACCGAGCCAAGCCCGCCCACCAGCACCATCGCGAAGGAGGCAATGAGATGCAGCATGCCAAAGCTCTCGGGGAAGACATATCCGACATGGCGCGAAAACAGCGCCCCGGCGCAGCCGACCACAAATCCGGACCACATGAAGGTCACCAGGATCACCCGCGACGTGGGGATCGCAAGCGAGGCGGTCGCCACCTCGTTTTCGCGCACCGCCATCACCGCCCGGCCAAAGCGGGAGCGCATCAGGTTCAGGGTTGCCTTGACCAGCAGCACGGTGACCGCCAGGAAAACATAGAATTTCAGCGTGTCACTGCTGAAGGAAGTGCCAAAGAGCGTCTCGGGTGGCATCGGCATGCCATCGGTGCCGCCGGTCAGCGGCTTGGCATGCAGATAGCCCCAGCGCATCAGTTCGCCAAAGGCCAGGGTGATGATCGCCAGATAATAGCTGCGAATGCCCCGCAGCGCGGCGGCAGAGGCCAGAAAACCCCCGAGCGCGCCCAGCGCCCCTGCCAGCGGAATGGTCAGGAGCCAGGGCAGGCCGAGCTTTGCAGCAAGGATCGCCGAGCCATAGGCGCCGATGCCAAAGAAGGCGGTATTGGCAAAGGCCAGCTGGCCCAGATTGCCGATCACCAGGGTGAAGCCCAGGGTGACAAGCGCCGAAATCAGCATGCCATTGGCGATGAACTGGGTATAGGGGTTGGTGGCAAAGGGCAGAAGCAGCAGCAGCGCGGGCACGGCCCAGAACAGCAGGCTGCGCAGGCGGCGTTGTTTGGCGGTGGGCATGGTCTGGCTCATGAGATCACACCTTCACCACGGCCTTGCGGCCAAAGAGCCCCTGCGGGCGGATGAACAGCACTGCAACGATCACCAGATAGGCGGTGATTTCGATCAGCGCGCTGTCGAGATAGGCCCCGGCGTATTGCTCGGCGATGCCCAGAAGCACCCCGCCCAGCACCGCACCGCCCAGCGAGCCAAAGCCGCCCAGCGTCATCGCGGCAAACCCCTTGATCAGGAAGGAGGCGCCCAAATCCGGGTGCAGCAGCGACACCGGTGCCACCAGGATACCGCCCAACGCGCCCAGCGCCGCGCCGATCCCCCAGGAGAAATCATTGAACCGGTCCACATTGAGACCGATGAGCCGCGCGCCGCGCGGGCTCTGATAGACCGCCTGCACCATCTTGCCGAGATCGGTCATCGCCATCAGGCCGAAGAACAGTACCAAAAGCACCAGCACCGTACCAATGATAAAGACCGCATCCCCCGTGATCACCAGATTGCCGATAAAGATCGGCTGCATGTCAAAAACGGCGGGCATCGGCAGCACTTCGCGCCCCCAGACCATACGGGCAATGCCGCGCAGCACATATCCGGCGGCGATACACATCAGCGCCAGACCGATATGCGGCCCGCCCTGGATGGGGCGCACAAGGCCACGGTTGAACAGCACGCCCAGCACGAACATCGCGATCATCGAGAGCGCCGCCGCCGGCAGGAAGGCAACGCCTGCCAAAACCACCAGCACATAAGAGACAAAAGCGCCCGCCATGACAAAATCGCCATGTCCGAAGTTCACCACCGTCGTCGAGCGGTAAACCACCGTCAGCGACAGCGCGATCAGCGCATAGATCATACCCTGAGAAAGCCCGCCCAAGGTCAACTGCATTAGCATCGTGAGAGTTCCTTAAAAAAACGCCGGACATGGGCGGACCCACGTCCGGCAGTTTCGGGGACGTTCTTCAGTAGGGTTGGCCCCAGGCCTTGAGCACCGTCGGCTCGCCATCGACAAACCCGGCCACGGCAGAGCTTTTGACGCCCTGATGGTCGGTGGCGGTCCAGGTGATCGGATCCGAAAGAATGCCGGTGTCAAAATCATGCACCTGTTCCAGCGCCGCGATCAGCTTGGAGCGGGTGAGGTCCGGCCCGACGGCCTCCAGCGCCGCGACCAGCGCCTCGGCCGATCCGATGGAAACAAAGGAGAAGGTCGAAAGCTCCTCGTCGGGGGCGTATTTGTGGATCATATCGGCCCAGGGTTTCATCAGGGTACCGTCGAGATTGTCCACGTAGGAGTGGATCACATAGTAGTTTTTCACCGTGTCGAAATCGCCGGTCCGCTTGAGCGTGTTTTCCAGATCGGTGCCCGCGGTGCCCATGACCGGGATATCGCCCATGCCGTATTTCTTCAGATCGCGCAGAAAGATCGCGGTCTCCGCCTCATAGAGCGCGGCAATGATGAAATCGGGTTTGTTCTGGCGCAGTTTCAGGATCTGGGCGGTGGCGTCGGTCTGGCCGCGCTCCATCGTCAGCTCCTGCGAGGGCGAGACGCCGTGCTCTTTCAGATAGTCGCGTGCGGGGTTGGAGTAGCTATGCGCCCAGTCGTTGGAATGTTCGATGATGGCCACATTCTCCGTGTCCGGCTTGGACAGCACAAAGGCCGCCATCGCGCGCCCGTTGGCGCTGCCGGTGGGCACCCCGTGAAAGATGTTATGAGCCATCGGATCAGAGATTGAATCGCTCACCGCATGGGCCACGATCCAGGGCAGCCCTGCTTCGACAATAGTGGGACGCAGCGCCAGCGCGACGCCGGAGCAGGAATTGCCCTGAAGCATGAAGACCTCATCCTGAGAGATCAGCTTCTTGGCCGCCGCCAGCCCCTTGGCGCTGTCGCAGGCGGTGTCTTCCTGCACCGCCACCAGCTTGCGGCCATGCACCCCGCCCGCGTCATTGACCTTGTCGTAATAGGCCATCATCCCGACCAGCGCCTTGCTGTAGGAGGAGGCATTGCCGGAAAACGGCCCCATCACGCCGATGGTGATCGCATCATCCGTCAGCCCCCAGGTCTCCCACTCCGCATCATCGGCCAGCAAAGGGCTTGCCACCAGGGCCGCCGTGGCCAGCATGGTTGTGAAAATCTTCATTGTTTGCTCCTGTTGGGTCGCACGTTGTCTAGGGTGCGGCTTGAGTGCCGCTTTTGATTGGGGGTCTGGCCCCTTATTTAAAAACCGACTGGTTTGTTTGTTGTCTGGCTTTGGCTTCCCCCGGCATCAGACCGCCCCGATCGGACGAACATGCACCGCGATGATCGCCTTCAAGGTCGCCAGCATCTCTGAGAAATAGGCCTCGTCGCGGCGCAGCACCGCCTGCACCGCCATGCCACGGAACACATTCATCACCAGATTGAGCGCCACCCGCGCCGAGACCACCTCGGCATCGACCGCGACAAAGGTGCGCGACCAGGTGGCCTCGAAACACTCGTGCAGATCGAGAATAAGTGGCGCCAGATGGCGGCGCAGTTCCTCGTCGCCCCGCGCGGCCACGATCATCTCCAGCGAGGAATAGAACCAATCACCGTTCAGCACCCCATTCCAGACCGCATCAAAAAACGCGTCATAGCTCAGGCGCCCTGCGCGCAGCTCCTCCGCCAGGTTTTCCAGCCCGGCGGCGAAATTGGCAAACATCTCCTCGGTGGCGGCCACGATCAGATCCATCTTGCCCGGATAATGATGCGTCTGCGCCCCCCGCGACACCCCGGCCCGCTTGGCGATCCCGGCGGTGCTGGTGTTGGCATAGCCGACCTCCATCAACGACTGAATCGTCGCCTGAAGCAGCAACTGCCGCGTCTGCGCACTGCGCTGATCCTGGGTTCTGCGGGCTGTGGTTGTCATGCGGCCTCCGATTTACATACAGGTCAGTTTGTTTCTTGCGATCTGTCAAGCTCGATGACGTAAAAACGACGGTTTTCAGCAAAAAGCGATGCCACGCGGCGACAGCTGCTCAAAAACCCGGCATTAGCCTTGGGCCAGCAGCCCCACCACCCCCCGATAATGCCCGGAGACCGCCCCATGCAGCGGATAGAGATTCGCCTGAAGCGCATGGTAGATGTCCGGCTTTCCGGCAAATTGCCGTTCAGCGGGCAGCCCATCTGCGCCGATTTCGGGGATCCAGCCGCCATGCTCGTCATCCACAAAGAGCGCAAACCCCGTCTGCCAGAGGCGCTCATACCACGCCTTGTCCTGCGCGGTGCCGCCAAGCTTCAGCAGGCTGGCCAGCGCCCCGATGGCCTCTGTCACCGGCCACCAATAGCGATCCCGCACCCGTGGCGTGCCGTCAGAATTCAGCGTGTAGGCCAGCCCGCCCTCGGGCAACCAGGCGTCCGCCAGCGCGGTCTCGATCAACGCCCGCGCCTTGACCGGTGCGCTGTCATCCCCCCGCCCCGCCAGATCCCAATGCTGGATCAACAAGCGGCCCAGCTCAAAGGAGTGCCCCGGCGTGGTGCCCCTGGGGCGAAACATCGGATCGCCCTCATAAGCCCGGTCCACGCTCCAATCCTGGTGATAGTGTTCGGGCAGCCGCCATTTGTTGCTGGCTGCCATCCGGTCGACAAAGAACGCCAGGATCCGCCCCGCCCGCTCCAGATAGAGCCCATCGCCGGTGATCTCATAGGCGCTCAGATGCGCCTCGACGCCGTGCATATTGGCGTTCATGCCGCGATAGCCGGAAAACACGCTCCAATCGCGGCGAAACTCATCCTGCATCAGCCCCGCCTCCGCGTCCCAGAAGTGTTCGGTGATGACTTCGCTCACATCCTCGCGCAGCCGCCGGGCGTCGGGGTGACCCACCGCTTCGGCACTGGCGGCGGCCAGCAGCACGAACATATGCCCATAGGCCAGTTTGTCCGTCTCCACCGGCCCATCGCTGTCAAAGGACCACACATAGCCGCCATGCTGCGTGTCACGGTGGCTGTGCCAGATCGCCTGCATCCCGGCATCAACCATCGGCAGGCAATCGGCGACCCCGGCAAGATGGCCCAGCGCATAGGAATGCACCAGGCGCGTCGTGGTGATCAGCGCCTGCGGACCCATGATCTGCACCCCCTGCCGGGTCAGACTGGCAAAACGCCCGTCGCCACACAGGCTGCGCCGGAAGAATCTCAACTGCGCCCGCGCGTCGGATTTGATACGCGCCAGCACCTCTGGCCCATGAACGGTCTCTATAGTTATGGGGGTGTCGGACATTGGGCCTCGGCCTCCTGAGAAAACATATGCGCGCCCCATAAAGCAGTGTTTCGCCCTGCCTGCGCAACGCAATTTACGCCCATCGCAAAAAGCCACGCCTCCCCCCTTGCGTTCCGACACCAAGGTTTCGAAACTCGTCGCGATGACTCGCAGCGCCCTCCCCTTCCCCCTCACCCCCGGCCGCGCCCATGAGGCCTGCGGCAGCGGTGCGACCACCTTTGCCTTTGCCCTGGCGGCGCAGCTCAACCGAGACGTCCTCTGGGTGCAAGAGGCCTGGGAGCCGACCCAAATCAACCCGCAAGGGCTTGCCGATTTTATTGATCCCGCCCGCCTTCTGATGTGCAACGCCGCCAACCAGACCGAAGTCCTCGCCGTGAGCGAAGAGGGACTGCGCTCCGCCACCGTCGCCCTCGTCGTCTCCTGGCTCAACAAACCTCTGGGCCTGACCGAGGGGCGGCGCCTGCAACTGGCGGCACGGGCGGGGAAATCAGTCAGCCTCGCCCTGATCCCCGAGGGCATGGGCAGCAATGCCGCCGAGACCCGCTGGCGCTGCACCCCGGCATTCGACCCCAACGCCGCCGAAACCGCGCCCCTGCACCACTGGGAGCTGATCAAGAACAAATCCGGTGCCCTCGGCAACTGGCAGGTCAGATGGGACAAAACCACCCGCCGCCTGACCGCCTGCACCTGAACAAATGAAAAAGGGGCACCCCGGCGCCCCTTCATCTTTTCAAAAATATCCCGGAGCGCGAGGCAGAGCCTCGCATCCGCCGTCAGCCGTCGATTTTAGCGATAAAGGCTTTCAGCGCTGCCTTTTCCTCCGGCGTACATTTCGCCACCCGGCTGCGCCAGAGCGTCGCCTGGCTGCGCAGCACCAGACCATCCGACAGGATCTTCAGGTGGTTGGCGCGCAGGGTTTCGCCGGTGGTGGTGATATCCGCCACCATTTCGGCGGTCTCATTCTTGACCGTGCCCTCGGTTGCGCCCTGGCTGTCCACCAGCTGATAATCCGCAACCCCGGCATCGCCGAGAAACTCCCGAACCAGCCGGTGGTATTTGGTCGCAATCCGCAAGCGGTGGCCGTGTTTGCGACGAAAGGCGGCGGCGACCGCGTCCAGGTCTTCCAGCGTTTCCACATCGATCCAGAACTGCGGCACCGCCAGGATCAGATCCGCCTCGCCAAAGCCCATGGGCTCCAGCTCCTCGACCTGCTGCTCCCAGTGCGGCAGTTTTTCATGCACCAAATCGGTGCCGGTGACCCCAAGGTGGATACGTCCGGCCTCCAGTTCGCGCGGGATCTCCCCCGCGGACAAGAGCACCAGATCCACCCCCTCGATGCCCCCAACCGCGCCGGCGTATTCGCGCTCTGACCCGCTGCGGGACAGGGTGATGCCGCGTTTGGCAAACCAGTCAAAGGTCTTTTCCATCAGCCGTCCCTTGGACGGCACGCCCAGCTTCACGCTCATGTCCGGGCCTCCTCTTCCAGCGTCAGGATCAGATCCGGGCGGATGACACCGCCCACCGCCGGGATTTCATCCCCCTGCCCCAGCTGCCGGGTCAGCGCATCGTAGCGCCCGCCGGTGGCAATGGGCGGCAGATCCGGGCGCCGCTCGGCATAAAACCCAAACACAAACCCATCGTAATATTCCATCGAGGTGCGCCCGTAAGCCGCCTCGAAATCGAGCCGATCCACGTCGATCCCCCGCGCCCGCAGGGCCGATGCGCGCGCATCAAGCCGATCCAGCGCCGGCAGGATCGCCGGCAGATCCACCGCGATATCGCGCATCTGCTCCAGCGCATAGGGCACGGTTTCGCGCACCGCCAGCAAAGCCTCCAGCGCGGAAATCTCGTTCTCTGCGATCACCGGCGCTGCCGCATCGGCGCGCAACGCCTCGATGCGCGCCTCGACCTCTGCCGCCCGGCGTTTGCCGATCTCCGGCGCCGATCCCGCAAGCGGGCCGCTGGCGGACAACAACAGCTTGCGGCTATCGGGCATGGGTCGCCGCCCGGCAAAGCGCTCCAGCAGCGCCCGGAACCGGCGCGGCCGCCAGATATGACGCCGCAGCGCCGCCTTGCGCAGATCGGTGGTGTTGAGCCCCTCCACCGCGGCCATCAGAATGCCGATATCGCCGGTGGCCACTCGCAGTTCCAACCCGCGCAATTGCAGGTGAAACAGCGCAAAGACCTCCGCGTCGGCCTCCGCCGGATCACGGCGGTCAAAGACCTCATAGCCGACCTGCACAAATTCATTGGCGCGGTCGGGGTCATGTTCCTGACGGCGAAACACCTCGCCCGCATAGGTATAGCGCGCTGGCTCCGCCCCGGCCTTCATATGCATCTGCACCACCGGCAGGGTGAAATCCGGGCGCAGCATCTGCTCGCCCCGCAGCGCATCCGTGGTCACATAGGCGCGCGCGCGGATATCCTCGCCGTAAAGGTCAAGAAGGGTTTCGGCGGATTGCAGCAGCGGCGGATCCACCACCACGCCGCCCGCCACCTCAAAGCGCTGACGCAGCAGCGCCGCGCGGGCCTGGATCTGAGAACGTTGTGGCATGTTATCCGTCCTGACTGTCATTCTGGCTTGCAAGCCCGGTCTGGCTTGCAAGGATTTCGCGCACCTTGGCGACCAGATCGCCGCGGGGCACTTCGAACTGGCTGGGGCGTTCTTTCCATTCTTCCAGCGTGGCATTTTCGGCAAGTTTGGCACCGAGGATCAGATCCTTGATCTGCACCACGCCGCGCTCTTTTTCGTCGCCGCCTTCGATCACCGCCACGGGCGAGTGACGCTTGTCGGCATATTTCAGCTGGTTGCCAAAGTTCTTGGGATTGCCCAGGTAAACCTCGGCGCGGATGCCTGCCTGGCGCAGTTCAGAAACCATCGCCTGGTAGTCGGCCATGCGGTCGCGATCCATCACCGTCACCACCACCGGACCTGTGGGCGTGGCCGCCAGACGGCCCTTTTCGCGCAGCGCCGCCAACAGCCGGTCAACACCGATGGACACCCCAACCGCGGGGACCTCTTGCCCGGTGAAGCGTTTCACCAGACCGTCATAACGCCCGCCGCCCGCAACCGAGCCAAACTGGCGCTTGCGGCCTTTTTCATCCAGAATTTCAAAGGTCAGCTCCGCCTCGAACACCGGGCCGGTGTAATAGCCAAGGCCGCGCACGATGGAGGGGTCGATCAGGACCTGATCATCGCCATAGCCTGCGGCGGCAAAGAGCGATCCCATCAGTTCCAGTTCGGCAATGCCCTCGGCGCCGACCGCGCTGTCACCGACGGCGGCGCGCAGGTTGGTCATGGTCTCGGCCACCGTGTCGCCCTTGGAGGTCAGGAAGGCCAGCACCGGCTCGGCCTGATGATCCGCAAGGCCCACACCATCAATATAGGCGCCGGAGGCATCCAGCCGCCCCTTGCCCAAAAGTTCGCGCACGCCCGCCTCGCCGACCTTGTCGAACTTGTCGATGGTGCGCAGGACGTCGTCGCGTTTGGGGTCGTCCTCGGCAAGGCCCATGGCCTCCAGCACACCGTTCAGCACCTTGCGGTTGTTGACGCGCACCAGATAGTCGCCGCGCGGAATGCCGAGTTTTTCCAGCGTGTCCGAGAGCATCATGCAGATCTCTGCATCCGCCGCCATCGACGCCGTGCCGACAGTATCCGCATCGCATTGATAGAACTGGCGATAGCGCCCGGGGCCGGGTTTCTCGTTGCGCCAGACCGGCCCCATCGCAAAGCGGCGATAGGGGTTGGGCAGCTCGTTGCGGTGCTGGGCATAGACCCGGGCCAGCGGCGCGGTCAGGTCATAGCGCAACGCCATCCAGTCGCCCTGCCCGTCCTCATCCGCTTCTTGCCAGGCAAAGACGCCAGCGTTGGGGCGATCCACATCGGGCAGGAACTTGCCCAGCGCTTCGACCGTCTCCACCGCGGAGGATTCCAGCGCCTCAAAGCCGTAATGATGGTAAACCTCCGCAATGGATGCCAGCATATGGGTTCGCTGGGTCACCTCTTGGCCGAAATAGTCGCGGAAACCCTTGGGCGTGATCGCCTTGGGACGGGGCTGCTTCTTGGCTTTGGCCATGGTGGCCTCCTTGCGGGTGGTTCTCTCGGGGAGCGTCTAGCCCAAGGGACCAATAACAGCAAGCGGCGAGGGGCGCGCGCGCCCCATGGACGCGACCCGCTGGCCAAGTTACATCAGATAAAAACCAGGAGCCTCCAGTGACGCAACATCTCGAAGAGCACATCGCCCATCTCACCCGCACCGTGGAGGAGCTGAACGAGATCGTGACCGCCCAGCAAACCGATATCGACCTGTTGAAACGCCGTGTGCAGATGCTGATGGAGCGTGAAGCCCAGCGCGAGGCCGAAGGCTCCGGCGGTGCGGTCTTCACCGACGAGCGCCCGCCGCACTACTAATCAGGCCCCTTGGGGCGCTCCGCGCGTCCCAATTGATCCCGTCTTGATCGCTTTTGACGCAGTGACCCGAGGTCAATGCGCAGAATTCCGCAGCCGTTTTTAAATCAAGTGGTCAAAAGTCAGCTCCCCCCTAAGATGTTTATGCCAGTGTTACCAAAAAATGAAAAACGACACGCAGCATAGACTTCAGGAAGGTTGAACCATGTTTCACGGATTTGGGCATCAAGCGCCGCATCACTTTGGCAACTTCGGTTGGGGATTCGGCTGGGGCAAAACCCGCGGTAGCCGGGGCGATGACGCGCTGAGCGGCACCAGTGGCAGCGATTTCATCTTTGGGCGCGGCGGCAATGATACCATCGCGGCCTCTGCCGGGCTGGACTATATCGACGGCGGTCGCGGCTTTGACCAGGTGACCTTTGAAGGCTCGATCCTGGATGCCACGATCCGCACGTTTGGCCTGCCCTCCGGCCACTATTGGCCCCGCAGCACCACTGCGCTGGTGTCTTTTCACAATGCTGATGGCTATGGCCTCTCGACCATCCGCAAGGTTGAGGCGCTGCATTTTGCCGCTGACGATTACACCTTCTATCTGAACGGCCGCAACAACGCGGTTCTGGCCGGTGACGACAGCATCAGCGCGGTCGAGGATCAGGCCACGGTGCTGAGCGCAGCCGAGCTGCTGGAGAATGACCACGAGTTCGACGGCGACGATATTGCGATCACCTCGGTGGATGCGACCTCGGCACTCGGGGCTGCGGTCAGTTTTGAGAATGGCGAAATCACCTATCTGCCCAGCGCCGCGTTTGACAGCCTCGCCGAGGGTGAGGTGATCACCGACAGCTTCAGCTACACCGTCGATGACGGCAAGGGTGGCACCGATGTGGCCACGGTCACCGTGACCGTCACCGGCAGCAATGACGCCCCGGTCCTGAGCCTCAGCGACGCGGCGATCACGATCCCCGAAAACAGCGCAGGTTTTGACGCAGGTGTTGCGGCGTCTGACGTCGATACCGGCGACGTGCTGCGCTACAGCCTCACCGGTGCGGATGCCGCGCTGTTCAGCATCGACGCCGAGAGCGGCGAGATCCGGTTTGCCAGCGCCCCCGATTTCGAGGCGCCCGCAGATGCAAATGGCGACAATACCTATGAGCTGACCGTGGTGGTCACCGATGAGTTCGGCGCCAGCGACAGCCGTGAGCTGAGCGTTGCGGTTTCCGACGTCTGGGATCCGATCTCCCTGACCCAGAGCTTTGAAACCGAGGCCAGCGGCGGCCGTTTCACCGCCCCCGGCACCGATGGCGGCGCACTGGCGATCGGCACGGTTGTTGACGTGGACAACAGCGGCGGCGCCACGGTGGACAGCACCGCGGCTTCTGATGGCGCGCTTGGGTTTGATCTGAGCTGGGAAAACACCCGCGGCGATGTGGGCCTCTCGGATGGGGATTTCATCGGCGTGACCGACTATACCCGCGATGTGGATCAGTTCAGCGACGGCACGCAGGGCTATGAAATGCAGGACGCCGATGGCTTGCTGCGTCTTACCTTCGACACTGTGGATCTCTCGGCCCGGGCAGACTCCACGCAGGTCAAGATCTCCATTGATGCCTTCCTGAACGAGACCGGCTGGGAGAGCGACGACCTTGTGCGCGTCTATGTGGAAACCAACCTCGGCACCGTGTCGCTGCTGGACAGCACCGGCCAGGATATCGACGATATGGATATCGAAGGCGCCTGGACCACGCTCTCCACCACCCTCGGCGCCGATGTCACCGAGGCGACGCTGATTGTCGAGCTGGACAGCAATTCATCCGCCGAGAGCCTTTATCTCGACAACGTATCAATCGAGGAAATCTTCTACCTCGGGCAGAGCTTCGAGGATGAGGCCACTGGCGGGCGCTATAAGTCCGCCGCCGCCGATGGCAATCTGGTCGAACTGGGCGCGGTCGTGGACCTGAACAACGTCGACGGGCTGGCGACGGTCGACAGCACCGAAGCCTCCGCCGGGCAGCTGGGCTATGATCTCAGCTGGGAAAACACCCGCAATGACAGCGGCATTTCCGACGGCGATTTTGTCGGGGTGCAGAGCTACACCGGCACCGTTGGCAGCTTCACCGATGGTCAGCAGGGCTATGAGCTTTCGGACGCCGATGGGCTCTTGCGCATGACGTTCGACGAGATCGACCTCTCGGCGGTGGGCGAGGTGACGCTGTCGCTGGATACCTTTGTGCAATCCACCGGCTGGGAGGCCGATGACCTCGTCGCGATCTATGTGGAAACCGATCAGGGGCGCATCAGCCTTCTGGACAGCACCGGCCAGGATATCGACGATATGGATATCGAAGGCGCCTGGACCACGCTTTCGACCACGCTGGATGCGGATCTCAACAGCGCGCAATTGGTTGTGGAACTGGACAGCAACTCCAGCTCCGAGGCGCTCTATGTGGACAATATCGTGGTCACCTCCGACCCCGCGCAGCCCGATGATGGCGGCCCGGATCAGGAGATCACGCTGATTTCCACCCTTCAGGGCGAAGGCGCGAGCTCCGACTTTGTCGGCGAGGGCGTGACCGTTTCTGCCGTGGTCACGATGATTGCCGAGAACGGTTTCTACCTTCAGGAAGAAGCCGCCGACAGCGATGGCAATGCGCTGACCTCCGAGGGCATTTTTGTCTATACCGGCGGCGGCAATGCGGTGGAACTGGGCGATCTGGTGCAGCTTTCCGGGACGGTGGGCGAATATTTCGGCCAGACCCAGATTGCCTCGGTCAGCTTCCTGGAGGTGATCTCCTCCGGCAATGACCTGCCGGAACTGACTTCGGTCACCCTCTCGCCGGATCTGCCGCAGAATTACGAGGCACTCGAAGGCATGCGTCTGGCCATCACCAGCGGTACCGATGAGGCGCTCACGGTGATCGAGAACTTCAACCTGGACCGCTATGGTCAGGTGACGATTTCCGCCGGCACCCAGACCCAGCCGACGCAGATCTATGATGCCCAGACGCAGGCGGATGAGATCGCCGCGCTGCAAGAGGCCAATGGCAATGCGCGGCTGCTGCTGGACGATGGCTCCTCGACGCAGAACCCGGACTCGATCGGCTATCTGCCGGGCGGTGCCGGGGACAATGGCAACGGGGTGCTCGACAGCGGGGATGACTTCTCCGACACCGGCACCACCGTGCGTCTGGGCGCCGAGCTGGCCAATCCGGTCGAGGGCGTTCTGGGCTTTGCCTTTGGCGAGTGGACGCTGACCGTCACCGACACCATCGAATTTACCGATGGCACCAATGTGGACAGCCGCGAAGCAGCGCCGCAGGATGTTGGCGGCACGCTTCAGGTTGCTTCTTATAACGTGCTGAACTTCTTCACCACCTTCTCGGGCGGGACCGGGCCGGACGGGGATCTGAACCCGCGCGGTGCCGACAATCAGGAAGAATTCGACCGCCAGTCCACCAAGATCGTCGATGGCATCCTCGGTACCGGTGCCGAGGTCGTGGCCCTGCAAGAGATCGAAAACAATGGCACCCAGGCCATTGGCACATTGGTTGACCTCCTGAACGCCGAGGGCACCGACGCGAATTATGCCTATGTGGACCCGACCGGCACTGGCGGCTTCATCGGCTCTGACGCGATCACCACCGGCATCGTCTATGACAGCAATGCGGTGACGCTGGTGCATTCGGATTATCACGTCTTTGACGAGAGCTCCGCCGATGTCACCTATGGCATTGCCGGCGCGCTTGGCGATCTGGTCGGATTCAGTTTCAACGACTACCAGCGCAACCGCCCCTCTGTCGCGGCCACCTTTGTGGACAACGAGAGCGGCGAGAGCTTCACGGTGGTGTCCTCGCACTTCAAATCCAAAGGCGACAGCGATCTCCAGGATGTCGCCGATGCGGCGGAAAGCTGGCTGAACAGCAACGCTGGCCATGCGGATGCGGCTGCGGTGACGGATCTGCTGGACGACCTCTATGCCGATCCGAACTTTGATCAGGGCAATGGTCAGGGCTTCTGGAACGCGGTCCGTCTGGATGGCGCCACCGAGCTCGCCGATTGGGTCTCTTCCGAATATGGCGTCGATGGCAACGGCGTGTCCAACTACCTGCTGCTGGGGGATATGAACTCCTACGCAGAAGAGGACGCGGTGCAGCATCTGGAGGATGAGGCCGGGCTTACCGATCTGATTGACACCTTCATCGGTCAGGACGAGGCCTATTCCTATGTGTTCGACGGTCAGCAAGGCACGCTGGATCAGGGCTTTGCCGACAATAATCTGGCCGACAATGTCACCGGCGTCACCGAATGGCATATCAACGCCGACGAGCCGGATCTGATTGGCTATGACACCAGCTTCAGCAATGCCGGTTTCTACAATGACGGGGTGTTTGCCTCCTCCGACCATGATCCGCTGATCGTCGGGCTGGATTTCACCACCACCAACGACCTGCCGCTGAGCTAAGCCGGCTCAAACCAAAACAAACCCCGGAGCATCGCCAACGCTGCTCCGGGGGCCTTGCGCGCTCATCTAGCGGTGGACGCATTTCTGCGGGCGTTTTCCCGATCTGCCTTCGTGCGGTCAGCAAGCATTATGCCGCCCTTTCCCCAAGACACACCCGGTATTTCATTGATAATGATATAAGTCGCCTCTGGGTTGATCTGCAATATATCATCCAGCATTTTTGTGCTTGCGGCGACCATGTCTTCTTTTTCCGAAATCGAGTTTGTACCGGCGGTGATGTCTATGGTCATCCGCACCGCACAGCCCTGCATGTCTGACGCTTTTACCCGGCCAACCGCCCACATGTGCGGGTCTTCGAGGCTGATTTGAACCGAGACTCGCTCGGCTCGTTTCTTCATCACATCGGTCATAAGAACCGTTATCTGATCTATCAGCGCATCTCTCTGCGTGTCCGAAATGTCCGACTTGGAAATTCTCAGGCTAATAAACGGCATTTGGTGTCTCCCAACGTCAAATTCTACCTGAGGTTTAAAAGCTTGAGGACAGAGAGGGAACCTCAAACCGCGATACCGCGCCCGGGGCCACTCCTGCGCGGCGCGGACATCCCCAACTGATCCGGCGCTCTGCGTCTGGTCCACCTGACGCGGGACGGCTTGGCATGTTGCAACACGCGACGCCCGCAACTGCGCGCAGACAAGGCCGACGTCGCCCCGCTGGCCGGTCGTCATCATAAAGATGCGATTTGACCTAAAACTTGACGCACTCTATCCCTAGGTCTCGCAGTGACAGGGCACATAGGTCAATAACCATGCAAGTCATCCTACATGCCGGAGCGCATGGAACAGAAGAAGATCGCCTGATGAAGGCACTCCTGCGCAACAAGGAGGATTTCCTTGCGCGGGGCACCGCTGTGCCCGGCCCTGCCAAATATCGAACCCTGCTCAAGGATTGTATGGCCGCGACGCAGACCGGGGAGCCTTCCGAGGATTCCCGCGACCTTTTGTGGGATGCGATCCTGGAGGAGGAAACCGCCAAGCGCGTCATCCTCTCCAACCCGCATTTTTTCGGCTCGCAACGTGACGCCCTGGAGGGCCAGCGCCTCTACCCCGAGGCCGAGGACCGGATCCTCTCGCTCAAGGCGCTTTTTCCAGACGATCAAATCCATCTGTTTCTGGCCATCCGCAGCCCTGCCGGTTTCCTGCCCAAACTGCTGGAAAAGGCGGGCGCGGGGCGCCGCAACGCCGTGCTGAGCGAAACCAACCCGCAGGATCTGCGCTGGTCGGCCCTGATCAGCCGTATCACCACCGCGATTCCTGATATCGCGATCACCCTGTGGTGCTACGAGGATCTGCCGCTGATCTGGGCGCAGGTGCTGCGCGAATTCGGCAACCTGGACGAGGACAGCAAGGTCAAGGGTGGGCTTGATATGCTCGCCGATGTCATGAGCGCGGAGGGTATGCGGCGGCTGCGCCACTATATGCATCAGCACCCGGAGCTGACAGAAGCGCATAAGAAACGGGTCTTTACCGCCTTTCTCGACAAATACGCGCAAGAAGATCAGCTGGAAGAGGATCTGGACATCGCCGACTGGACCCCGGCGTTCATCGACCAGATCGACGCCGCCTATGACGCGGATGTCTATCAGCTCGGCCAGACCCCCGGCGTAAAGCTGCTGTGCCCATAGGTCGCTTCAACATCCTCATAGTCGGCCAATCCGGTCGGCTGATGTATGAGGCGCTGGTGTTTGCCGCCTCCCTGCGCCAGATGTCGCCGGGCTTTGCCGGGCGGCTGATCGTTGCCGTACCGCAAAAAGGCCCGCTCTGGCAGAAGGATCCGACCCTGCGCAATGGCGCGGTGCTGGAGGCGCTGGCGCGGCTGGAGGCTGAGATTCTGCCCTTTGAAAACGAAGTCTTTGGTCAGGATTACCCCTATGGCAACAAGATAGAGGCGCTCCGGGTGTTGCCCGCGCAGGAACCTTTTGTGTTCTTTGATACCGACACGCTGATCACCGGCGAGCTGAGCGAGGTGCCCTTTGATTTCAACCGCCCCTCGGCCAGCCTGCGCCGCGAGGGCACCTGGCCCAAACCAACGCTCTATGGCCCCGGCTACGACGGGATCTGGCGGTCGCTCTATGATCGGTTCGAACTGGATTTCGACAGCAGCCTCGATCTGAGCCAGCCGGAGGAATACTGGCAGCGCTATCTCTATTTCAACGCCGGGTTTTTCTATGGCGCCTGCCCGCAGGATTTTGGCGCGCGCTTTCTGAATTACGCGCGCACGATCCGCGATGATCCGCCGGTCGAGCTGACCGGCCAGTCGCTGGATCCCTGGCTCGATCAGGTGGCGCTGCCGCTGGTGATCCAGTCCTTTGGCGGCGGGCGCGACAGCCTGCCTGCGGGCTATCTGGATGGCGCCAGCAGTTGCCACTACCGGACCTTCCCGCTGCTTTATGCCCGCGAGAGCGACCATACGGTGGCCACGCTGGAAGAGGCCTGCGCCCCCAACTGGCTGAAAAAAGTGCTGAAATCCTACGAGCCGATCAAACGCATGGTCTATCAGGGTCGCGGCCAGAAGGTGCGGGCGCTGTTTGACCAGGACAACCTGCCGCGGCGGGAACAGGCCATTCGCAACCGGATCAAATCCGAAGGGCTCTGGATGCGCTAGGGATCGCACCTCTCGCGCAAAATCGCCGTCTTGCCGTCACTTCCCCTTGCACCTTGCCGCCGCAACGTGTGTGTTACCGCACATCACGATTGCGACATAACGGAGAGTTTTCACATGTCCGACGGCCCCACTTACGGTTTTGACACGCTGCAAATCCACGCAGGCGCCCGCCCCGACCCGGCGACCGGCGCACGCCAGACCCCGATCTATCAGTCCACAGCCTATGTGTTTCGCGACGCCGATCACGCCGCCGCGCTCTTCAACCTTCAGGAAGTGGGCTATATCTACTCGCGCCTGACCAACCCCACCGTCGCCGTGCTGCAAGAACGGATTGCCACGCTGGAAGGCGGCGTCGGCGCGGTCTGCTGCTCCTCGGGTCACGCGGCCCAGATTATGGCGCTGTTTCCCCTGATGGGCCCCGGCAAGAATGTGGTCGCCTCCACCCGGCTTTACGGCGGCACCGTGACCCAGTTCAGCCAGACCATCAAACGCTTTGGCTGGTCGGCGAAATTTGTCGATTTTGACGATCTCGACGCGCTCCGTGACGCCATCGACGATGACACCCGCGCGGTGTTCTGCGAATCCGTGGCCAACCCGGGCGGCTATGTCACCGATATCCGCGCCGTGGCCGATGTCACCGACGCCGCCGGGCTGCCGCTGATCGTCGATAACACCTCCGCCACCCCCTACCTCTGCCAGCCGATCTCGCAGGGGGCGACCCTGGTGGTGCATTCCACCACAAAATACCTCACCGGCAATGGCACCGTGACCGGCGGCTGCGTGGTGGATTCCGGGAATTTCGACTGGTCCGCCAGCGACAAGTTCCCCTCCCTTTCGGCGCCCGAGCCCGCCTATCATGGGCTGAAGTTCCACGAGACCTTCGGCAATCTCGCCTATACCTTCCACGGCATCGCCATCGGTCTGCGCGACCTTGGCATGACGATGAACCCGCAGGCGGCGCATTACACCCTGATGGGGATCGAGACCCTCTCGCTGCGCATGCAGAAACACGTTGAAAACGCAGAGAAAATCGCCACATGGCTAGAGAGCGATCCGCGCGTGGACTATGTGACCTACGCCGGCCTGCCCTCCTCGCCCTATGCCGAGCGCGCCGCACGCTGCTATCCCAAGGGCACCGGTGGGTTGTTTACCGTGGCGCTCAAGGGCGGCTATGACGCCTGCATCAAACTGGTGGACAGCCTGGAGATCTTCTCCCATGTGGCCAACCTCGGCGACACCCGTTCGCTGATCATCCACTCCGCCTCCACCACCCACCGCCAGCTGACGCCGGAGCAGCAAGAGGCCGCCGGGGCCGGGCCGAATGTGGTGCGGATCTCGATCGGGATCGAGAATGCGGACGATCTGATCCGCGACCTGGATCAGGCGCTCACCAAGGCCTGCGGCTAAGCCGTCACCTGGCCTCTATCGCCCTGACAAACCTGCAAAAGGCCGGGAACTCCCGGCCTTTTGCCTTTGGATTACAGGGCTCCTGAACACAGCGTTTATTGCTCGTCGGCAGGCGCCAGCAGGTCAAAGGACACCGAAACCGCATAGGTCAGATTTACGCTGCCCGGCGCAATTGCCATGTCCGACACGCGCGCCATTTCCATCGCCCGCATCGGGGCACCGCCGCCCGCGCCGCTGTCGCGGATCTCCCGCACCGGTCCCAGCACCATGCCAGAGGCCTCGGCCAGCTGCTGCGCCTTGCGGATCGCGTCCTCCACCGCCTCCGTGCGCATCACATCCTGCGCGCCGGTCATATCGCTGTAGGAAAACGACAGGCCCTGAAACTCATTCGCCCCGGCGCGCAGCACCTCGTCCAGCACACCGCCCATGGCCTCCAGATCATGCAGCGTCACGATGAGCTGGTTCGATGCCTCAAACCCCGTCACCTCGCCCGTCTTGCCACTGTCATAGCGGGTCTCGCTCCAGACCGGATGCAGAGAGATCTGCCGGGTCTGCATATCCTCGGCGGCAATCCCCGAGTCGCGCAGGCTGGCTAGAATTGCACTCATCCCCTCGGAAACCTGCGCCATGGCCTCTGCCGCCTGCGGGTCCTGCGCCCGCACCCCCATGGTCACCACCGCCTGGTCCGGCGGCACATCCATGCTGGCCTCGCCGGTCACCAGAACCTGCCGCGCCACCTCTGCCTCGGCCTGGGCCACAAAGGGGGCCAGCGCCAACGCGCCTGCCAGCAGCAGCGCCGTGGGTTTTGTGTTCAACATGCCAAATCCTCTACGTTTATTTATCTGCTGTTAGATGGGGGCGGCAAATCCCCGCGCGCAAGGGGAAGTCCTGCGCTTTTGCTTCCCCTCGGCGCGTTCCTGCTTTATGGCTAAGGGAACACTAACGGCGCCTTGATGCGTTGTTTCCTGTTTCGCCATGCCGCTGGAGCACATGGTCGGACAGGGTACAACGTATCTTTGCATGCGCGGGGCGCGCAGACAAAAGACCCTGATGACCTGATGAAACCGGAGTTCGCGCTCTCTCTTTCGTTTGATGGCATCGCGCTGCTGTTTCGCGGTGCGGGCGGCTGGCGGCGTGTGGGGACAGTCTCCCCCGAGGTCGCGGACCTGCCGACCGATCTTGCCATCCTGCGTGCCAAGGCCGAGGAGCTGACCAGCGCCAAGCTGCACAGCAAGCTGATCCTGCCCGATGCGCAAATTCGCTATCTGACCATCGAGACCGGCGTGATCGACCACGGGGCGCGCATCGAGGCCGCCCGTATCGCGCTCGAAGGCACCACCCCCTATGCGGTCTCCGAGCTGGCCTTTGACGTCAGCGCCGACGGGGCGCGCACCCATGTGGCCGCCGTCGCCATCGAAACCCTGGAAGAGGCCGAAAGCTTTGCCGCAGAACATGGTTTTGGTCCGGTCAGCTTTGTCGCCGCCCCCGAGTCTCAGGGCTTTTTGGGAGAGCCATTCTTTGGCACCACCCGCGCCGCCCGCGGCATGGAGATTGAGCCCGACGGCATCGCCGTGGTCGAAATCGGCCTGATCGAACTCCCGCCGCAGCCAGACCCCGCAGCCGATATCGAGACTGCGACGCCTGACAGCACGCCCGCCGCCGCTGACGACGACGCTGCTGACGCTGCGCCCAAGGCGCCTGATCTGGACGAAGAGCCGGCACTCTACGCCGAGGACGCGGCAGAAGCGGAGCTCGCGCCCAACAGCGCCTCCGGTGTCGGCCTGCCAGCCGCGCCGCCCCTGACCGAACTGCACTCCCCAGATGGCGAAACCTCAGAGACGGCGGCGCTCACCGTGGAGGACACAGAGGACGAGGAGGAGCTGGCCTCCGGCCCGGCCGTGGGCTTTAGTTCGCGGCGCAAACGTGACGGTGCCGCCTCCGACTTGACCGCGACCCGCACCGCCCCCGTCGTGGCCAAAGCCGCCCCATCGACCAAGGCGACAGCAGAGGCCAACGCCCTCGCGCCGGTGCCGCCAGCCCCCAGCCTGTCGATGCCCTCGCCGACGCTGGCCCATACCACCTCGGCCCCGGCCAAACCCCAGACCGCAGGCGCGCGGACGCCAGGCGGAACCAGCGCCCCGCGCAAGGCACCGCAAGCCCCCGCCCGCCGCCGCGTCCTGCGAATGGGGCTGGTTGCAGCGCTGCTCACCACCGTCGCCGCCGTTGGCGGCTGGGCGCTGGTGCAGGAACTGCCTGCGCTCTGGTCCGACCTCAAGCGGGCGGATCTTGTCGAAACCGAGGATCCCGTCGCCCCGCCCGTGCTTGCAAAACCGCCCGCGACCGGCCTCTCCCAGATCGACGCGCTGGACAGCTCCGGCCTTGCCGCCGGCGAAGCGCCCCATACGCCAACACAGGACGCGGCGCTCAATACCGCCGCATCAACAGCGCCGTCCGCAAGCGACAACTCCGATGCCGCGCTTGCCTCGGTCGATGATAGCGGCGCGCCACTTGATCCCTCCGCGCCAGAGGAGCTGAGCAATACCGACGCCGCCGTGCTGGAGGCCCTTGGCGGCCCTGCGGCAGGTGATGGCGGTGATCTGGGTCAACTGGTCGACAGCCTGCCCGCGCCCCGCACCCTCTCTGATGCGGGACTTGACGCGGGATCAGGCACCGGACAGGCCGCCGGCCTCAGCCCGGATGACGTCTTGCTGCCCGAAGATCTGTCGCAGCTGGACCCGGAGGCGCTGGCAGACGGTATAGAAACCGGCGACGCCGGGTTCGATCCCGATGGCATCACCGCATTGGAAGAAGCCGCGCAATACGCCGCGACAGGCATTTGGCAACGGGTGCCAGAGATCGCCTCGCTGCCGCCACAGATCCATCTCGATGATGTCTATGTCGCCTCCATTGATCGCACCGACCTGTTTCAGGATGCCGTCGCCCTGCCTCCGCAGACCAAGACCGACACCGATGCGAATTTTGCTGCCGTCTCCAACCCCACCGCCGCCGGACGCCAGTTTGACCTGGACGAGCGCGGGCTGGTCGCGGCCACGCCGGAGGGCACGCTGAACCCCGATGGCATCATGGTCTTTGCCGGCCGCCCCCAGATCACACCGCCGCCAACACCGGAACGCCCCGACGCGCGCGCGCAGGCCGACGCGGAGGAGACGCAACGTCTGGCGGCGCTCAGCCAGATCCGCCCGCGCACCCGTCCCAGCGACCTGGTGGAGCAATCCGAACGGGCGCAATTCGGCGGCATCAGCCGCGAAGAATTTGCCAACATGCGGCCCAAACCGCGCCCCGCCAGCCTGAAGACCGAAGCGCAGGAAAGCCAGCCCGCCACCGCCCTGGCCGTGACCTCTGCGCCGCAACCGCGCGCGCGCCCGGTGAATTTCGCCAATATCGTGGATCGCGCCAAGCGCAACACGCAACAGGCGCCCGCCACGGTCAGCACCGCCGCCGTGGTGCCCTCGATCCCCTCCTCGGCCTCCGTCGCCCGGCAGGCGACGATCCCGAACGCCATCAAGCTGCGCGAGCTGAACCTGATCGGGGTATACGGCACCCCGTCGCAACGCCGCGCCCTGGTCCGCCTGCCCTCCGGGCGCTACGTCAAGGTAAAGGTCGGCGACCGCATTGACGGCGGCCATATCGTGGCGATCGGCGAAAGCCAGCTGCAATATCAAAAGCGGGGCCGCAACAAGACGCTGACCATTCCCAGCGGCTAAGCTCCGAGCCATCAACAAAAAAAGCCGGACGCATGCGCCCGGCTTTTTTCATGTCCTTCCGCAGGCCCTATTCGGCGGCGGTAATCTCGCCGGAATTGATCTGCTCCTGTTCGATCGACTCGAACAGCGCCTTGAAGTTCCCCTCGCCAAAGCCATCGTCGCCCTTGCGCTGGATGAACTCGAAGAAGATCGGGCCGATCACCGTTTTCGAGAAGATCTGCAACAGGATCCGCGTCTCGCCGCCGTCCACGACCCCCTCGCCGTCGATCAGGATGCCATGTTTCTTCATCCGATCCAGCGGCTCTTCATGGCCCTGCACCCGGCCATGGCTCAACTCGTAGTATGCGGCGGGCGGCGCCGGCATGAACTGGATGCCGCGTTCCGAAATCTCGTCCGTCGCGTCATAGATGTCGCGCGCGCCCACGGCGATATGCTGGATGCCCTCGCCCTTGTATTTCTTCAGGTAGGACACGATCTGGCCGGTTTCGCCGCGATCCTCGTTGATCGGAATTCGGATGCGTCCACAAGGCGAGGTCAGGGCGCGGCTGTAGAGGCCGGTAAACTTGCCCTGGATATCGAAAAAGCGGATCTCACGGAAGTTGAACAGATCCCCGTAGAAATGGAACCACTTGTCCATATTGCCCTTGAACACATTGTGGGTCAGGTGATCCAGGTAGTAAAAGCCAACGCCCCGGGGTTTGGAGGGCTTCAGCCAGTCAAATTCCACATTATACGGCGAAGTTTCATAATATTGATCAATGAAATAGATCAATGAGCCGCCAATGCCCTTGATCGCGGGCACATCCATCGTCTTGTCATCGCCCTCATAGGGCTCTGCCCCCTTGGCGACCGCATGGTCAAACGCCTTTTGCGCATCCACCACACGCCAGCCCATCGACGGCGCGCAGGGGCCGTGCAGATCGACGAATTTCTCGGCAAAGGAGCCGGCTTCGGCGTTCAGGATATAGGTGATATCGCCCTGCTGCCAAAGCTCGATCCCCGGCTTGGCCTTGTGCCGTGCGACCAGCTCATATCCCATCTTGGTGAACAGCTCGCGCAGCTCCTCCGGGTTGGGGCTGGCGAATTCGACAAACTCAAACCCATCGGTGCCGGCTGGGTTCTCGGGGCTGATGACAGATTGCGGCGCGTCGTGGGGGAAGGGACCCATGATATTCTCCTGCGTCTTGGTGTTTCCTGCCTGTAGATTACCGCAATAGAGCTGCATATAATGCGCATACTGCCACGTCCATTTTGCAAATTATGCGCGAAACACGCATGAAACTCGACACAAGAGGCGATCATCCGCATGCTTGATCACACCGATATCAAACTCCTGGCGCTTCTTCAGAAGGACGCCCATGCCACCGCGCAGATGCTGGGAGAGGCGCTGAACCTCTCGTCCAGCCAGGCCGGGCGGCGGCGGCAACGGCTGGAGGAAGAGGGTTACATCCAACATTACACCGCCCGTCTGGACGCCGAAAAACTGGGCCTGGCGGTACAGTGTTTCGTGCAGGTCCATCTGCATAGCCACGGCCCTGAAACCGCCGCCGGCTTTGCCCGGCTGGTGGCTGCACAGCCCGAGATAACATCCGCCTGGACCATGACCGGCGAAGCCGACTACCTGTTGCGCGTCTATTGTCACGATTTGCAGGAGCTTAACGCTCTACTGCATGAAGTTATTCTTCCCCATCAAGCCGTTAGTCGCGTGCACAGCCAGATCGTAATGGCACAGTTAAAAGGTGACAGCCCCTTGCCTGTTTAAGGAAGCGTGAACCACTCGTGGCGTAGGTTGGTGCTGAACATATCACTAGATGGAATCGCCCTCGTGTCTTTTGTTGACCGTCGTATTGAAAACCGCCCCCGTAGCGGAGCCGCTCCATTCGAACTGGACGAGGTGTTCTTTTCCCGTACAGATGACAGGGGCGTCATCCAATCGTGTAACTATGTTTTTTGCCGGGTCGCGGACTACTCTTGGGACGAGGTCATTGGCGCCCCGCACAAGCTGATCCGCCACCCGGACACCCCGCGCGGTCTGTTCCAATTGTTCTGGGACGCGCTGAAAGGCGGCAAAACCGTCGGCGCCTATGTCAAGAACAAGGCCAAGGACGGCCTTTACTACTGGGTCTTCGCGGCGGTCGTGCCCTGCGACGGGGGCTATCTTTCGGCGCGGATCAAACCAAGCAGCCCTCTGTTTTCAGAGGTGCAGGCCATCTACGCGCGGATGGTCAAGGCCGAAACCGAAAACGGCCTCACCCCCGAAGACAGCATGCAGATCATGCTCGACTGGGTCCATAGCAAGGGGTTCGAGGACTACCAGCACTTCGCCGCCTATGCGCTGGCAGAAGAGCTGATTGCCCGCGACAAGGGTCTGGGACGCAAGCCAAACGTCGAGATTTCCGAACTCCGCACCATGCTGAACAATGCCGAAAAGCTGCTGACCGAAACGCAGGGGCTGGTGAAGGATTTCGAGGCGATGCACACCATCCCGCACAACCTGCGGGTCATTGCTTCGCGGATCGAACCCTCCGGCGGGCCGGTAACGGTGCTGTCGCAAAACTACGGCGCCATGTCCCGCGAGATGTCGGATTGGTTTGAACGGAATGTCATGGGCAAGAACACCAATTTTGCCACCGTCAAACACTCGGTCAACTCCAGCCTCTTTATCGCGGGCCTGACGCGTATCCTGATTGAATGCGACGAACAGCTGCAAGTGGAACGCCGGGGCAGCAACATTGTCGATATGGACGAAGAGCGCGATAGGTTGAAATCCCTGTTGGAGCAGCAACAGAACTACGCCAGCAAAAGCATGGCCGAAGTCGATGCCGAGGCGGAGCGCGTGATCAATGCCTGCCAGGTCATGCATCGCCACTTCCTCGGCCTGAGCTCCACCCGCGTGCTGTGCAAGATCGAAAGCGCCCGCCTGCCCTCCTCCGGGGAAACCCTGTCCGACATCATCGACCAGCTCGGTGTGTTTCAGCAACGGATCTCGGAGAGGCTAGAACATATTGCCAAACTGGGCGAGGAAATTCGCGCGCTCGAAACCTGACGCAGGCATCCCCCCTGCCTGATGCGCAAGAAACCCGGATGCATCACGCAGGCGCACCGCCAGCTCCCATTCAACACAACGCGGCATAGACATTTCTACGCCGCGTTGTTTACGTCGCGCGGTTGGAAGCTGCGGTATATCCGCCACGCTGCCACTGATTTTGCGCGTGCCACCTCACGTGGCCTGGTAATCCCCCCCGATCTTAAGGGGATGCGGAAGTAGAATTTTCTCGGCAGGATGAACGAGGAGATTCCGATGAA
>NZ_JAATOX010000046.1 GCF_011806385.1 Phaeobacter sp. HF9A | reverse complement strand
GTCATACCACCGTGTGGGGCGGGGGGCGGGTGGGGCGCCCGACGGTCACCTCCGCTAAGAAAGGCTCGGTTTGGGGGGGGGCGCGGGGGTTTTGGTTTTGAAAACCGGGCGGTTGGCCGGGCCCCCCCCCCGCCTCGCGGACGGAGGAGCGGGTGGCGGTGAAAACGGGTACATCGGCCCCATTGCGCATATAAGAGAGGTCGTCGTCATGGGTGATCACCGAGATGTCACGCCCCATCTTGAGCCCGGATTCCTCGATTGCCCGGCGCACCCCAAAGGCGGTGATGATGGAGGAGGCCAGATAGGCCGTTGGCGGATCCGCCAGGCTGCGGGTGCGCTGGACCGTATCATAGCCGTAAATCTCGGTCATCTCGTCGGCGAACATCAAGGCGGGATCTATCTCGACACCGCGCGCGGCAAGGGCGGCCTCATAGCCTTTGCGGCGGCGATGCGCAAAATCCATGCTCTCTTGCCCATTGACCAGACAGATGCGCCGATGACCAAGGTCGAGCAGGAAATTCGTGGCGCGTTCAAAGGCGCTTTTGTTGTTCACGTCCAGCCAGTTATAGGGCGTGGTGATCTCGGAGGCGCGGCCATGCACGGCAAAGGGCAGGCCAGTGTTTTGCAGCAGCAGGATCCGCGCGTCGCGCATCTTGGCGGCATGAACCACCAGCCCGTCCACATTGCGTTTGGCGGCCATTTCACGATAGGCGCGCTCCTGATCCGCGTCGGCGACCAGCGACAGCAACATATCATAGCCGGCCTCGCTGTAGCTCTCTCCGGCGCCGGCGATGAAGTCGGCAAAGACCGGGTTCATCATTTCGTGCTGGGCTGAAAGGGGGATCACATGGCCGATCGCCATGGCGCGCCCGGTGGCCAGCCCCTTGGCGCGGGTGTTCGGGCGATAGTTGTGCTTGTCAGCGGCTTCCATCACCCGTTTTCGGGTGGTTTCACTCACCTCCGGGTAGCCGTTCAGCGCCCGGCTTACGGTTGTCTGGGACAGGCCCAGATGCGCTGACAGCTGTTTGAGGTTCATGTCTGGTGATGCTCCAAAGCGCTTTGAATATGGCTGATTTCAGATGCCTGTTTTGCAGTTTGCATGGAATTCTGTCAAAGAGAAAGAGCTGATTTCGAGCTTATTTATTGAGGTCCGGCAGAGACTCATTGACAGTTCGCGCCGAATCTAGAAGTTTACTGGCAGCCAAAGCGCTTTGGGAATTTGGTTTGTTCGCTGAAAAGACTAGCATCGTGCAAAAGCACCGCGGCGGCGATGACGCATAAGAGAAATCGGGAGGAGACATGATGAAACGGAGATTGATGACGGCTGTGGGGGCAATGGCCCTGATGGCGGGCGCCGCCCAGGCGCAGGATCTCGTGTTCCCCGTCGGGGAGGGCGATTTCAACTGGGACAGTTACGCAGAGTTGCAGAAAATGGACCTGAGCGGCGAGCAAGTCACCGTCTTTGGTCCCTGGCTTGGCCCGGACCAGGAGCTGGTGGAAAGCGTGCTGGCCTATTTCGCGGCTGCCACGGGGGCGGACGTGCGCTATGCGGGGTCTGACAGCTTTGAACAACAGGTTCTTGTGGATGCCGAAGCGGGCTCCGCGCCGAATGTATCGGTCTTCCCGCAGCCGGGTCTTGTGGCTGATATGGCCTCGCGCGGCTTTGTGACGCCGCTGGGCGAAGAGACCGCCGATTGGGTGCGCGAAAACTACGCTGCGGGCCAGTCCTGGGTGGATCTGGGCACCTTTACCGGGCCGGATGGCGCGGATCATCTCTATGGTCTGCTGTTCAAGACCGACGTGAAGTCGCTGGTCTGGTACAACCCTGAAAACTTTGCCGATTTCGGGTATGAAGTTCCGGGCTCGATGGAAGAGCTCAAGGCGCTGACCGAGCAAATGGCGGCAGATGGCAATACGCCCTGGTGCATCGGTCTGGGCTCCGGCGGTGCAACCGGCTGGCCGGCGACTGACTGGGTCGAGGACATGATGCTGCGCACCCAGCCCGCCGATGTCTATGACCAGTGGGTGACCAATGAGGTCAAATTCGACGATCCGCGCGTGGTCGAGGCGATCGAGGAATTCGGCTGGTTTGCCCGCAATGATGCCTTTGTCTCTGGCGGTGCAGGGGCGGTGGCCTCCACCGACTTCCGCGACAGCCCCAAAGGTCTGTTCTCCAGCCCGCCACAGTGTTTCATGCACCGTCAGGCGTCGTTCATTCCGGCCTTCTTCCCCGAAGGCACCGAAGTTGGCCTGGATGCGGATTTCTTCTACTTCCCGGCCTATGCAGGCAAGGAGCTGGGCAATCCGGTTCTGGGTGGCGGCACCACCTGGGCCATCACCAATGACAGCAAAGGCGCGCAGGCACTGATGGAATTCCTGAAGTCGCCGATCGCCAATGAGGTCTGGATGGCGCAGCAGGGCTTCCTGACCCCGCATAAAGGCGTGAATACCGATCTTTATGCCACCGATACGCTGAAGAAGATGGGCGATATCCTCCTGAACGCCGATACCTTCCGCTTTGATGCCTCCGACCTGATGCCGGGCGCCGTGGGCGCGGGCTCCTTCTGGACCGGTATGGTGGATTACGCCGGCGGCAAACCCGCTGCTGAGGTTGCTGCGGAGATCCAATCCTCCTGGGACGCGCAGAAGTAAGCGCGCGCTTTCCGTAGGCAGGGCTGCCCCCGATGGCGGCCCTGCATTTTTTAACCGGAGCGCCCCGCCCACAGGGCACAGGCCCCGGTTTTTCCAACTCAGGAGCCAGTCATGCATCCAGCCATTCAGGGGTTGCTGACCATTGCCTTTGGCGTCGGGGGCTGTGTCGGTTATTTCTACCTCTCCAATCTCATTCTCGACACGCTGATCTTTCCCGCCCGCGGCAAGGCCATCGCCCGCAATATCCGACGTGCCAATATGGTTCGGCCCTGGCTGTTTCTGCTGCCAGCGCTACTGGCGCTTGGGCTCTATCTTGCCTATCCGGTGGTGGAGACCCTGCGCCTGTCGCTGACCGAGCGGGTGCCCGGTGGCGGCTCCGAATTTGTGGGTCTGGCGAATTACAAACAAATGCTGGCAGAGGAAAAATTCTGGGAAGCGCTCCAGAACAATTTCATCTGGCTGCTTGTGGTGCCTGCGGCCTCCACCGCCTTTGGGCTGCTGGCGGCGCAGCTGACCGACCGGCTGCTTTGGGGCAATATCGCGAAATCGCTGATCTTCATGCCGATGGCGATCTCCTTTGTCGGGGCGGCGGTGATCTGGAAGCTGGTCTATGACGCCCGCCCGCCGGGCACCGAGCAGATCGGCGTGCTGAACGCCATCTATATCTGGCTGGGCGGCGTGGAGCCGCAGCAATGGCTGACCATCCCCTTCTGGAACAACTTCTTCCTGATGATGATCCTGATCTGGATCCAGACCGGCTTTGCCATGGTGATCCTCTCGGGGGCGCTGCGCGGCATCCCGGAAGAGACCATCGAAGCGGCGATTGTGGATGGTGCCGGGCCGTTTCAGATCTTTTTCAAGATCAAAGTGCCGCAGATCATGAGCACCATCGTGGTGGTCTGGACCACCATCACCATCGTGGTGCTGAAGATCTTTGACATCGTCTTTGCGCTGACCAATGGCCAGTGGGAGACGCAGGTTCTGGCGAACTACATGTATGACAAGCTGTTCCGCTCCAATGACTGGGGCGTGGGCTCTGCCTCGGCGATGGTCATCATGCTTCTGGTGACGCCGATCCTGGTCTGGAATGTTTACAACGCACGCCGCGAAATGCGCTGAGGGAGGGCTATGCCATGAATGCCATTGCAGGACAAAAGCCCGCCCTGATGTGGGCGCTGCGGCTCTCGGTCATCGCCCTTGTGGGGCTGTGGCTGTTTCCGACCGTGGGGCTGTTCATCTCGTCCTTTCGCACCAGCGACCAGATTGCCAGCTCCGGCTGGTGGAAGGCGATGTTCCCGACCGAGCAGAACCTGACCCTGCGCACCGCCAACCCTGATGCGCAGGTGCAGCAGGGCGATGCCTGGGTGATCGAGGGCAACCTGTTCGAAGAGGCCGGGCGCGGCGCCAAGATTTCCGCCTGGGGCACCAATGCGCGCGAGATCAGCACCTATGGGCCGGGCGACACCGCCGAGCTGCGGCGCGGTGGGTTGTTGACGGTGCAGGCCGATGGCGCCTACCGGCTGAAAGCAGCCGAGAAGATGTCGGGCGCGCGCGGGCCGCGAGTCTTTGTCACGGCCGTGGTGCCGCCGGAGTTCACGCTGGAAAACTACAAGACCATCCTGATTTCGGGCGGCTCCACCGACAATATGGCACGCGCCTTCTTTAACACGCTGACGGTGACCATTCCGGCAACGATCATTCCGATCCTGGTGGCGGCCTTTGCCGCCTATGCGCTGGCGTGGATGGAATTTCCGGGTCGCGCGCTGTTGATTGCCGCCATTGTCGGCCTGTTGGTCGTGCCGCTTCAGCTCGCCCTGATCCCCTTGCTGAAGCTGCACAATGAGATCGGCATCGGCAAGAGCTACCTCGGCGTCTGGCTGGCGCATACCGGTTTTGGCCTGCCAATGGCGATTTACCTCCTGCGCAACTATATGGTGGGCATCCCCCGCGACATCATCGAGAACGCCCGGGTGGATGGCGCCACCGATTTCCAGATCTTCACCCGGATCATCCTGCCGCTGTCCTTTCCGGCGCTGGCCTCCTTTGCGATCTTTCAGTTTCTCTGGACCTGGAATGACCTTCTGGTGGCCATGGTGTTCCTGATCGACGCGACGGGTGAGACCACGGTGATGACCAAGCAGATTGTCGAGCTGCTGGGCACCCGTGGCGGCAATTGGGAGATCCTCGCGACCTCCGCTTTTGTCTCGATCGCGGTGCCGCTGGCGGTGTTCTTTGCGATGCAGAAATACCTGGTGCGCGGCCTGTTGGCCGGCTCGGTGAAATAAAGTCTTCTCTCCTCTTTTGACGATGGACCCTCAGTGATGAATGCTCAAACGTTGATCCCCTCCGCCTCCGTGCTTGCCAATGACCCTGACTGGTGGCGCGGTGCCGTGATCTATCAGATCTATCCCCGCAGCTATCAGGACAGCAATGGCGATGGCATCGGCGACCTGCCGGGGATCACCTCGCGGCTGGAGCATATCGCCTCGCTCGGGGTCGATGCGATTTGGATTTCGCCCTTCTTTACCTCGCCGATGAAGGACTACGGCTATGACGTCAGCGATTATTGCGACGTCGATCCGATGTTCGGCACGCTGACGGATTTTGATGCGCTGGTTGCCCGCGCCCATGAGCTGGGCCTGCGGGTGATGATCGACCTGGTGCTGTCGCATAGCTCTGACCAGCATCCCTGGTTCCAGGAGAGCCGCACAAGCCGCGACAACCCCAAGGCGGATTGGTATGTCTGGTCCGATCCGCAGCCCGATGGCACCCCGCCCAACAACTGGCTGTCGATCTTTGGTGGCCCGGCCTGGCATTGGGACGCGCGGCGCGAGCAGTATTATCTGCACAATTTCCTGATTTCCCAGCCCGATCTGAACTTCCACAACACCGAGGTGCAGGACGCGCTGCTGGCGGCCACCCGGTTCTGGCTGGAACGCGGCGTCGATGGCTTCCGTCTGGATACCATCAACTTCTATTTCCACGACGCGGAGCTGCGCTCCAACCCGGCGCTGCCGCCGGAGCAGCGCAACGCCAATATCGCGCCCTCGGTGAACCCCTATAACCATCAGGAGCATCTCTATTCCAAGAACCAGCCGGAGAACCTCCAGTTTCTGGCCCGGTTCCGGGCGCTTCTGGATGAGTTCCCGGCCAAGACCGCCGTGGGCGAGGTGGGCGATGCCCAGCGGGGGCTGGAGATCATGGGCCAATATACGGCGGGCGCGAGCGGCGTGCATATGTGCTACGCCTTTGAGTTCCTCGCCAAGGATCCGCTGACCGCAGACCGGGTGGCGGAGGTCTTTGCCAAGGTGGATGAGGTCGCCTCCGAGGGCTGGGCCTGCTGGGCGTTCTCCAACCATGATGTGGTGCGCCATGTCAGCCGCTGGGATCTGTCGCCAGAGGCGCTGCGGCTTTATACCACCATGCAGATGTGTCTGCGCGGCTCGGTCTGCATCTATCAGGGCGAGGAGCTGGGCCTGCCCGAGGCCGAGATCGCCTATGAGGAGCTGCAAGACCCCTATGGGATCGAGTTCTGGCCCGAATTCAAGGGCCGTGACGGTTGCCGCACGCCGATGGTCTGGGACCGGGGCAATAGCTATGGTGGCTTCTCCGAGGCGCGCCCCTGGTTGCCCGTCAAGCCGGAGCATCAGGCGCTGGCGGTCAGCGCGCAAGAAGACGACCCGGAGGCCCTGATCCATCACTATCGCCGCGCGATCGCCCTGCGTCGCGCCCATGCGGCGCTGTCGCGTGGCAGCCATGACAAGGTCGAGGCGGTCGGCAATGTGGTGCAATTCACCCGCAGCGCCGAGGGAGAGGAGATCTTCTGCGCCTTCAACATGTCGGACGCCCCCACCACGCTGACCCTGCCAGAGGGCGCGTGGGAGCAGTTGGGCGCCGATCTGGGCGCGGTGGAGGTTCCGTCTGCGGGTGGCACCGTCACGCTTCTGCCCTGGCAGGCCTGTCTGGCGCGGCGGACGTAAAGAGACCCTGGAACGGAGGAGGAGACCATGGCGAACCTGAAACTGACCGGGGTGGAGAAAACCTATGCCGGTGCCGTCAATGTCCTGAACGACATTAATCTTGATATCAAACAGGGCGAGCTGATCGTCTTTGTCGGCCCGTCCGGTTGCGGCAAGTCCACGCTGCTGCGGATGATTGCCGGGCTGGAACAGATCACCGCGGGCACGCTGGAAATTGACGGCCAGGTGATGAATGACATCCCACCGGCGCAGCGTGGCATTGCCATGGTGTTCCAATCCTATGCGCTGTATCCGCATATGACAGTGCGCGACAACATGGGCTTTGCGCTGAAGATCGCGGGCAAACCCAAGGCCGAGATCGACGCGGCGATTGAACGCGCTGCCAAGATCCTGCAACTGGAGGACTACCTCGACCGGCTGCCCAAGGCGCTTTCGGGCGGGCAGCGGCAGCGGGTGGCGATTGGCCGCGCCATTGTGCGCGATCCCAAGGTCTATCTGTTTGACGAGCCGCTCTCCAATCTCGATGCCGCCCTGCGGGTGGCGACAAGGATCGAGATCGCACAGCTCAAGGAAGCGATGCCCGACAGCACCATGGTCTATGTGACCCACGATCAGGTGGAGGCGATGACGCTGGCCTCGCGCATTGTGGTGCTGGCCAACAAGGGCGTGGCGCAGGTGGGCACGCCCCTGGAGCTTTATGAGCGGCCGGAGAATGAATTCGTCGCCCAGTTCATCGGCTCGCCCTCGATGAACCTGATCCCGGCGGAAATCATCGCCACTGGCGCGCGCACGCGCCTGCGCCTGGGCAACGGCGAGGAAATCCTGTCGGCGGTGCCGACGCAGGACAGCGATCTTGGCCTCAAGGTCAACGTCGGGGTGCGCCCGGAGGATATGACCGAAAGCGGCGAGGGCGGTGCGGTGATCGACCGAGAGGTGGATTTTGTCGAGGCGCTGGGCGATGTGACGCTGCTTTATTTCCCGCCGGAACAGGATCAGGCGCCATTGATCGCCAAGCTGCTCGGCATTCACGACCAGCTGCGCGGGCAGCGGGTGCGGCTTTATGCGGATCCTGCCAAGGTGCATATCTTCCACAATGGCCGCTCGCTGCTCTATCGCTGAGCTGGCAGCGCGATCCTCGACAAGACTTTGGCCGCGCGTCCCACAGGGGCGCGCGGTTTTTCTTGCGCTCTGGGGGATCTCTTAAAATTTTAACGTTTGCACCGCCAGCTTAAGGATTTTGAAAGCTCTGCAAATGTGGCGATTCTGACAGATTCGCGCCGCGCGCTCGGGGCGGATCTTGATAACAGATGGGTGTGGTTCACAAAATCAGCCTGAAAGCCGTCAGGATTTTCTGAAATATTTATTTAGTTGCGGTAGTTTAAGCGAAATTTGTCTAAATCCTTAACTTTTCGCGCTGTATTTCCTTAATTTTCTGCGACGCTGACACTCGTCAAACCGGGGGGTTAAGACGTGTTAAGCTTGCCACAATCAATCCATGAATTGGCCCAAGGCCATCAGCACGCAGCCATATTCCAGCCTCACCCCTGAACGAAGGTGTGAACGTGGGAAAATGGAGTGGACCAATGAGACTGATGCTTGCGATCATCGCGGCATGCTTCACTGTTGGCGCGTCACAGACAGCTATCGCCAGACAGTATAGCGCAACCGCATTGCCGGGATGGGAGGCCGTGGGACGGCTGAATATCTCGGATAAATATATGTGCACCGGAACGCTGGTGGCACCGAATTTGGTGCTGACCGCCGCGCATTGCGTCTATGACGCACAGACCGGCCGCCGGTTCAAACCGCAGCGGATCCGCTTTGAGGCCGGGCTTGACGGTCGTCGGGTCAAGGCGGCGCGGGTGGTGGACAAGGCGGTGGTGCACCCGTCCTACGAGTTCCGCACGGGCGGCAATTATCAACTGGGCCATGACATCGCCGTGCTGCGCCTGTCGAGCCCGATCAGCGCGGCAGAGGTGCGCCCGTTCCATATGCTGGGCGAGGCAGATCGCGGAACCAGCGTGAATGTGCTGTCCTACAGCTACACCCATGCAACCCGACCCAGCCTGGAGCAGGGATGCGAGGTCTTGTCGCGCCGGGCGCGAACGCTGGTGATGTCCTGCCAGGTTGACTTTGGCGCCTCGGGGGCACCGGTGCTGGAAGTCTTGCCCGGCTCTCCGCCGCGCATCGTTTCGGTGATTTCTTCCAAGGCGGCCATGGGGCAGCGCCGGGTGTCGATCGGCACCACGCTGGACAGCACGCTCCGCGCCATGATGAGAAGCGCAGGCTGACGGGCAGGCGCGTATCGTGAGAGGCGGCGAACAGAGGCTTCGCTCCACCCCGTTCAAAAGAAAACCGGCCTGCAACAGGCCGGTTTTTATGTTCTGGCTATCGGCGCTGGCGTCAGCGTCCGGCTCAAGGCTCGCGGAAGGCTTCGCGCGATTTATAGAGCGGTTTCAGCAGGTAGGTCAGGATCGTCTTTGACCCGGTCTGAAGCTCGGCAATGGCGCGCATGCCGGGGCGGATTTCGATCTGCTGCTGGCGCGCAGTGAGGCTGGAGCGATCCACCCGCACTGTCACCCGGTAATAGGGCGTCGCGCGCGGGTCGCGCTCGTCCTCGAAGGTATCGGCGGAGACCACATCGACCTTGCCGCGCAGCGAGCCATAGATGGTGTAATCATAGGCCGAGAGCTTGATGGTCACATCCTGCCCGCGCTGCACATTGGCGATATCCTCGGGCTTGACCCGGGCCTCGACAAAAAGTTCCTCGCCCAGCGGGATGATCTCCAGGATCTCGTCGCCGGGGCGCACCACGCCGCCGATGGTGGTCACCGCCAGGCTGTTGACGATCCCCGCCATGGGAGAGGTGATCACCGTGCGGTTCAACTGATCGCGGGCGAGGCGCTGTTCCTGGCGCAGCGAGGTCAGCTGACGCAGGGTTTCGGAATATTCCTCGGCGAGCATCAGCTCGGCCTGGGTGCCGATCTCGTCGAATTTGGCCTGCGCATCGCTGACCCGTTTCTGGGTCTCGTTGACTTCGCGCAGGGCGACGATGTTCTGCTCATGCAGGGAGCGCAGGTTCGAGAGTTCGTTCTTGAGCTGGCGCAGCAATTCACCGGCGCTGTTGCGGCGGCTGTTGAAATCGCCCTGACGGGCCTTCAGCAGCGCCAGCTCGGAGGCGAGAATATCGGGCGAGCGCGCGGCCAGATCGCTGGGCACGGAAAAATCATAGCCGCCTTCGATTTCTGCCTCCAGCCGGTATTGCTTGATCTCCAGCGCGTCGATCTGGTCTTGCAGGTCATCGGCGGCGGCGCGGAACTTGGTGTCTTGCAGCTTGGCCAGCACCTGACCGGCCTTCACCGTATCGCCCTGACGCACAAAGAGTTCGGCAAGGATGCCGCCCTCAAGGTTCTGCACGATCTGGGAGCGCGAGGAGGAGACGATCTGCCCGTCGGCGCGCACGATTTCATCCACCGAGGCAAAGCCGGCCCAGGTCAGAAACAGCACCAGCACCACGGCGACCAGCTGGATCAAACGGCTGGAGGCGCGGGTGCTTTCAAGAAGATCCATATCGGCGGCGATGCTCATGAGGCTTTGCTCCCTCCGTTGAGATGGGCCAGCACCTCGTCGCGCGGGCCATCGACGACCATGCGTCCGGCCTGAAGGATCAATGTGCGGTTGGTCAGCGACAGGATCGGCAGCCGGTGCGTGGCGATAATGGCGGTACGCCCGCCCAGCCAGGTATCAAGGCGGCTCACCAGGGTGCGCTCCAGCGTCTGGTCCAGCGCCGCGGTGGGTTCATCCAGCAGCACCACGGAGGGGTCTTGCAGATGCAGCCGCGCCCAGCCCACGGCCTGACGCTGGCCGATGGACAGGCCCGCGCCGCCATCGCCGATCATCAGATCCAGCCCGCGCGTATGGGCGCGCACAAAGGGGGCGAGCCCTGCAAATTCCAGCGCCTGCATCACCCGCTCGTCGTCATGGGTCAGCAGCGACAGGTTGAGGTTGTCGCGCAGGGTTCCGGCAAAAAGCTTCACCTCCTGACCGAGATAGCCGATATGGCGACGCAGGTCGCGCGGCTCGATCTGGCTCATGTCGGTGCCGTCGATCATGATCCGGCCACGTTCCGGCGCATATAGGCCAGACAGCAGCTTGAGCAGGGTGGACTTGCCCGACCCGTTGACGCCAAGCACCGCGATGCGCTGGCCGGAGGTAATGCTGGCAGCCGGCACATCGACGATAGGGGCGCTTTCGGGGTCATAGCGGAACAGCACTTCGCGCAGTTCGAACTGGCCGTCGATCTTGTCACGGCGCAGATAGGCGCGGCCTTTTTCACGTTCCTGCGGGGCCTTGGCGATGATTTCCAGCGCATCCAGCGCCGCGCGGACGTTGCTCCAGCGTGCCAGCGTGCCCGCAAATTGCGTCAGCGGCGCCAGGGTGCGGCTGGTCAGAATACCGGTGGCGATAATGGTGCCGACGGTGAATTCCCCGGCAAAGACCATATAGGTGCCCAGGATCACCGCGCTGATATAGGTCGCCTGCTGGACGCCCTGGCTCCAATATGTGAGGGCGCTGGCGAGTTTGCGCTGGCCGTTGGAGGCCTGCGAGGACAGGAGGTTGAGCTCGTCCCAGAGCCGCAGGATGCGGTCCTCGCCGCGCTGGGTCTTGATGGTTTCCATCTCGCTCACGACCTCATGCAGCAACCGGCCGCTCTTGGTCGAGGCCCCCTGCGCCTGGCGGGTCATGGCCAGCATCTTTTTCTGGATAAAATAGCCGGGCAGCAGCATCAGCACGCCGCCAATGATGATTACATAGACCACCGGCCCGCCGATCGAGGCGACCAGCAGCAGGAACACCGCGATAAAGGGCACATCGGCCAGCGTCGAGAGGGTCGAGGAGGTAAAGAACTCCCGCACCGAGGAGAAATCCCGCATCGCCGCAAACAGGCCGGAGGGGGGCAGGGGGCTTTGGTCCATCCGCAGCCCGATGACGCGGCGCATCAGCTTGTGCTGCACCGCCATGTCGATCTGGCGTCCGGCGGCATCGGTGATACGGGCGCGGGCGAGTTTCAGGAACCCTTCCATGGTGATCGCCATCAGGGCGCCGATCGCCAGCACCCAGAGCGTCGCCTGCGATTGATGCGGCACCACCCGGTCGTAGACTTGCAGCGAGAACAGCGCCACCGCCACCGCCAGCAGGTTCGCCACCAGTGAGCCGAGCATGATTTCGGCGATCTGGCGGCGGTATTTCGGGAATTCGCCCCAGAACCAATGGGAATGGTCCAACTGGGGCGTATGGCGCTGCGCCAGCTGGCTCAGCGTGGCGCGGGTCGAGAGGATCTGCCCGGTGAAATAGGGCATGAAATCCTGCATCGGCACCTCGGCGCGATTGTCAGGGCAGGAGGTGTCATAGATCGTCACGCCCGCCTTGCCCTGACTCATCACCAGCACCGGCTGGCCGCCCTGCATGATGGCGATGCCCGGCCAGTTGCGCGGGCTGGGGCGTTTGACCGTTTGAAGCTGCGCCTTGAGCCCCGAGGCAATCAGCGCGCTCATCATCGCTTCGGGGCGCAGGGAGGCGCCGCCGCTGCTTTGCAGCTGTTCGACCAGATCCTGAGGGGCGAGCGTCACGCCGCGCAGCGAGGCAAGACGGCACATAAGCTGCGCCCGCGCCTTGAGCCGGTCGTGATAGGCGGCTTCGCTTTCACGCTCGGGCGGCGGCGTGGTGTCTTCGCTTGCGGGGGGAGTGGCCGCTGCGTCCTCTGCCGCGATCTCCTCCGCCGGCGCTTCGCTTTGGGAGGTTTGCGTCTCGATGGGCGCGACCGTGTCCCGCGGCGGCCGCGGAGCGATGAAGGCGGCGGGCGAGGGGGCCACGGCGGCGATCTTCACCGGCTTGGCCTGCGCGGCGCTCAGCGCAGAGGTCTTCTTGAGCTTCAGGCTTACCGCGCCAGTGGCACCGGCCAGCTTCAGCTTGCGTTTAACGGGTGTCTTGGCCCCCGGGGCGGGTGTCTGGCTGTTTTGCTCAGTCAAATCTCGTCCCCATCTGCCAAAAGACCCAAGGATGACGCAAGCGCCAGCTGGATCAGGACCACTTCATATTTCGCGTCAATATAGGCCTGTTCCCGCTTTACCAGCTCTTCGTAGATCGGGATCACATCCATCACCGGGCGCTGTCCGGCCTCGAATTGCGCCTTGAACAGGCGATAGGTCTCGCGGCTGGCACGCGCCAGTTTCAGCGCCTCCTGCTCTTGCCGCCGATACGAGGAGAGCCGCTGCATTTCGCGGCTGTATTCGCGCCGCGCCTCTTCCTCGACCTCGCCGATGCGGCGCAGAGCGGCCTGTTTATTGGCCTCCACCGCTTGCAGCGCGGCAGGGGTGCCAAGGCCCAGCGGTTCGGCCATATTGAGCTGCAAGCCGGCGCCGGAGCCTTCGCTGCCGATCTGGCCGGTGGCACCGACCTGCGGCAGAAATCCGGCGCGCTCCATCTTGGCCTGTTCGATGGCGCGGGTGGCCTCGGCTTTTGCTTTCAACACGCTGAGATAGGTGCTGCCGTCGGGCGGCAGTTGCAGCTCCAGCCGCTGCGGCGCGGCGGGGAACTCCTGCCCGGTCATGGCTTGCAACTCGGCCCGCGCGGTGCGGGCGGCGTCATTGGCGGTGGCCATCTGCGATTGCATGCCGCTGATCTTGGACTGCACCACATTGAGGTCAGAGCGATCCGACACGCCGCCATTCACACGCCCCACAACGACGCGTTCGAAATCGCGCATGGTGCGGATGGCGCGATGGGCGTAGGCGGCTTTCTCGTCCCCGCGCAGCCCCGAGACATAGAGCCCAAGTGCGGTTTCCACCCGGTCGTTCATGTCCTCGGCAAGGGTGACGGCGGCCACTTCCACATCTGCGGCGGCAAAGGCGCGTTCGGCCTTGCGGTGGCCGTTGTCAAAGAGGATCTGTTCCAGAAGGATGCTGGCCACCATCTCGCCCAGATCATTCAGGCTCACGGTGGGGCGCAGCGAAGGCAGCCAGTTCTTGGATTGCGCCTCGGCGCGCAGCTTGGCGCTGATCAGCGCCGCCTCGGAGGCGCGGGCAGAGCCGGTCAGCGCCGAATGGGCGACCTCGCCATAGATACTGCCGCTCTGCAAAAGCGAGCGGCGGTGTTGCAGCGAGGAAATGACTTCGGATTGCGGTGCATCTTCGGCCTGGGCAAAATTGCTGCCGGATCCGTCGAGCGATTGGCCCGTGTTCGGCAGGTCGCACGCCGTAAGGCTGCACAAAAGTGCAATGGCGGAAATGCCTCGTGCCAGATACATATTCTGTCCTCGTGCCTACTCGGGGCCCGCGGTTGATCCGCAGGTCATCATTTCAGCGCGGCTCTGGCGGGGTTCGGGTGCGAAATCCGGGACAGGGCCGCGCTGAGGCGCTTAGATAATGGTGACGGAGATATCGTCGTCCACCAGCAGCGTTGTGTCGCCGTCGCCCACCGTGAACACGTTGAAGGTGTTGCCATCCACGGTCTGTGTGCCCTGCGCATTGGCGTCACTGATGGTGACCGCGTCATTATCGCCAGACCCGCCGATGATGGTGAGCGTGTCAGAGTTGCTCGACAGCGCGTTGATATCCGCCTCGGTCAGGGTGAGGTTCACGTCATCCGCGAATTCAAGGTTCAGCGTGTCGATGTTGAACGACGACAGGGACGCGTGATCCAGCGTGCCGCTTTCGGTGGCGTTGTCTTCAAAGAACACCAGGGTGGAGGAGGAGTTCCCCGCCGTATCCTCGGTGGTGAGCAGGAGGTTGATGTTGTCGTCGATCGCGTTATCGAACCGCAGCATGTCTTCGCCGCCAAGGTCGACGGTCCTGAAATCCTGAACCTCGGAGGTGCCGTTAGATTCCATCGTGCTGACCGAAATGCGGTCGGATGTCTCTTCGATGGAGATGCTGGTGAGGTTATCTCTCCCGTCGGTCCCGGTTCCCGTGACGACCGCAGCGCTGATATCGGTATCGACGCTGAAGTTCTGCGGGATCGTCTCCACGTTGCCGGCCGGATCGGTGGCGGTGATGGTGGCGGTGGTGACATAGGTGCCGCCGGCGAGGTCATCACTGTCAAGCGCCACGGACCAGTTGCCATCCGCATCAACCGTCGCGGTATGGGTCTTGCCCTCGATGTCCACGGTGACGGTGGAGCCGGGCTCGACCGTGCCTTCAAGCAGGAACCCGTCGGAGAGCTCATCGCTGTTGATCACGTCATCGGTGGTTTGCAGCCTGTCAGACCCGTAATCCACAACCTCGGTGTCTAGGCCGACGGTGTCGGTGTCAGTTTCGGTGTTGCCCAGATCGTCGGTGATCGAGGCGGTGACATCCAACTCGTCGGTGCCTTCGGGGATCTCGCTCGCGGCAAAGTCATAGGACCAGTTGCCATCGGCGTCGGCAACCGTGGTGCCAGAGGCGGTGCCCAGGGTGACGGTGACCGTCTCGCCTGGGGTGGCGGTGCCGGTGATGGTGACCCCGTCGCTGCGCTCATCTGCATTGATGATGTCATCGGTCTCGATCGGAGCTTCGTCCAACATTACAAAGCCCGCATCCGTGTCCACCGCGATCATCGATGTGGCGGTGGCGGTATTGCCCGCCAGATCGGTGGAGGTAACGGTGATCTCGCTGTCATACTCACCTTCGGGGAAGGTGCCCTCGGGGAACGTGGTGGTCCAGCTGCCGTCCGTCCCTGCAGTGGTGGTGCGGGTGAGGCCTTGCACGGTGACCTGGACCGTCGCGCCTGCCTCGGCCGTGCCGGTGATCGCCACGCCTGCCTCGGATTCGGCCAGAGAGACAATGTCATCGCCGCCAGAAAGGCCGCTGTCGATGGTTACCGAAGTTTCGGTGTCCACTTCCAGCACATCGGTGGTGGTGGTGCTATTGCCATAAGGGTCGGTGGTGGTAATGGTGATGCCGGTCTCATATTCGCCGGTGTTGATCTCGTCAGAGCTGAAGGTGACCGACCAGCTGCCATCCTCGGCCACGGTGGTCGTGTGGGTCGCGCCGTTGATTTCCAGCGTCACGGTGGCACCAGCCTCGCCGGTGCCGGTGATCACGGTGCCGCTGGCCTGTTCGGCGCCATCGACGATGTCGCCCACGGATTGGGTGCCCTCGGTGATTTCCACCACCGGCGGCTCGCTGTCGATGTCGATGGTCGGACCGTCCAGATCCTCATAGGGGGTGCCGTCGGGCGCCACCACGTCAACGACTGTCTCATAGACGCCATCATCGGGCAGATCTGCGGTCGGGATATTCACCGACCAGGTGCCGTCGTCATTGACGGTCGTGGTGACCACCACATCGCCAATGGTGACCTCAACATCAGACCCAGCCTCGCCAGTGCCGGAAATGGTAACCCCATCCGGGTCACCTTCGCCGACCCCATAGGTGCCATCGGCGTCATTCACGGTCGGAATGATCGCACTTGAGGTGCCACCGCCGCCGCCATCGCCGCCACCGCCGCCACCGGCCAGAACCGCAGCCCCTGCTGCCGCCGCGCCGATACCACCGAGGCCACCCAGGAAGGGCACGGCCAGGGGGGCGACCACCGGCTCGATACGGTCCACGTCAAAGAACACCATATCGTCATAGGCGCTCCATTTGCCGGAAAGATCCATCGGCTCGTAGCTGGCAAACAGCATGCCGTCGGGTTTGTCTTCCAGAACCACTTCGATGAAATCACCCTCGTCACTGAGGAACAGGTTCTTGGGGCCGGTGGTCGCGTTGCTGTAGAACCCGTCGAGTTCAACCACCGTGCCATCGGTCAGCGTCAGCTGGAGATCATTGCCGCGACGGGCGTAGCTCTCGATATCGGTGGGATCCAGGTTAAGGGAAATATCCTTGGCGCCGGTCGTGGAAATGATCGCGGGCGACCCTTCGGGCGAGGTGCCATGTTGGTTTGTCCCCGATGGATCGCGGGCAATATATGCAACGGTGCTCATGCTGAACTGCTCACTTTATTATCGGACACGCAGCAGGAAACGCCCCGCGTCGCTTGTTTCTGTACCTGTATTTCTGCCTAATGCCGTCTTGTGCGGCTTATTTGAGGCGAATATGCATTCAATATTGTGTGTGTGTCTAGACTGAGCGACGCTTTTTATCATTTGTTTGCCCTGATAGCGTGCTCAAAACACCTCACTTTTGTTTTCCGCCACAGCGCCCGCGGGGCCAGATTCCGGGCGATGCGGCGTTGGATCTATGCGATATGTTGCAGCTTAAAAGATCAGCACAGCGGGCGGCACGAATGCGGCGCTCTACAAAAGTTTACCGTTGTTAACCGAAAATATACCAAGCTTTGGTAGGTTTGATGGCACATCTAGTGTATACTGGACCCAGAAAAATCCGCTGCTGCCCCTTGGCGTAAGCTGAATTCCCCCTACCGTTAATAGTCGGAATGGGGCGCGGGCGACACGCACGCCAGCAGCACCGAGCAGACTCTTAAGAACACCAATAACGCGGACACCTAAAGGGCCCTCGTCAGGCCAGACTGTTCGCGTGCAATCCAAGAACCCAGGAGGACGGGTAGCGACGCAAACCAGGAGGCGAGATCCCGATGAATAAAGTTGCAGAGCTTTTTGCAGAGGCCTATGGCCAGACGCGCGAGCAGGAAATGTCTTTGCAGGACTATCTGACGGCCTGTCGCGACGACCCCAGCATGTATGCCAATGTGGCAGAACGCATGTTGAAGGCCATCGGCGACGAAGAACTGGTCGATACATCGAAGGACAGCCGGCTGGGGCCGATATTCCAGAACCGGACCATCAAACGCTACGCCGCCTTTACGGATTTTTTCGGGATGGAGGACACGATCGAGCGGATCGTGGGCTATTTCCGCCACGCGGCCCAGGGGCTGGAGGAGCGCAAGCAGATCCTCTATCTGCTGGGGCCGGTCGGGGGCGGGAAATCCTCGCTTGCGGAACGGATCAAACGTCTGATCGAGGAGCAGCCGATCTACGTGCTGAAAGCCGGGGATCAGATCTCGCCGATCTTTGAAAGCCCGCTGGGCCTGTTTGATCCGGTGCGCATGGGCGCGCTGATCGAAGAGGAATATGGCATCGCCCCTCATCGCCTGCCGGGGCTGATGTCCCCCTGGGCGGTGATGCGGCTGGATGAATTTGAGGGCGATATCAACAAGTTCACGGTGGAGAAAATCTACCCCTCCCGCCTGCGCCGGATCTGCGTGGCCAAGGTCGAACCCGGCGACGAGAACAATCAGGATATCTCCACCCTTGTGGGCAAGGTCGATATTCGCCAGCTGGAGCATTTCAGTCAGGACAACCCGGACGCCTATAGTTTCTCCGGCGGGCTGAACCGCGCCACCCAGGGGGTTCTGGAATTTGTCGAGATGTTCAAGGCGCCGATCAAGATGCTGCATCCGCTGCTCACGGCCACCCAGGAAGGTAATTACATGGGCACCGAGAGCTTTGGCGCCATTCCCTTCAACGGGTTGATCCTGGCCCATTCCAACGAGAGCGAATGGCAGCAGTTCAAGAATAACAAGAACAACGAGGCCTTTATTGACCGTGTGTCGATCGTCAAGGTGCCCTATTGCCTGCGGGTGTCGGACGAGGCGCGGATTTATGAAAAGCTGATCCAGCACTCGGAGCTGCGCGAGGCGCCCTGCGCGCCGGAAACGCTGAAGATCCTCAGCCGCTTCTCGGTGCTGACCCGGCTGAAACCGCATGAGAACTCCAATCTTTACAGCAAGATGCGGGTCTATGATGGCGAGAGCCTGAAAGACACAGATCCCAAGGCGAAAACCGTGCAGGAATATCAGGACCGCGCCGGCGTTGACGAGGGCATGAACGGGGTCTCTACCCGCTTTGCCTTCAAGGTGCTGTCCTCGGTTTTCAACTACGACACCAACGAGGTCGCCGCCGATCCGGTGCATCTGATGTATGTGCTGGAGCAGATGATCAAGCGCGAGCAATTCCCGCAGGACACCGAACAGAAATACCTGGAGTTCATCAAATCCGACCTGGCGCCGCGCTATGAGGAATTCATCGGCAACGAGATCCAGAAAGCCTATCTGGAGAGCTATACCGAATACGGTCAGAACGTCTTTGACCGCTATATCGCCTATGCCGACGCCTGGATCGAGGAGCAGGATTACAAGGACCCCGACACCGGCCAGCTCTATGACCGCGAGGTTCTGGATGCGGAGCTTTCCAAGATCGAAAAACCGGTGGGCATCGCCAATCCCAAGGATTTCCGCAACGAGGTGGTCAAATTCGCCCTGCGCCACCGCGCCAACACCGGGTCAAACCCGGCGTGGAACTCCTATGAAAAACTGCGCGATGTGATTGAAAAACACATGTTCAGCCAGGTCGAGGAACTGCTGCCGGTGATCTCCTTCGGATCGAAAAAAGACAGCCAGACCGAGGGCAAACACCAGGAGTTCGTCGAGCGCATGCGCGCGCACGGATATACTGACAGGCAGGTCCGACGCCTTGTGGAATGGTACATGCGGGTGAACAAGGCGGGCTAACAGGCGGGAGCAGTCCAGATGCACCACTTTATCGACAGGCGCGCAAATCCAAAAGGCAAAAGCCTGGGGAACCGGCAAAGGTTCCTCAGACGTGCGCGGGAAAATATCAAGGAACGTGTGGACCGGTCGGTTCGGGAAAAATCCATCGGCAAGGGCGAGAGCGTGCCGGAAAATGGCGAGGAAATCACCATCCCGACCAGGGGCTTGAAGGAGCCGCGCTTCTACCATGGCCCCGGCGGCAATCGCCGTCATGTGCTGCCGGGCAACAAGGAATTTGTGGTTGGCGATGCGATTGACCGCCCCCAGGGCGGCGCGGGCGAGGGAGGGCGCAAAGCCTCCGAGGATGGCGAGGGTGATGACGAGTTTTCCTTTACCCTGACGCGGGACGAGTATCTGGAAATCCTGTTTGACGGGCTGGAGCTGCCGGATCTGGTGGAAAAGGCCACGGTGGAAACCGAAACCATCGGCATCCGCCGCGCCGGCCTCACCACGGCCGGCACCCCCAACAACCTCAATCTGGTGCGCACCATGCGCAACTCGCTGGGCCGTCGCATCGCCTTGCAGCGCCCAACCACCAAATCACAGCGCGAGCTGGAAGCGCAGATCGCCGAGCTGGAGGCGATCGAGGCGCGCAGTCCCGGTCAGGACGAGGTCCTGACCGAACTGCGGCTCAAGCTGGAAGGGATCAAGCGCAAGCGCCGCGTGGTGGGCTATATCGACCCGCTGGATCTGCGGTTTGATACCTTCGTGCCGGAAAAAATCCGCAAGTCCCGCGCCGTGGTCTTTTGCCTGATGGATGTCTCCGGCTCCATGCAGGAACGCGAAAAGGATCTGGCGAAACGCTTCTTCCTGCTGCTGCATCTGTTCCTGACGCGCTGCTATGAACATACCGAGATCGTGTTTGTCCGCCACACCCATTACGCGCAGGAGGTGGACGAGGAGGCCTTCTTTTATGCCCGCGAAACCGGCGGCACGATTGTGTCGACCGCGCTTGAAAAGATGAAGGAAATCATCGACGAACGCTATCCGCCAGATGAATGGAACATCTATGGCGCGCAGGCTTCGGACGGGGAAAACTTCGGCAATGACTCCATGCGCTGCCGCAAGCTTCTGCTCGAACAGATTTTGCCGGTCTGCCAGTTCTACGCCTATGTGGAAATCGTCGAGGAAGCGGCGCAGATGCTTCTGGATAATACCGAGGCGGGCGAGGATCTCTGGCAGAACTACCGTCAGGTCAAGGCCGCCGCGCCCCATTTTGAAATGCAGCGGGTGTCGGAGCCGCGACATATCTATCCGATCTTCCGGGAGTTCTTCCTGCCCAAAGTGAAAGGTTAAACCGCATGCAAACCGCGAAAGAGAGTGTCACGCCGCTGTTTGACGGGCCGGAGTGGACTTTTGAGCTGTTGGAAAAAGCCCGCGATGCGATCGAGACCATCGCCTTTGACGATCTCGGGCTTGATATCTATCCCAACCAGATCGAGATCATCTCGGCCGAGCAGATGCTGGACGCCTATTCCTGCGTCGGGCTGCCGCTGATGTATCAGCACTGGTCCTTTGGCAAGCATTTCGCCCGCGACGAGGCGCTCTATCGCACCGGGCGGCAGGGGCTGGCCTATGAGATCGTCATCAACTCCAACCCCTGCATCAGCTACAATATGGAAGAAAACACCATGGCGATGCAGACGCTGGTGATGGCGCATGCGGCCTTTGGGCATAATCATTTCTTCAAGAACAACTATCTGTTCCAGCAATGGACCGATGCCGCCGGGATCCACGACTATCTGGCCTTTGCCAAGAACTACATTGCCGCCTGCGAGGAACGCTATGGGTTTGACGCGGTGGAGGAGGTGCTGGACGCCGCCCATGCGCTGCAATCGCAGGGGGTGTTCCGCTATGGTCGCCCGCCCAAGCCGACGCAGGAGGAACGCCGCGCGATGCAGCAGCTGCGCGAGGCCTATGAAAAGGGTCAGAGCGCGCTGGATATCTGGACCGACGCCACCATGGGGCAGGGGGGAGACGCCGAAACAGAGGTGGACCTCGATCATGCGGACCGGCGCAAGCAGATGAACCTGCCGCAGGAAAACCTCCTCTATTTCCTGGAAAAACACAGCCCCGTTCTGGCGCCCTGGCAGCGGGAAATCCTGCGGATCGTGCGGATGCTGGCGCAGTATCTCTATCCGCAGAAACAGACCAAGGTGATGAACGAGGGCTGCGCCACATTTGTGCATTATTACATCATCAACGCGCTTTACGATAAGGGGCTGATCACCCAGGGCGCGCTGATGGAGATGATGCACAGCCATACCAATGTGGTGATGCAGCCGGAATATGACGATCCGCGCTACAATGGCATCAACCCCTATGCGCTGGGCTTTGCGATGATGCAGGACATTCGCCGCATCTGCGAGGCCCCGACGCCGGAGGATCGCGAGTGGTTCCCGGAGTTTGCAGGCAACCCGGATTGGCGCGGCGTGTTGCGCGATGCCTGGGCGAATTACCGCGACGAGAGCTTTATCCAGCAGTTCCTGTCGCCGCATCTTATCCGCAAGTTCAAGCTCTTCACCCTCACCGATGACGAAACCCACCCGCAGCTGGTGATCAGCCAGATCCACAACCGCGCGGGCTATAAGGCGATCCGCCGCGATCTGGCGCGGCAGTATGATCTTGCCTATATCGAGCCCGATATTCAGGTGACGGACGCGGATCTGAAGGGCGACCGGACGCTGAAGCTGACCCATACGGTGCGCGACAATGTGCATCTCGCAGAGGCCGACAAGGCCGAGGTGCTGAAACATCTGCGTCGGTTGTGGGGCTATGACGTGACGCTTGCGGCGGTGGAGGCCTCCTTGGCGCGCTGATCCTCGCTCGACGGTGGCGGAGAGCGCGCGCCTCACCCCCTGTGGGATTGTGGCTGCGTGGCGCTGACATGCGGATGATCGGCGGGTAAATCGGGATGCTCATGCCGCAAGGCATCACCGCTATTGCGGGGCCAGAGGCGCAGGGCGGCGAGGATCCCCATGATACCGATGGCGGCGAGGATCAACAGCACCGGCTCCAGCCCCAGCCAGGTCATCCCCAGCCCGGCCAAGGGATAGCAGAGCAGCCAGCAGCCATGCGATAATGTGAACTGCGCCGCAAAAAGCGCGGCGCGATCTTCGGCAGCGGCGGAACGGCGCAGCAGCCGCCCGGATGGGGTCAGCGTGCCCGAATAGCCGATCCCGGCGACAAACCAGCAGATCATCACGCCGCTCAGGCTGAGGCCGTTCAGCGACCACAGCGCAGTGGCGCAGAGAGCGGCGCAGCCGAGCCCCGCAAACCCTGCCATGACCGACCGATCCGGTAGCCTGCCCAGAAGCGAGGGCAGCAATAGCGCTGTCAGCATCGAGCCGCCGCCAAAGGCACCGAGCGCCAGCGCCACCTCGCCTTCGCCGAGCCCAAGCGTGCTGCGCACCACCACCACGGTGTTTACAAAGATCATGGCGCTGATCGCTGCGGCGGCCAGCGAGAGGCACAGCAAGCCGCGCAGGCGCGGCGTGCGCAGATAGATCCGCAGCCCCCGGGTGGTGCGGTCCGAAAACCCGCGCGCGGGCTGTGGTGTGGCGGCGGGCAGGCGCACCGAGACCACCAAGAGCGCCGAAAGGGAAAACCCGATCGCGGTGCCAACAAACAGCGTGGGCGCGGCGACGAGGGTCAACAACAGCGCGGCCAGCGCCGGGGAGGCGAGGGATTCAAGATCATAAGCCAGGCGCGACAGCGACAGCGCGCGGGTGTAATCCTCTTCTTCGGGCAGAATATCGGGGATGGTGGCCTGAAACGCCGGTGTGAACCCGGCAGAGGCGGCTTGCAGCAGAAACACCAGCAGGTAGATCTGCCAGACCGCATCCACAAAGGGCAGCCCCAGCACCACCAATGCGCGGATCAGATCGAGCGAGACCAGCCACGTGCGGCGTGGCACCCGGTCGGCAAAGGCGCTGGCAATGGGGGCGAGCGCGACATAGCTCACCATCTTGATGGTCAAGGCGATGCCCAGCACGCTGCCTGCCCGCGCACCGGCAATGTCAAAGGCGGCCAGCCCAAGGGCCACGGTGGCCAGTCCGGTGCCCAAGAGCGCAATCACCTGCGCGGCAAAGAGATGGCGATAGGCGCGGTTGCGGAACAGGTGCAGCATGCAAGGCCCTCTTGTCTGGCTCAAGGCTCATCGCTCAGGTGCCGCAGGTCAAGGGCGCAGGTCGCCAAATATGAAAAACGCGGACCCTGAGGCCCGCGTTTTGATGTGATCTGCCGGGGCAGCGGGTGGATCAGAACTCCACCACAGCGCGGATCGACTTGCCTTCGTGCATCAGCTCAAAGCCGTGGTTGATCTCGTCCAGCGTCAGCTTGTGGGTGATCATCGGGTCGATCTCGATCTTGCCGTCCATGTACCAATCGACGATTTTCGGCACGTCGGTGCGGCCAGAGGCGCCACCAAAGGCGGTGCCGCGCCAGGAGCGGCCGGTGACCAGCTGGAACGGACGGGTGGAGATTTCGGCGCCGGCGGGGGCCACGCCGATGATGATGCTCTCGCCCCAGCCCTTGTGGGCGGCTTCCAGAGCGGTGCGCATCACGTTGACATTGCCGGTGGCGTCAAAGGTGTAATCAGCACCGCCCCCGGTCAGCTCGACCAGATGCGCCACCAGATCGCCCTCGACCTCGGAGGGGTTCACGAAATGGGTCATGCCGAAGTGGGTCGCCATTTCGACCTTGCCGGGGTTCAGGTCAACGCCAACGATCTGATCGGCACCGGCCAGACGCAGGCCCTGAATGACGTTAAGGCCAATGCCGCCGAGACCAAAGACGATGGCGGTGGAACCGATTTCGACCTTGGCGGTGTTGATCACTGCACCGATGCCAGTGGTGACGCCACAGCCGATGTAGCAGACCTTGTCAAAAGGCGCGTCCTTGCGGATCTTGGCCAGCGCGATTTCCGGCACCACGGTGTGGTTGGCGAAGGTGGAGCAGCCCATGTAATGGTGGATCGGGGTGCCATCTTCGAGCGAAAACCGGGTGGTGCCATCGGGCAGCAGGCCCTGACCCTGGGTCGAGCGGATCGCCTGACACAGGTTGGTCTTGGGGTTGAGGCAGTATTCACATTCCCGGCACTCGGCGGTGTAGAGCGGGATCACGTGATCGCCGGGCTCCAGGCTGGTGACGCCTTCGCCGACCTCGATCACCACACCTGCGCCCTCGTGGCCGAGGATCGCGGGGAAGATGCCTTCGGGATCGTCGCCGGAGCGGGTGAACTCATCGGTGTGGCAGAGGCCGGTGGCCTTGATCTCCACCAGGACCTCGCCCGCCTTGGGACCTTCGAGGTTCACGGTCATGACTTCAAGCGGTTTGCCCGGGGCGAGGGCAACTGCGGCACGGGTTTTGATCATCATCTTGTCCTTCTAATCAGACTTTTCAGACCCTTGTGACATTCCGTCCTGCGAAATGCCGGGTGGTGAGCGCGAGTGACGCCAGCGGCTTGCTCTTCAGACGTTTTGAAGAAATCGCGCTGTCGGAGCAAGAGGTACATCACCGCAGGATAAAGACGCAACAGTCGAAGCGGGCGGTGTGCCATGTGGCCCCTGTGTCTGTTTGCATGGTATCGGGGCAGGGCAGGGGGCGGTGCGCAGGAATACGACCTTGCCACCGCGTGCTGCGACGCAGGGGCGCGGCGGTGCCCGTGGTGACTTGAGATTTGCGCAACAAATATCCATCTTGGAACGGACACGGGTTGACCCTGTCGCCGCAACATCGCTTGTGTGATGGTCGGCGAGCGGGGCAGGGGCAGAGGCAGGAGGTGGCACACCATGAATATCGGCGATGTGGCGATCCGCTCCGGGCTCGCGGCGAAGACCATCCGCTATTACGAAGACATCGGGCTGATCCGCCCCAATCGCAGCGCCAATGGCTATCGCTGTTTTGCGGAGACCGATCTGCACAAGCTGGCCTTTCTGGGCCGGGCGCGGGCGCTTGGGTTCTCGATCGAGGATTGCCGGGTGCTGCTTGGGCTTTATGAGGATGAAACCCGCGCCAGCAGCGATGTAAAGCAACTGGCGCAGGCGCATCTGAGCAAGATCGAAGCGAAAATTGCCGATCTGGAGGCGATGCGGGATACGTTGAGCGAGCTGATTACCTGCTGCGCCGGCGACAACCGCCCGGATTGCCCGATCCTGAAGGATCTCTCCGGCTCTTCTGACGACGCGGAGTGAGCGTGGCTGCGGGCGGGGGAGCTCCCGCCCGTCGCTGGTGCTTTGAAAAAGCCCCGCTCCCGTTGGGCCGGGCGCCGGGCCTGCGGCCCGGCGCGGCGTGTCACGCTGAGCTCAGAGCTTGCCGGGCCAGAAGGGGTTTGACCAGGCGCGTTTCTCGGCGGGATCAATGACGCTCACCCGCAGCCAGGGGCTTTGGGCGAGACGGCCAAGGGGGATGCTCGCCTGCGTCATCGAGCTGCCCTGCGCGACCTCGGAGGCATTGCCGATGCCCTGCACGATCACCGCGCGGGCGGAGGAGCAGGAGACGCGGAGCGTGTCGCCCTCCAGCCAGATGCCGTGAATTTCGGGACCCTGCGTGGAATAGAACTGCCCGGCTTTCAGCGCGGCGAGGAGCTGCTCGGGGCTGTTTTCTTCGGCCTTGACCATTACCCAGCCGCCAAAGGCGTCGGGGCCCTTGAAATGGGCATCGTCGGTGGCGATCAGTGTCAGGTCGCGGCCCTCGGATAGCAGCAGTTCGAGCTGCGGCATGCCGGTGCCACGATCGCTGAGCATATGCGAGCCGTGATTGTAGATCTCCACCGCATGGGCGGCCTCGATGCTGCGGGCGTCGTCCATGGTGAGACCGGACCACTGCGGGTGGGCAATGGCGACAAAGGCACCGGCCTCGCGCGCGCGGGCGGCAATCTCGGGGCCACTTTCCTGACCCTCCACCGGGTGGAAATCCGGCGAGTGGGAGGGCGCGAAATCAGCCGGCAAGCCCACTGCGAGCAGGTGCCAGAGTTCGCCGTTTTCCTGCGCGCCGGAGTGCAGCTCGGCGCCGAGCAGGGTGGTGAACGCCGCGTCCCGAAAGGGCAGGGTGTCGACGATGGGATAGTTCCAGCGCCCCACAAAATGGTCGGTGAGCGAGATGAAATCATAGCCCTCGGCCTTGTAGCGGCGGCAGACCTCTTCGGGGCTCAGGGCGCCGTCGGTCACGTTGGAATGGGTGTGCAGATTGCCACGGAAAAAGCGTCCGGGGATATCGAAGGGAGAAAGCAGCATGTTGGGGCTCTTGTTTGTCTCGTGTCACAGTCCCGCCGCGTGTAGCAATTGATCGCGACACAGGTGTGACCACGCCGATCTCTAGCAGCAGAGGGCGGCGCTGACCAGATCCTCGAGCAGGGGGGATTCGCCAGGGGCGGACCAGAGCCGTCAGCCGCATCTGCAAGGGGCGCGGCAGGCTTCGGGGGGCTTCGGGGGCGCGCGCCGGACCGTTCTGGATGTGGCTCTGGATGTGGCGATGAAGATTAAGGCATGGCGCGCGCCGAGCCGTCAGGTGAGTACGCTGAAACGCAGCTGATCAATTTGAAAAATCATATATGTGTCAGGCCGGTATCGGATGGCGAGAAATCTCTAAGGTTGTAAAATAATGAATTATAAATACAACCTATGGTATATCAAATGGAGGGTCTGTTAATATGTATACAATCTTATTTATAGATTGTTAACACAATGTAATCGCACACATATCTTGAAAAGTCTTTTTTTGTTGGTGATACGGGGTTTTGGTGCTTTAATGGTGGGAGTGAGGTCGCTGCGACGCAATTTTTGAGTGTTTTGTCGTGGCGATGTGAGTAACTTGTATGGCGAGAGTGTCTAATGGTTGTAGTGTTAAAAGTCCGTCAGTACGGCGCGTTTGGTGTGTATCGGCCAGATGGGGAACCCATTCAACTTGGAGCAAAGCATCAGGCGCTTCTGGCGTTGCTGATCACTGCGGAAGACGGGATCCGAACGCGCGCTTTTCTTGAACATACCCTGTGGAGCTTTGCCCAGCCCGAGCAGGCAAAGGCCAGCCTGCGCACGGCCCTGTCCACGTTGCGCAAACATATCGGCCCCACCGCCTCCGCGGCGCTGGTGGCAAATCGCGAACGGGTGACGCTGGATCTCAATATGGTCGAGATCGAGGACGACCCGTCGCGGGGCGCCTTCATGGAAGGGTTCGAGCTGCCCCATGAGAGCATTTTTGCAGAGTGGCTGTCGGGCATGCGGACCCAGGACATGACCGCGACGCCCCCGCCGCAGGATCCGCCCTGGGCGCCGCGGGATCGGGGCAGGGTGGTGCTTGATGAGTTGCTTCCCTCGATTGCGGTTCTGCCCTTTGTGCAGCGCTCGCCGGGCAGTTCCAACGCGCCATTGGGCGCGATCCTGTCGGAGGAGTTGTCTCGGCAGCTGTCCCGCAGCCAGGCCTTTTCGGTCACCTCCTACCTTGCCTCGCGCCAGTTCCGCCCCGAAGAGGTGCGCCCGGCCGAAGTCTCCTCGGTGGCCGGGGTCAGCTATCTGGTCTCCGGTTCGGTGTTCATTAACGGCCATGATTTCATCGCGCAGGTGGATCTGCATGATGCCCACCGCGAAAAGGTGATCTGGTCAAGGGAATTCAAGGGAGCCCTGTCCGACCTGTTAATGGGGCAGAGCCTGCCGTTGCGCGATGTGACCAGCCAGATCGGTCAGACGGTGGTGGGCGAGGCCGTGCGGCTCGTCAGTTTCCGCCCCCTGTCCAATCTGGCCAATCACACCCTGCTGATGGCGGCGATCGTCATGATGCAGAGCAAACATGCCGATCAGTTCGAGAAATCAAACGAGATTCTCGAAACATTGATGGAGCGGGAAATGCATCACCCGGTGGTGCTGACCTGGGCCGGAATCTGGCATGTGATGGGCGTGCAGAAGGGGCTGTCCAATGATCGTCGCAAGAGCACGCTGATGGCGCAAAATCTCGCAGATGCGGCGCTGGCACAGGACCCGGCGTTTTCGCTGGCGCATACGTTGAAAGGTATGATTGCAAGCTATCTGACCTTCGAGTTCGACAATGCGCAGTATTCCTATGACAAGGCGCTTCAGGACAACCCTAACGAAGCGCTGGCTCTCTTGCTGAAGGGGGCGACGCGGGCGATGCAAAACCACCCCGACGAAGGCATCCGCCTGACCGAAGCGGCCCGCCGTCTCTCGCCATTGGGGCCGCAGCGCTACTATTTTGACTCGCTGGCCGCCTCGGTGAGCCTTGCTGCCCGCGATTATGATCGCGCGATCGAACTGGCGGACCAGTCTCTCCAGGCAAATGATTCTTACCCCTCGACGCTGCGCACCAAGGCGATTGCCCTCCAGATGTCCGGGCGCGGCGACGAAGCGCGCGATGTGGTTGAAAACCTGATGAAAGTCACCCCTGACTTTTCTGTGTCGCGCTATATGCAAGAGCATGCGGCGGCCTTTACCCCCTCTGGCCAGGACTGGGCCAGCGCCTTGCGCGAGGCTGGCGTGCCAGAGTGAAGGGCCCCCATGACGCGCCAACACCGAGGGGAGCCTTTTTGCTCCCCTCACGCGGCCGTCTGGTCACGCTACAGCCCATGTTTTTCCGGCTAGTGTTCTGTAAGGAATGAAAAAAATCATGTTTTGTCGATGATCTGCATTTTTTTCAGAAAAACCCCTTGCAGCCCTTCGAAACTCTCATTAGAACGCCCTTCACAGACAGTGTTGGGATGTAGCCAAGTGGTAAGGCAACTGTTTTTGGTACAGTGTACCGTAGGTTCGAATCCTACCATCCCAGCCACCTTTTCCTGATTGTGATGCTCGCCGAGGACTGGAACCTATACGGTTCTACTTGGCATCTTGCCCGGGCAAGACTGGTATCTGCTGATATTCCAAACGTTTCGCCGTCCGCAATTCCTCTGAACTGAAAGACATTTGCGCCCATATAATCTCGTCCCTAAACTGAGGGACGACGAACACGGAGGGCACAGGTATGGCCAACTGGTATTCGGCCGACCTGCACTTCGGCCACCACCGCATCATCGACTTCTGCAAGCGCCCCTTCGCCTCAACCGCGGAGATGAACGCGGCCCTGATCGCCAACTTCCAGGCCTGCGTCGCGCACGATGATGACCTCTGGATTTTGGGGGATTTCGCCTTCGGTCGCGCTGACGATACGGCACAGTTCGAGAGCTGGTTTCACAGCCTCCCCGGACGCAAGCATCTGATCATCGGCAACCACGACGATGAAGCGGTCATCTCTCTCCCATGGGCAAGCACCGAGTACATGGCCGAGATCCAGGACGGCGAACACAGCCTCGTCCTGTGCCATTACCCGATGATCACTTGGAACGGCGCACGCAGAGGCGCCCTGCAGCTATTTGGCCACGTCCATGACCAATGGGCAGGCTTGCGAAACAGCATAAATGTCGGCGTCGATCAGTGGAATTTTCGACCGATCCAGATTGAGGAAATGGCAAAGCGGGCAGCCCGTATGCCCGTTAACAAGCATTGGGCGGATGTCGAACATGGAAACGAGCTTCCGTAGACCAATTGAACGGGTGGCATCTCGGACCAGCTGGTTGAGCGATCGCATGGTGAGCAAGGGCTCGGAGGTTCGATCTCGCAAGGGCAGCTCACATCGGTGTTGAAAAGCACCAGATAGTTCTGCCTTTCTTGCCAGAGGATTTGCCTCTGCCGCGCAGACCAGTGCTGTTTTACCTACGAAAATCCATACCACTCCGATCCACGCCAATGGCGTATTGAATGCTGCGCAGCCCTTCCCCTGTCAAACCCGAGGATGGCCGATGAGCGATCATTTCTTCGTCGTGACGGGCGGCCCTGGTGCGGGCAAGACCAGCCTAATCACCGAGCTCGCTGGCCGCGGCTTCCACACAATTCCCGAATCCGGCCGCGCGATCATCCGCGAGGAGATACAGAGCGGCGGGGACGCCCTCCCTTGGGCGGATCGAACGGATGCTGGAGTGCGACTTGGGCGCCTACAGCGCCGCACAGACACTCTCAGGCCCCCTGATCTTCGACCGCGGCATTCCCCCGACATCGTGGGCTATCTGACGCTCTGCGGCCTCCCCATGCCGCCCCACGTCGCTGCAGCGGCCAAGGCAGGGTAATCCCCCCCGATCTTAAGGGGATGCGGAAGTAGAATTTTCTCGGCAGGATGAACGAGGAGATTCCGATGAAG
>NZ_JAATOX010000045.1 GCF_011806385.1 Phaeobacter sp. HF9A | reverse complement strand
TTGTACTTCGTAGGGGGCCAGCTGCTCATGCCTTCCCAGCTATCATGCTGGATTCATGCAGTGAATCCCCCAACCGATTGGTGCAACATGGCCTCGCCAAACCCAAGAACGGCGAATTGTCCGATGGGATCACCATATTCAGCTATGGTGGCGACGACCTGATCAACCTGCGCGCGCGCAGCGAGACCGTCGATGTCAACACCGGCAGCGGAAACGATACGGTGCGGCTGGGTGACGGCTTCAGCCAGGTTAGAACCGGCACCGGCCGGGATGTCATCCGCGGCGGCGATGGCAGCGACAATATCGACGGCCAATGGGGGCGTGATCGCATCTTCGGTGGCGGCGGCGATGATGTGTATCTCAGCGGTGGTGCCGGTCGGGACACGGTATTTGGTGGGGCTGGCGACGACCACATCAACGACGAAAGAGGCATCAATCGCCTGTTCGGTGGCAACGGAAACGACGATATAAGAGGTCGCGGCTGGCTCAGCGGTGGCGCTGGGGACGATGTATTATTCGCAACGGCGCGCAAACATAGCGACACCTTCGATTTCCGTCTGCGCGGCGATGACGGCTTTGGGCGCGATACGATTTCCGGGAACTTCACCGACGATAACAGGCCCCTCGACCGGCTCGTGTTTGACCAGGGTACGGATATTGCCCACCGAATTGACAGCGACAGCGGCAATATGATCATCACCGCCAGCCAGGACGGTGAGGATATTGGCGTTGTTGTGGTTCAGGGGTTCTTTGACTTTGGGGACTACGCGCAGAACGTCCTCGACAACATCGAGTTCCTTTAAACCCGGTTGCAGTTGATCAGCTTGGGGCGCTCATACGCCCCAGCTGGCACATTTGCGATCAATGGTCTTGCGCGAGACACCCAGCCTCCGGGCGGCCTCGGCGCGGTTGCCGTCGCAGGCGTCCAGCACATGCATCACATGGCGCTGGGTGACCATCTCCAGGTTCTCCACCGCCGCCACGCCGGTCACCGATCCGGTGCCTGCAAATGCCTCCGGGAAGGCGCCGAGGATCACCGAGCGTTCAATCAGGTTGCGCAGCTCGCGCACATTGCCGGGCCACTCATAGCGCGAGAATTTCAGCAGCGTCTCCTCGTCAAGCTCCAGTGCCGGCATGCCCAGCGACAGCGCGAATTGCTCCATGAAGAGCATCGCCAGCTCGACGATATCCTCCACCCGCGCGCTGAGGGGGGGCATCTCGATATTGACCACATTGATGCGGTGATAGAGATCGGCGCGGAACTTGCCCGCCGCCACCGCCTGTTGCAGGTCCGCATTGGTGGCAAAGAGAAAGCGCAGATTGAGCGGGATGTCGCGCTCCGCCCCCACCGGGCGCACGCGCTGATCCTCCAGCACTCGCAGCAGCGCCGCCTGCACCTGCTCGGGCATCTGTGCCACCTCATCCAGGAACAGCGTGCCGCCCTCGGCATGCAGGAACAGCCCGTCGCGGCGGCGCTCCTGCGCGTCAATGACACCAAAGAGCTCCTCTGCCAGACGGTCCGGCGACAGGCTGGCGCAGTTCACCGCCACAAAGGGTTTCTCGGCCCGGTCCGACATCCCATGCAGCGTGCGCGCCGCGATCTCCTTGCCGGTGCCGGACGCGCCGGTAAACAGCACCGGCGTCGGCAGGGGCGCCAGCCGGGTCAGCATCTCGCGCACTTTTGCGATGGCCTCGGATTTGCCCAGAAGCCGCCCGCCGCCGCCGGATTGGCCGGAGGAGAGCGCGTGTTTCAGCAGATAGTTTTCCCGCCGCAGATATTTGCGATCCAAGGCCCGGGCGACTGCGTTCAGGATCTGATTGGCGCGAAAGGGTTTGAGCACGAAATCCGCGATGCCGATCCTGAGCGCCTGAATGGCGGTATCCAGATCCGCATAGGCGGTGACCAGAATGGTATCGGCAAACAGCCCCACCCGGCGTTGCTCCGCCACCCAATCCAGACCGGTCATGCCGGGCATGATATTATCCAGCACGATCAGGTCAAAATGTGCCTTGTCGAGGATCTCCGAGGCCTCGCGCGCCGAGGCCGCCTGCTCCACGCGTTTGCAGCGCGGCGACAGCACCTTGGTCATGAAGTGACGCATGCCGGGTTCGTCGTCGATCACCAGGATCGAGGCGGAGGACATGGTTTCGGAGTATTCATCGCGAATGGCGGTGACGGTCATGGGGCTTCCCTCGGGCGCGGCCCGTTTTAGTTCAGGCGCACGGAGGCGCCGGAGCCGCGCTCTTGCGACGAAAAGCCCGCATGATCCAGCGCAAAATCCGCGCCAACAGCAAGCACGGCGATGAGGGCAAAGCCTGTCAGCATGGCTTTCATGTCAGTCATCCTCTTGGTGATCGGGTTGATGGTCGGTTTGATTGACGGTTTTGATCGTCGATGGCGTCGTGAAAAAGTCTAGCAGATCCCGCCGCCAGACGGGATCCGCAAATTCTCAAGCTCGGGCACCGGGGCTATTCCGCCGGTGTGGCCCCTGCCCCGTCCGCCTTGGCGCGGTTTTTCTCCTGCACCTCTTCGAGCCAGATCGAGTGGTGCTGATGCGCCCAGGCCTCGTCCACCTCGCCGCTGCCCATGGCGTCATAGGCGCCTTCCATGCCAACCGAGCCGATATAGATATGCGCAATGATGATCGCCATCAGCACAAAGGCCATGATCGCGTGCCAGGCCTGCGCCAGCTGCATTTCCTCCTGCCCCGCCAGATCGGTGGGCAACGCGCCGTAGCCGACCCATTGCGGCAGGCCGAGATCGTTAAGGATGCCAAAGGTCTTGGCAAAAAGCGGCAGCTCAAACGGAAACAGCAGCGACAGGCCGGAGACAGAGATCGACGCGCCAAAGACGATCACCGACCAGAAGATCACCTTTTGCCCGGCGTTGAATTTCTTCGCCGGCGGGTGCTTCTTGCCGATGATGCCGCCGAATTGCTTGATCCAGACCAGATCGAGCCGGTTGGGAATGTTATGCGCGACCCACATCACAAACACCATGACCAGCGCCAGCATGAAGGCCCAGGAGACCGAATTGTGGATCCATTTGGACCCGATCAGCAGCGTCGAATTCAGCTCCTTGCCGAGGTTGGGCAGGATCAGCACCCGGCCAAACAGCGTCAAGAGACCGGTCAGCCCGAGCAGGATGAAGGAGCCTGCCAGGGTCCAATGCGCCATGCGCTCGATGAATTGAAAGCGGGTGACGGTGCGCCCGGTCTTTTCGCCGTCAATGCCGATGCGGCCACGCAGCAGGTAGAAGACCAGCAGCGCCGCGATGGTGCCCAGCAGCAACCAACCGCCATAGTGGCGCAAGGGACCGGCGCGGAAGGCCAGCCAGTGCATGCCGCCGTCCTGCACCAGCACGGTTGCCACCTCGCCGCCCGCAGAGACGCGGACGTCGGCCGAATTATAGCGTAGCGCCCGCCACAGCTCCGGGTCGGATTGGCCGCCCAGGGTGCCGAGCTGCTCGGTAATGGATGCGCCCCCCTCCGGGTTGCCGGTGTTGTCGGCGCGGAAACTCTCGTCCACCCGCTGCGCATTCTGGCGCGCGAGGATATCTTCCAGCGTCTGCGCGCCACCGGTGGCGCTGCGGTCCGGCACGGCGGGGGCCGTCTCTTGCGCATGGGCCGAGAGGCCGCACAGCAGGGCCAGTTTCAGAACGAACACGAAAATCAGGCGTGGCATGGATAGGACTCCTCCAGAACCCGGATTTGAAAACAAGAAATGAGACCGCCATGCCAGAAGGGGCCCGCCGCAGGGGCGGGCCGCCTTCGATCATCGGCAAGCCAGTCAGGTCAGAGGGGCGTCTTAGCCGCCCTTCTGGCTATAGGCCGTGCCCCAGCCCCAGGCGCCGGAGCCAAAGCCACGGGCCACCACGCGCTCGCGGTAGACGGCGGAGACCATGTCGCCATCGCCTGCCAGAAGCGCCTTGGTGGAGCACATCTCGGCGCAGATCGGCAATTTGCCTTCTGCGATCCGGTTGCGCCCGTATTTCTGGAACTCGGCCTGGCTGTTGTTCTCCTCGGGGCCACCGGCGCAGAAGGTACATTTGTCCATCTTGCCGCGAGAGCCGAAGTTGCCCGCCTGCGGATATTGCGGCGCGCCAAAGGGGCACGCGTAGAAGCAATAGCCGCAGCCGATGCAGAGGTCCTTGGAGTGCAGAACCACGCCCTCTTCGGTCTGGTAGAAACAATCCACCGGGCAGACCGCCATGCAGGGCGCATCGGAACAATGCATGCAGGCGACCGAGATCGACCGTTCGCCGGGTTTGCCATCATTGATGGTGACCACCCGGCGGCGGTTGATGCCCCAGGGGACTTCGTGCTCGTTCTTACAAGCGGTGACGCAGGCGTTGCACTCGATGCAGCGTTCGGCGTCGCACAGGAATTTAGCTCGTGCCATTTATCCGTCTCCTTACGCTGGCATAATTTTGCAGAGAGTGGCCTTGGTCTCCTGCATCTGGGTGACCGAGTCATAGCCATAGGTCTGCGCCGTGTTGGTGCTTTCGCCCAGAACATAGGGGTCGGAGCCTTCGGGGTATTTGTCCCGCAGATCCTTGCCCTGATAGTGACCGCCAAAGTGGAACGGCATGAAGGCCACCCCCTCGCCGACCCGTTCGGTGACCATGGCCATCACTTTGACCTTGCCGCCTTCGGGGCCTTCGACCCAGCATTGCGCCCCGTCCCGCACACCAAGGTTATTGGCATCGCGCGGGTGGATTTCCACAAACATGTCCTGCTGGAGTTCCGCAAGCCAGGGGTTGGAACGGGTCTCGTCGCCGCCGCCCTCATATTCGACCAGACGGCCGGAGGTGAGGATGATCGGGAACTCCTTGGAGACGTCGTTCTTCTGGATCGAGGCATACATGGTCGGCAGGCGGTAGAATTTCCGGTCCTCATAGGTCGGATAATCCGCCACCAGGTCACGCCGGTTGGTATAGAGCGGCTCGCGGTGCAGCGGCACCGGATCCGGGAAGGTCCAGACCACCGTGCGGGCCTTGGCATTGCCGAAGGGCGCACAGCCATGTTTGATCGCCACCCGCTGGATACCGCCGGAAAGGTCGGTTTTCCAGTTGGTCTTCGGTCCGGCCACCGCATCAATCGCGGCACGTTCCTCGGCGGTCAGATCGCCATCCCAGCCCAGGTCCATCAGCATCTGCATGGTGAACTCGGGATAGCCGTCCTGGATCTCTGCCCCGGGGTTGGAGACCCCTTCGGCCAGAAGATTGTCGCCATCGCGCTCCACCCCGAAACGGGCGCGGAAGCACAGGCCGCCTTCGGCAACCGGCTTGGACATATCATAGAGGTTCGGCGTGCCCGGGTGGTTCATCTCGGGCGTGCCCCAGCAGGGCCATGGCATGCCGTAGTAATCGCCATCCGCAGGGCCGCCGACCGCTTGCAGCGTAGTGCGGTCAAAGGTGTGCTGGTTGGCCATATGCAGCTTGATGCGTTCCGGGCTCTGGCCGGTATAGCCCACCGTCCACATGCCGCCGTTGAACTCGCGGGTGATGCTTTCGATGTTGGGGGTTTCGTCGTCTTCCATCTCGATATTGCGGAAGAGACGATCTGCCCAGCCGAATTTCTTGGCGAATTTCGCCATGATCACGTGATCCGGCTTGCTCTCGAACAGCGGCGCCACCACCTGGTCGCGCCATTGGATGGAGCGGTTGGATGCGGTCACCGAGCCACGGGTCTCGAACTGGGTACAGGCCGGCAGCAGGTAGACACCATCGGTGCGGTCGTGCAACACGGCAGAGACGGTCGGATAGGGATCCACCACGACAAGCATGTCGAGTTTCTCCATCGCGGTTTTCATCTCCGGCCCGCGGGTCTGCGAGTTGGGCGCATGCCCCCAGAGCACCATCGCCCGCACCTTGTTGGGCTGGTCCATGTTTTCGGCATCTTCAAGAACACCGTCGATCCAGCGGCTGACCGGAATGCCGGTTTCCAGCATCAGGTTCTTGTCCTTGCCGTCGGCGCCCTTGACGGTGGCGAACTGACCTTTCAGCCAATCCATGTCCTCGCCCCAGACGCGGCCCCAATGGCCCCAGGCCCCGGCAGACAGGCCATAATAGCCCGGCAGCGTGTGGCTGAGAACGCCAAGGTCGGTTGCGCCCTGCACGTTGTCGTGGCCACGGAAGATATTGGTGCCGCCGCCAGAGGTGCCCATGTTCCCGAGCGCCAGCTGAAGGATGCAATAGGCGCGGGTGTTGTTGTTGCCATTGGTGTGCTGGGTGCCGCCCATACACCAGATCACGGTGCCGGGACGGTTGTTCGCCAGGGTGCGCGCCACGCGCTCCATCTGGCTACCAGGCACGCCGGTGACACGTTCGACCTCTTCCGGGGTCCAGTTCTTCACCTCGTCCCGGATCTGATCCATGCCCCAGACACGGGTGCGGATGAACTCCTTGTCCTCCCAGCCGTTCTCGAAGATATGCCACAGCAGACCCCAGACCAGCGCCACATCGGAGCCGGGACGGAAGCGGACATATTCATCCGCATGGGCCGCCGTGCGGGTGAAGCGCGGATCGCAGACGATCAGCGGCGCGTTGTTCTGCTCCTTGGCCTTCAGCACGTGCAACAGCGAGACGGGATGCGCCTCGGCCGGGTTGCCGCCGATGATAAAGATCGCCTTGGAGTTATGGATGTCGTTGTAGCTGTTGGTCATGGCGCCGTAGCCCCATGTATTCGCAACACCCGCAACGGTGGTGGAGTGGCAGATCCGCGCCTGGTGGTCGACGTTATTGGTGCCCCAATAGGCGGCGAACTTGCGGAACAGATAGGCCTGTTCGTTGTTGTGCTTGGCCGAGCCGAGCCAATAGACGCTGTCGGGTCCGCTTTCTTCGCGGATCGACATCATCTGGTCGCCGATCTCGTCGATGGCCTGTTCCCAGCTGATGCGCTTCCATTCGCCACCCTCTTTTTTCATCGGGTACTTCAGGCGGCGTTCGCCATGGGCGTGTTCGCGCACCGAGGCCCCCTTGGCGCAATGGGCACCGAGGTTGAAGGGGCTGTCCCAACCGGGTTCCTGCCCGGTCCAGACGCCGTCCTGCACCTCAGCGATCACGGTACAGCCGACCGAGCAATGGGTACAAACGGATTTGATGGTCTCGACATCACCGGTCGCCGATGCGGCGGCATTCGCCTGCGTCACGGTTCCGCCGGTGGCGCTGATCGCTGCAAGCCCGCCGATGGCCAGGCCGGAACCGCGCAGGAACGCGCGGCGGTCGACGGTAGTGTCGCCGACTTTGGACAGGATACTGGTCCGCTGGGGGCGTCGCGCAACCCCGTTGGTCTTTTTCCTAAGCATGTTATGCCTCCCTTGCTTGTTCCCAGAATTGGAAACGCGCTGGGTTATGATGAAAACCTCGGCACGGTCGGGCGTCACGCAACCAGTCGGCTAAGGCATGAAGGGCAACCGATCAGAACCGGGTGCTGTCGTAATAGGCGCGGGTATGCGCGGTATCCTGCATCGTGTTCGATGTCAGGTCCGGGGCTGCGGCCTCGGCCTCGCCTCCGGTGGTGGCCAGAGCCACAGCCGCAACCGGCGTGGTGGTTGCAGCCAATTTCAGAAAGTCGCGGCGGCTGGCGCCTTCTTCTTTCCGGGACATATGGATCTCCTCCATGTGATCCGACGGGCGATTGGTCCGCCCTCCCCTGCGCACGCTCCCCGCGCGCCTCTTCTGGTTCGCGGGCCGCTCAGCCCCCCAACCGAAATCCTTCTGCCTCGATCTCCATGAAAGCGCGGCCCACCGAGGCCAGCGATGCATACAGCACCGAGGTCTTGGCAGCCTCAAGATCGGCAAAGAAATGCCCGGCCCAGGGGCCGATGTGTTTGTTAAAGAACGTCTTTTGCTCCTCCAGCGAGGCAGCAGGGCCAAAGCGGCCCACGATTTGCGCGCCCATCATCTCCATCAGGGAGGCGATGTTGTCTTCGGGTTCAAACACGTTCTCCGCCCGGCTCAGGCCGCGCGCACGCATGTCGTTGCGCAGCACCGCGAGCGGTTTTTCGTTGAGGAAGCCGGTCAGGTAGTAGCTCGCATAGGGCAGAAGTTCGCCACGCCCGAGGCCGATGAACAGCGCGTTGAATTCGCGTTCCGCCCCGGCGGGTTTGGTGCGTTTCGCCACCCGCGCCAGCTGGGTGATCGCCTGACCCAAGGGCGTTTCATCGCCCGAAAGCCCCGCCGTCTGCGCCAGCAACATCTCGTCAGGCGGGGCCGCAAGCATCAGCCCGAGGTAGTTATAAAGATCCGCGCGCAGGCGGTCCTCCGTGGCGACGGCCGGGGCCGCATCCGGCACCGTCAGCGCTGCATCACTCATCCGGCTCTCCTCACTCATAGGGTCTCTCCCGCGCTGTCAAAGGCAAAGCGCATCCGGCGCGGCGGTGGGGCCAGTGCCAGATCGTCCTCTGCCAGGTCGCCCTCTACCAGAGCAGCGGGTGTATCATCGGTATTGGGTGGCAGGACGTGCCGATCCGCCTGTGCGACATCCTGTGCCAGCGATTCGGCCTCGTCGCGCCCGGTCGCGTCATCCAGATCCGTCTCCGGGGCATCATTCGCCTCGGGCGTCTCCGCCTCCCCGGCGGCCTCTGCCGCCTCTTGCTCCGCCTGCCGCGCCAGTTCTTCCACATGGGCGGTCATGCCCTTGCCGACCTGATAGGCGGTCTGGATATTCTCCACCGCCATGGCGGCATCGGTGAAATCCTCACCGTAATCAATCAGCCCGTCCACATTGGCCAGCACCGGGTTGCTCGCCCAGAGACGCCGGAGCGCGCGAGCCTTGATCCGGGCCGGCACCGCCTTGCTCAGGAAGACCTTGAAATCATCCCCCTCGCCCAGAGTATCCGGGTCCGGCAGCTCCAGCTCGGCCAGGATATCGGCATCGTCCCGCTCGGCCAATGCAGCCTCGCGCTCGGCCACCTCTGCCTCCGCAAGCGCGCGGGCCTCGGCCAGTTCTTCCGCCTCGACGGCGGCACGACGACGGGACCAGAAATTCCGCGCGCTCATTGCAGCCGCTCCTTTCGCGCTTTCACCGGAGCGCGGTAGACATCCGTCAGCTGCGGAATGCGCGCATCGCCGACGCCGTCCTCTTCCAGATCGACCCGCTGGCGATCCCGGCGGCGTTTCTTGAATTCCTCTGCCTTGAAATGCGCCAGGGTAAAATCGCGCACCCAGGCCACCAGCCCAAGCGGCATGGTGACCTTCTCCACCTGCTCCTCGCCGGTATCGGCGTAATCCTGCGCCTCATAGGGGGAGGCGGTGACCAGCGTCACCTCGGGGCGGCTGTCACTGCCGGGACGCATCACCACATAGACGCTGGGCGGATTGGCGCTCAGCCCCTGCATGTATGCCTCGGCATCGGCGCGGTGCAACTCCAGCGGCAGGGTGGCGGCGTGGAACTCGCAGCTCTCGCCCTCTTCGCGCAGCAGGGCCCAATCCGCGGCCGCCGCACCGGGCAGCACCGCGACAACCTTCCAGGACCAGCGCTGCCATCGGGTCACCCCCGGCCTGCGCCGGATGACGATGCCCAGCGGCATCACATCCATCTTTGCGACTGTCTGCTCCACGTTCTGTCCTTGGCGCTTGCTGTCCGTAACATTGCCGCAAACCGCCCCGCATACAAAAGCACACAGTTCACATCACGCCCGCATTTTCAGCAGCAGTGGACAATTTGGACATGGTTCGGGGCACGCAAGCCCAAGGCTGGACGAATTGTCTAATTCTAGTTTTTTTATCAGGCATTCAATTTTGCTGATCACAAGCCGAATCACGTAAGGGTCCGCGCCCACCCTGGGCAGCAACGTTCACTTTTGCGGTGGTTTACGATCCGGCGGAATCATGCCTAGAGTGAGGCCCAAACCGCCACTCCCGGCCCAATCTGCCAGCCCGACCGCCAGCGAGGAAACAATGTCCAAACGATTGATTTTGTGTGATTGTTCTGGATCGCAGCCACTCGATTCCGAGGCCCTCTCGACAGCTTGCGGATTGGCCTGCTCCAAGGTGCATTCGGCGCTCTGCACTGGCGAATCCGAGGCCGCGCTGGCCGCGCTCCAGACCCCGGACGCAGTTTTTTGCTGCACGCAGGAAAGCCGCTTTTTTGCCGAATTGGCCGGTGAAATCGGGGTGGAACCGCCGCTGTTTCTCGATCTGCGCGACCGGGCGGGATGGTCGGTTGAGGCCACAAACCCCGGCGTGATGATACCCAAAATGTCCGCATTGGTTGCCGAGGCGCAGCTGACCGGCCCCGCGGCCAAGACGCTGGACGTGATCAGCGAGGGGCTCTGCCTGATCCTCGGCCCGGCAGAGGTCGCGCTGGCCGCGGCGGAAAAGCTTCAGGACATCCTGGCCGTCACGGTGCTGTTGAGCGACACGGATGCGGCACCGACCTCGCGCGGGTTCGACGCAATCCGCGGCCGGCTGCGCAGCGCGCGCGGTGCGCTTGGCGGCTTTGCGGTGACGGTGGACGCGCTGCAATCGCTCGATATCACCGGGCGTGACTGGTCCTGGGGGCCGCCCCGCGATGGCGGCCGCTCGGAATGCGATATTATCCTCGACCTCAGTGGCGCCGCGCCACTGTTCCCGGCACCGGAAAAACGCGAGGGCTATCTGCGGGCCGACCCCAAATCGCCGGGGGCCGTGGCCGATGCCATCCTCGCCGCCAGCCAGCTGGTCGGCACCTTTGAAAAACCGCTCTATGTGAAATCCGAGCCGCTGCTCTGTGCCCATTCCCGCGCCAGCCAGAGCGGCTGTTCGCGCTGTCTGGACGCCTGCCCCACCGGCGCCATCACATCCGCTGGCGATCATGTCGCCATCGACCCGATGATCTGCGCCGGCTGCGGCGCCTGCGCCTCGCTCTGCCCCTCGGGCGCGATCAGCTATGACGCACCGCCAGCGGACAGCCTGTTTCGCCGCATCCAGACCCTGGCCAAAGCCTATCTCGACGCGGGCGGACAGGCGCCGCGCCTTCTGGTGGTGGACGGCCACGGCGGCGAGATGATCCGCCTTGCCGCCCGTTTTGATCGCGGCCTGCCCGCCGCCGTGATCCCGCTGGAGGTCGAGGCGCTGAACAGCTTTGGCCATGCTGAGCTGTTGGCCGCCCGCGCCGCCGGTTTCCTGGAGGTTGCCCTGCTGCCCGGCCCGCGCAGCGATCTGGAGGTGCAACAGCACGAGATCGAGCTGGCCAATGCCATCGCCCCCGGCTCTGCCCGCCTGCTGGATGTTGCAGAGCCCGGCGCGCTTTGTGACGCGCTTTATGCGGACACGCCGCTGCCCGCCCCGGTGGCCACGCCACTGCGCCCCATGGGTACGCGGCGCCAGATCACCCGGCAGGCCGCACAGGCGCTGAACGACGCAAATGTGACCCTGCCCCTGCCCGAGGCTGCCCCCTATGGGGCGGTGCTGGTCGATACCGAGGCCTGCACCCTCTGCCTGTCCTGCGTGTCGCTCTGCCCTTCGGGCGCGCTGGGGGACAACCCGGACCTGCCGCAGCTGCGCTTTCAGGAGGACGCCTGCCTGCAATGCGGCATCTGCGCCAGCGCCTGCCCGGAAAAGGCCATCACCCTGGAGCCGCGCCTGAACCTTGCCTCAGCCGCGCTGGATCAGGTTGTTCTGCACGAGGAAGAGCCCTTTGCCTGCATCGAATGCGGCGCGCTCTTTGGGGTGAAATCCACCGTCGAGAAGATCACCGAGAAACTCGCCGGGAAACACGCGATGTTTGCCAATCCGCAGGCTGCTCGGATGATCCAGATGTGCGACAATTGCCGCGTGAACGCGCAGTTCCACCAGCAGGGGTCTCCCATTGCCAGCAAAGAACGCCCCCGCGTGCGCACCACGGACGACTACCTCAGCAAACGCCGCGATCATTGAGCGCGGCGGATGGTCCACCCCGCTCCGGCATGTTACCCAGAGCGCAGACCAGAAAGACACAAAGACCTGCAAGACAGGACCCAACCCAAGGAGTAGACCCGCGTGTCCATCACCCGCGACGCCGTCCTCGACGCCCTCAAGACCCTCTCTGACCCCGTCAGCGGCAGCGATATCGTTGCCGCCGGGATCGTCCGCGCCCTCACCCTTGAGGGGGCCAATATCCGTTTCGTTCTGGAAATCGACCCGGCCAAATCCGAACTTTATGCGCCGATCCGCGAACAGGCCGAGGCGCTGGTGACCAATCTGCCGGGGGTGGAGAAAGTCTCGGCGCTGATGACGGCCCATAGCACCAAGGCGCCGCCGCCGGATCTGAAACCGAGCAAACCGGCAGCGCCGCAGGGCCCGCAGAAAATCCCCGGCGTGGATCGCATCATCGCTGTGGCCTCCGGCAAGGGCGGCGTCGGCAAATCCACCGTCTCGGCCAACCTGGCCTGCGCGCTAGCACAGGCGGGTCGGCGTGTCGGCCTGCTGGATGCGGATGTCTATGGTCCCAGCCAGCCGCGCATGCTGGGGGTTTCCGGCCGTCCAGCCAGCCCCGATGGCAAGACCATCCTGCCGCTCCGGAACCATGGCGTCACCATGATGTCGATCGGCCTGATGACCAATGACGACCAGGCCGTGGTCTGGCGCGGCCCGATGCTGATGGGGGCGCTGCAACAGATGATGATGCAGGTGCAATGGGGCGCGCTCGACGTGCTGATCGTGGATCTGCCGCCGGGCACCGGCGATGTGCAGATGACCCTGGCGCAGAAGGCACATGTGGACGGGGCCATCGTGGTCTCCACCCCGCAGGACGTGGCCCTGATCGACGCACGCAAGGGCATCGACATGTTCCAGAAGCTCAACGTGCCGATCCTTGGCCTGATCGAGAACATGTCCACCCATATCTGCTCCAACTGCGGCCATGAGGAACATATCTTTGGCCATGGCGGCGTTGCCGCCGAGGCGGCCAAGATGAATGTACCGCTTCTGGCCGAGGTGCCCTTGCATCTGGATGTGCGTCTGGCGGCGGACGGCGGTGCGCCCATCGTGGTGTCCAAACCCGACAGCCCGCAGGCCAAGGCGTTTCAGGACATTGCCGCCGGGCTGGTGGAGCGCGGCGCCGCATGAGCGAGCCGGTCACCTTCCCGCCCCTGATGTCGGGCGAGGCCGCCGGGCCCGGGCAGGATCCCTTTGATCTGGCCTGCCAGAAGGCCGAGCTGGGCGTGGATGCCGGACTGGTGGTCTACCAGCTGGGTACGGATTACTTGCGCGCCGCGCTGGTGCTCGCGCCCGAGGTGCCGCTGGAAAAGGCGATGGCGATGCTGCCGGTCTGCGGGCTTGGCTTTCAGAACGCGCTTGGCGCCCTCGCCCCGCCCGAGGTTGCGGTGCATCTGGACTGGGATGGCGGGCTGCGCATCAACGGCGCGCGCTGCGGTGGCCTGTGTGTGGCCGCCAGCCATGAGGACCCGACAGAGCAACCCGACTGGCTGGTGATCGGGCTCACGCTGCCGCTCTGGCCCGAAGGCGATGGCGACGCCGGTGATGCCGGTGACAGCCCGGATCAGACCGCGCTCTATGCCGAGGGCTGCGCCGAGGTCTCTGCCCCGCGCCTGTTGGAAAGCTGGACGCGCCATTGCCTGCATTGGATCAACCGCTGGGACGAGGGCGACCTGAAAACGCTGCACGCCGACTGGCGCGGCCTCGCCCATGGCATTGGTGAGGAGGTCAGCCGCAACGGGTTGCAGGGCAGCTTCCTTGGCGTTGACGAGGATTTCGGCATGCTGCTGCGTGACGAGACAACCACCCATTTGATCCCGCTCAGCAGCGTCCTGCTGCGAGACTGACCGGAGACTTGCGATGAAACTGGCCCGTGCCATCCATTTTGACGAGAGCGACAGAAATGTCTTTGCCAACCCCGCCCGCACCGGCGAATGGTGCATATCCGGCGGCTTTGAATTCTCCAACTGGAGCGAGGGCGATCTGGTCGGCAAGCAGCGCCAGGCCTTTGCCAATGGCTGGATGGGGCTGGAGACCGGCGGAAGGGTGACCTTTGTCGCGGTGACCCAGATCGAAAGCAGCGAGGCCACCGCGCTGATTGAACAGCTGGCCCAGCATTTCATCGAGATCTACGGCGCTCCTGACATGAAGACCGCCCGCCCGGTGGCCGAGGCCGAGCTCGACCATATGGCCGACCTTTGCGAAGACCACGCCCCCAATACGCTCTTGACCGTCGCGCGCGAGCTGACCGAGGCCGGGGTGCGCGAGAGCTTTCGCGTGATCGAAGCCCAATCCGCCGGGCTGGAGCAATTCGCCATCCACGTCACCCCGGAGGAGTGAGCCGCAGATCCAGGCGCCCCGTTTTTCCCCTTGGGCCGCGTCACCAGCCATATTAACAACTCTGAATATATTGCCGCCTATTGTTGCGCAGCATCATTTTTCGCGAGGACATTATTCATGTTGAAACCCCTTCTCGGCGCTGCCGCGCTGTCCCTTGTTGCCAGCCTGAGCCACGCCTCAGGTCTCTTTGCCGAGGCCGGCAACTGGGCCGCTGTTTTCAAGGGCAATCGCTGCCATGTCTACACGCTGTCCTCGGCGCGCGACACCAGTGGCTATCTCGAATTTGCCTTCGACAAGAAGGGCTATAACGCCAGTTTCGACTATATCTACATCCCCTGGACCCCGGATGAATCCGAGCCGCCCTGGAATGATATCACAGATTCCGTCTCGCTCTATATCGGCGACGAACAAAGCTGGCTCGGGGATGAGATGTTCTTTTATACCGGCCCCGGTTTCACCTATGGCGCCAGCCTGACGGGGGGATTTGTCGGCGAGCTGCTCTCCGAGATGATGTCCGCGAATAGCGATTTCGGCTTTGCGGTGGACCGTGCTGCCGAGGGGGAGACCTGGCTCTATGGCAAGTTTTCGCTGAACGGCCTTGAGCAGGCAATGACCCAGGCAGGTGCGATGTGCGAATTCAACCCCCGCGCCCTGCCCGAATCCTGAGGCCCGAATCCTGAGGCTTGCGTCCTGAGGACCAAGTCCTGAGGTTCGCGTCCCAAGGCCCGGACAGCTGGTCAGCCAGCTGTCCGGGCCAGACCCTAGGGGGTGCGGTCAACCCGCACCCCTTTTGCCGTTCCGGTCACAGCACCCCGCGCGGGATCTCCTCCTGCCATTCACGGCTCAGCACCACCTCCTCGCCCTCCTTGGCGACCACCCTGCGCCAGAGGTAGAAGTTTTCCCTGTCACAGGTCATCCGGCTGTCGGTTTCGATGCGCACCGCCCAGTCGCTCTCCTCGCGCGAAAAGTTGAACACCCAGTTGCAGTCGAACCGCGCGGTGGCCGGATCAACGGGGTGGATGGCATAGCGCATGCGCACATTGCTGCTGACGCGCTGGCCATGGCTGGCGTTACGCGCATCGCCATAGCTGTCGTAGGTTTCCAGCACCTGGGTGCCATCCGCCTCCACCCGGGTTTCCGCCTCGCCCCAGGGGGCCTCCAGCACCTCGGCCTCATAGGTGGGATACTCCCGTGCCGGCGCGGGCGCCTGCGGGTCGATCTCTTGCGTCACCCGGCGTTCCGGCAGGATCAGCGCGCAGCCCTCAAGGTGCAGGGTGATCTCCACCGGCTCCGGCGCGGGCCAGACGATGGGCCAGTAGGAGGTCGAGAGCGCCAGCCGCAGCTGATGGCCCGCCAGCAGCCGATGGGCACATTCGTTGAGCTCGAATTCCACCTCATACCGTGTGCCGGGCTCCAGCTTGGTGGCGACCTCGTGACTGTCGTCATGGCAGAGGTTGCGCGACCGGTAAGTGATCCGCTGCGACTGCCCCGAGGGCGCCACATCGCAGAGCCGCGCGACGACCTGCGCCACCGGCTTGTCAACGCTGAAGGCCAGCCGCACCCGGGGACGGCCCAGGATCTCCATCGGCGCTTGCAGCGGTGTGCTGTCAAAACAGCGGGAGGCCGCATCGTCCGCTGTCTGGTCAATGGGCCGTTCGTTATCAATGCGGATCCCGGGGCAAAAATCCCCCGCCGCCGCGCCCGGGGTCGCGGGGTGGGCCACGGTGCCCTCACCCGCCTGTGCCACCTCGGCAAAGCCGCCATCACTGAGCGGCCAGGTGATCTCTTGCACATTGGGCGAAGGCCACTCCGCTTCGGCCACCCAGCGGCCGTTTTGCGGCAGGTTTTTGGGGCTGGGCGGGGTGAACTCCTGCATGAAGACGCGGTAATCCGGCAGCATATCGGCGCCGCTCTCCGCGCCTTTCAGATATTGATCGAACCAGCGGATCACCTCGCCATGAAAATCCGCCGCCTCGATCTGGGAGATATGCGCATAGCGGTGCTCCCATGGCCCCATCAGCGCCTTGCCGGGCGCAGCAGTCATCTTGGCGGCGATGGCGGGCGGGGCGTTGACATAGGCGTCGGCCCAGCCGGTGATCGCCAGAACCGGCGCGGTGATCGCCGACCAATCCTCGCAGACGGAGCCATGTTTCCAGAAATCATCGCGGGTCTGATGCTTCAGCCACTCCGCCCCCATGAAGGGCAGATCATTGATCCGCCCCAGCCATTCCTCGCGCCAATCCGCGCGCAAGGCGGGATCCAGCGGCCGGGTCATATAGGCGAACATCTGGCTCGACCAGTTCTTGTTGTCGCTCAGCAGGCAGCCGCCCATATAGTGGATGTCATCCGCATAGCGATCCACGGTCGAGGCAACAGAGACCACCGCCTTCAGCGCTTCGGGGCGGCGATAGGCCATCTGCAAGCCATTGAAACCACCCCAGGAAATCCCGATCATGCCGACCTTGCCGGTGGACCAGGGCTGCGCTGCGATCCAGTCCAGCACCGCCTCGCCATCCGACAACTCCTGCTCGGAATACTCGTCATCAAAGCGCCCGTCGCTATCGCCCGAGCCGGTGATGTCCACCCGGATGCAGGCATAGCCATTGGCGGCAAAAACCGGATGCGTGGTGGCATCGCGCGGCGCGGTGCCGTCACGTTTGCGATAGGGCAGATACTCCAGAATGGTGGCAAATGGCCCCGCACCCGCAGGCAGCCATAGCCGCGCGGCCAGACGACGGCCATCGGGCAATGGGATCCAAAGGTGATCGGTTACGGTTACCTGCGCTTGTTGATCTTCCACGTGCCTGTCGTCCTGCTGTTGCTCGCAATTGAAATCGCCACGAGCAAGGCGCAATCGGCCCCCACCCGCGAGTCTGCAAGAACCATACCCCCGCACCACCGGAAGGGAAATGCCACGATCCGCCTCTGTGCACGCGCTCAGGATCACGCCCGCAGCGCGCCGCCACGCCCAACGGTTTTGACGGCATTTTAATGCAGGCAAAACGGGCGGGAGCGCCCCCCCCCCCGCCCGGCCTCACCCGATGTCGCATCAGATCAGACAGATACGCCCTCCAGCAGGGCCTCGCGGTCCACCTCGTCTTTTTTGCCGGCCAGCACCACCTCGCCCCGGCGCAACACCACGAAGCGATCCGCCAGCCCATAGGCAAAGTCGAAATACTGCTCCACCAGAACGATCGCCATCTCGCCCTGATCGCGCAGCAATTTGATGACCTCTCCGATCTGGGTGATGATATTGGGCTGAATGCCCTCGGTGGGCTCGTCCAGCACCAAAAGCTTTGGTCGGGTGATCAGCGCCCGGGCGATCGCCAGCTGCTGCTGCTGCCCGCCCGACAGATCGCCGCCACGCCGGGCGATCATCTCTTTCAGCACCGGAAACAGCGCAAAGATATGATCCGGGATCTGGTGCTGATCCGCAGGCAGGCAGGCAAAGCCGGTTTCAAGGTTTTCCTTCACCGTCAGCAGCGGAAAAATATCGCGCCCCTGCGGCACATAGGCGATGCCCTTCTGCGCCAGCGCATGAGCGGGCAGCACCCCCAGCTCTTCGCCATCCAGCTGCACGCGCCCACCGGAACGCGCATGGGCGCCGGTGATCGCCTTCATCAGCGAGGTTTTCCCGACCCCGTTGCAGCCCATAACGCAGGTGACCTCGCCCACATCGGCCTGCATCGAGATCCCGTTCAGGATCTGGCTGTGGCCATAATGCAGGGTGATATCTTTCAGATCCAGCATCGCTCAGCGCCCCAAATATACGTCGATGACCTGCGGGTTGGCGGTCACGTGATCCAGCCCGCCTTCGGCCAGCACCGATCCCTCATGCAGCACGGTGACCTTGCAATTCAGCCGGCGCACGAACTCCATATCATGTTCCACCACCACCACGGCGCGGGTCTTGGCTGCCTCGATCAGCAGGTCGGTGGTATGGGCGCGCTCTTCGGGGGTCATGCCCGCCGCCGGTTCATCCACCAAAAGCAGGCGCGGCTCCTGCGCCAGCAGCATGCCGATTTCCAGCCATTGTTTCTGCCCGTGACTGAGCTCACCGGCGGTGCGGTCCAGCTCCGAGCGCAGCCCGACCTCTTCGGCCAGTTCCTCCACCCGCGCGATATCCTGCGCGGCAGCGCGAAACCGCAGCACCGCCCACCAGCTGCGCGGCGCCTTCAGCGCCATCATCAGGTTTTCACGCACGCTCTGATCTTCAAACACCGTGGGCTTCTGAAACTTTCGCCCCACCCCGGCCTGGGCGATCCTGGCCTCTGACATCGACAGAAGCGAGATGGATTTCTCGCCAAACAGCACCCGCCCCTCGTCCGGACGGGTCTTGCCGGTGACGATATCCATGAATGTGGTCTTGCCCGCCCCATTGGGGCCAATGACGGCGCGCAGCTCCGCCGGGCCGATCTGAAAGCTCAGGTTGTTGATCGCCCTGAACCCGTCAAAGGAGACGGAAACGCCGGAGACCTCCAATAGTGTGTTCATCTGGGTCATGCGTCGTTCTTTCGTTGCAAGAGATCAAACAGCCCGCCGATGCCCTTGGGGGCAAAGAGCGTCACCAGGACAAAGGACAGCCCCAGCATCACCTGCCACCAGTCCACCCATTGAATGGTGTAAAAGCCAAGGTTGATGTCCGGCGCCTGCCCGCCGGTGAACCAGGTTGAGACAAGGCTGAAAAAAGCCGCCCCCAGCCCCGCGCCATAAAGCCGCCCGCGCCCGCCGATGGCGACCCAGACCGCGAGGTAGATCGAAGCAATCGGTGCGATCTCTGCCGGGTTGATGATGCCAGCCTGCGGATAATAAAGCGCGCCCGCGATGGCGGCGATCATGGCGGTGAGGGTGAAGAGCATCAGCTTGAAGCTCTCCACCGGGTAGCCGAGGAAGCGCACCCGGGCCTCGTTGTCGCGAATGCCGCGAATGACAGAGCCGAATTTGCCGGAAATCACCCAGGCGCTGAGCAGATAGCCCAGCCCCAGCGCCAGCGCCGAGGCCCAGAAGAACCACATGGAGACCAGCGCCTGTGGGGCGGTGACACCGGGCAGGTTTTGCAGCCCCGAGAGCCCGTTGTTGCCGCGCAGGCCGGAATCGTTCTGAAACAGGTAGAGCGCCAGCGCCAGCGTCATCGCCTGCGTCAGGATCGAGAGGTACACCCCCGCCACACGGCTGCGAAACGCCAGCCAGCCAAACACCAGGGCCAGCACGGCCGGCACCAGCACCACCAGCAGCAATTGCAGGGTCAGACTGTCGGCAAAGGCCCAGATCAGCGGGAAATCCGAGCTGCCGACAACGCCAAAGATCTGGCTGCCGATGCCGTCGGTGATCTCTTGCGGGGTGGGCGGGATCCCCCCCTGCGCCAGCGCGTTTTGCACGATCATTTCGGTGCGCGCATACATCAGCCACATGCCGATCATATAGCCGCCCAGCCCGAAGAAGGCGAAATGTCCGAGGCTGAGGATGCCGCAATAGCCCCAGATCAGATCCATGGCGATCGCCACCAGACAGAGGCAAAGCGTCTTGCCCAGCGTCTTGATGAAGCTGGTCGAGATAAGCCCCGCGCCGGCTCCTTCGGAGAGCACCGTCACACAAAGCGTGAAGAGCGCGAGGCAGGCCAGGAAGATCAGGATCGACGGGTTTTGGGCGATAAAGGATTTACGCATTGGCCTGTCCTTTGTCGGCGGGGGGCCAGCCCCCCGCGCCCCCCGGGATATTTGCAAAAAGATGAAACTGGGATCGGCGTGTCATGGGTCAGTCTCCTGCCGCCCGGCCCTTCAGCGCGATGATCCCACGCGGGCGGAACTGGATGAAGATAATGATGAAGATGATCATATAGGTCTGTGCGGCGAGCGTATTGGAGGGGTTCAGCCACTCGATGCCTTTTTGCAGGCCGCCAATCATGGTCGCCCCCAGCAGCGCGCCCCAGATATTGCCGACGCCGCCGACCACCACGGTCATGAAGCTTTGCACGATGTAATCGGCGCCGAGTTCGGAGGTGACCTTGGCGTAGAGTCCGATGGCGACACCGGCGATGCCGGCAATGCCGGAACCGAGCCCGAAGGTCAGCATGTTGACCCGTCCCGGGTTGATGCCCATCGCCGCCGCCATGCGCGGATTCTGCGTCACCGCGCGGGTTTCCAGCCCCAGTCGGGTGCGCTTCATCAAAAACAGAAAGAAGGCCAGGAAGATCAGCGCCAGCACAAAGATGGCGATGCGGATATAGCTGATCGCCAGCACGTCATTCATCACCAGCGCGCCGTCGAGCCAATCGGGCGCGGTGAGCGGGCGGGCCTGGGTGCCAAAGATGTTCTTGGCCAGCTGTTGCAAGGCGATGGAGATGCCGAAAGTGGCCAGCAGGGTTTCCAGCGGGCGGTGATAGAGGTGACGGATCACCAGCCGCTCCATCGCGACGCCAGCGGCAAAGGTCACCGCAAAGGCCAGCGGGATCGCAAGCAGGATGGAAACGGTATGATTGGGGATCACCTGCTGCACCACATAGCCGGTATAGGCGCCCATCATGATGAATTCGCCATGCGCCATATTGATCACCCCCATCAGGCCGAATGTGATGGCAAGGCCGATGGCCGCGAGGAAATAGATCGAGGCCAGCGAGATCGCATCCAGCCCGAGGTCCAGCGATTGGTTGAGGCCGACGCGGGTGGCAATGCTGGCGAGCGCGAGCTCGGCCGCTGCGGTCACATCGGCATTGGGTTCGGCATAGGTTTCAAAGAAGACATGCGCCGCCAGTGCCCTGTCGATATCGGCATCGGTGACCAGCGGCGGCAGCAGGCCCTGGCCGGCCAGCGCCTGATAGGCGAGCGCGCGCGCCTGCGGATCGCTCAGCCGGATGAGGGCAACGCCGCCCACCTGGCCGCCCTCGATATGATCGGCGAGCAGCGTCTTGATCTCTGCCGATGTGGCGCGGCGCGGCGCCAGATTGGCCTCGACCAGCATGTCGTAAGCCTGGAGCCGGGTCAGATCCGCGCTGCCCGGGGTCAGTATCCGTGCCAGATTGGCGCCGTCGGGCAGCTTTTGGGCAACTGTCAGCGTGGTGGCGACCAGCGGGTTCAGCGCCGCGCGCACGTCCACGCCCAGATCCGTGGGCATCGCCCGGATCGCCGCGATGCGGTCTGCCGGGTCCTGCCCGTAGCCGATGGTCAGGAGCCGCTCGATGCGCTGCTTGCGGGCCTTGAGGGTCGCGTCCGGCTCTGCCGCGATGGAGGCGCGTAGCGGGGCGAGCAACTCGGCACCGGGGCGGCGCTCAATGGCCAGAAGGGCCTCGGCCCGTGTGACCGGATCGGGATCGGAGAGCTGAAAGCGCACCAGCGCGGTGGCGATCAGGCCGCGAACCCCGCTGTTGGGTTTCAGCTGGTTCAGATCATCCTTGGGGGATTCTCCGACGATCAGGCCACTGTCGAGATCGCGCAGCGCATAGAGGCGGTCGGCCACTTCCTCGCCGCGAAAGAACAGCCCATCCGCCTTGCGCTGCCAGATGTTTTTCTCCTGCCAGTCCGACAGAAAACCCGCGGCAGCAGGCAGACCCGAGTCCGCGATGCGGTCGATCACCGGGCCGATGGTCTTGCGTGAGGCCTTGGCGATCAGTGCCGCATCCGCTTGCAGCACGTCTTGCAGCGGGCTGACTTGCACGGTGTCAGGCGTGCTGTCCTGCGCGGCGCAGATCTGGGCAAGTGTCAGCAACGCAACGCAGAACAGCGCGCGGCAGGCGTGGAGAAGCTGTGTCATAGGAAGGGTCCGACCCTGTTGTCACCCGATGGGTGCGGGATAAATCTTGTGGTGTCCCGGACGCAGGTCGCGCCCGGGGCAGGTCATGATTGCAAAATCAGTAGTTGGATTTGATCTGCACGCAGGTCTTGGTTTCGGTGTTGTACATGCCGCAGCCGAGATCCTTCCAATCGGAGACCAAAACCGCCGATTCCGGCAGGAAGTCGGTCCAGGCATCGCCGGGAACCGGATCGGTTTCAGAGATGATATCAAACTGACCGTCGTCCTGGATTTCGCCAATCAGCACCGGTTTCGCCAGATGGTGGTTCACCCCCATCACCGCGGTACCGCCGGTCAGGTTGGGGAATTCCTGGCCATACATCGCCGCGCGCACCGCATCCACATCGGTGGTGCCTGCCGCCTTGACCGCGTTCACCCACATGTTGAAGCCGATGTAATGCGCCTCCATCGGGTCATTGGTGACGCGCTCTTCACCCATCAGATCCTTCCACTTGGCGACGAACTCCGCATTGGCCTCGGTATCGGCGGATTGGAAGTAGTTCCAGGCCGCCAGATGCCCGACCAGGTTGGAGGTATCCAGCCCCGACAGCTCTTCCTCGCCGACCGAGAAGGCCACGACGGGGATGTCATCCGCCGAGATCCCGGCCGCCGCGAGTTCCTTGTAAAATCCGATATTGGCATCGCCGTTGATGGTGGAGATCACCCCGACCTTTTTGCCATCCGCGCCCAGCGCCACCACGTCGGACACGATCTTGGACCAGTCAGAATGGCCAAAGGGCGTATAGTTCACAAAGATGTCTTCCTCTGCGATGCCCTTGGATTTCAGATAGCTTTCCAGAATGTTGTTGGTCGTGCGCGGATAGACGTAATCGGTGCCCAGAAGCGCGAATTTCTCAACGCCGAGCTCATCAAGGAAGTAATCCGTCGCCGGGATCGCCTGCTGGTTCGGGGCGGCGCCGGTGTAGAACACGTTCTTGGAGCTCTCTTCGCCCTCATATTGCACCGGGTAGAACAACAGCCCGTTCAGCTCTTCGATCACCGGCAGCACCGATTTGCGGCTGACCGAGGTCCAGTTGCCAAAGATCACATCGACATCATGCACGGTCAGAAGCTCGCGCGCCTTTTCGGCGAACAGCGGCCAGTCAGAGGCCGGATCCACGACAACCGCTTCCAGCTCACAGCCCAGAAGGCCGCCTTCTTCGTTCTGGTCATTCACCAGCATCAGCATGGTGTCTTTCAGCGTGGTTTCCGAGATCGCCATGGTGCCCGAGAGCGAGTGCAGAACCCCCACCTTGATCGGGCAATCCGCAGCCATCGCAGCGCCCGCGCCCAGGGTCAGGGCCAGCACGCTGGCGGCGGTGTTTTTCAGAAAAGTCATAACATTCCCTCCATGCAGGGCGCATGGGGCATCAGGCGCTTGCCGGTTGGGCAGCGGGGCGATACCTTTGACGCCTGCAACTGTTGTTGCATTTCAGTGTGGCGGCTTGATCGAGCTGCAAGTCGGAAAGGCCGTCACACGTCTTGTTGCTTTGGTTCTTGTTGTTGCTTTGGTTCTTGTTTCAGGCCCATGCGCGGGTGATGTCTCTGCCGGATATCTGCCGCGCCTGGCCCGCTTAAAGGTGCTGCACTGCCGCATCGCTTTGCAATTGCCAGGCCGGTCGGGACATGTCCGAAACCCCGGTTGCGCAATTCTTGGGCGATTTTCACCACAAGTGCCGCAATGCTGTGCAAGTAGCTCATCCTGGATTGTAAATTTGCGTTGAATCATAGCAGTTTTGCGACCAATCCGGGAAAACTGCTCATTAACGCGACAGAGGCAGCGGGCTGTGCCGCCGCGCATTTGGGGAGAGGGACGATCAACGATATCGCCCGTATCACGACGCCAGAGAGACCCGTCACCGAGGTCTCTACCGGGGCCCAGCCGCGTGCGATCGGGCGTGGGCATGTGTCGGCAAAGCGGCGCGACGATGGCCAGGTGGCGCTGGACGAGCTGCATCAGTCGGGCGCGCTCAAACTGTTGTTCCCACAGGGCCGCCCGCCGGTCGAGGCAGTGATGATCAATTCCGCCGGTGGCATTACCGGCGGCGACCGTTTTGCCCTCTCGGCCCGCGCCGGGGTGCAAAGCCAGCTGACCCTGACCACCCAGGCCGCCGAACGCGCCTATCGCGCCCAGCCGGATCAGACCGGCATCATGCAGACCACGCTGGTGATGGAACATGGCGCGCGGCTCAATTGGCTGCCGCAGGAAACCATCTTGTTTCAGGAAAGCGGCTATCGCCGCAGCCTGCGCGCCGATCTGGCCAGTGATGCACGCTTCCTGATGGTGGAACCCCTGGTCTTTGGCCGCGCCGCCATGGGCGAGCAGCTGAGCGCCGCGCGGTTTCAGGACCGGGTGGAGATCTTTCGCGACGGGCGCCGGATCTATCACGATGCCATTCGCCTGTCGGGCAACATCGCCACGACCCTGGCGCGCCCCGGCACCGCTGGCGTGCTCTCGGCCCCGACGGGTGCCATGGCAACGCTGGTCTTTGCCGCGCCCGAGGCCGAAACAGCGCTGGACTGGATCCGCGCCGCCCTGCCCGAGGGGGGCAGCGCGCTTGGCGGGGCCTCGCTGCTGGCACCGGATCTATTGCACCTGCGGCTGCTGGCGGTGGATAGTTTTCTCCTACGCCAGAGCCTGCTTCCGATTCTTGACCGGCTGGCCGATGACGGCCTGCCGCGCTGCTGGAGACTTTGAGATGAACCTGACCCCAAGAGAAAAAGACAAGCTGCTGGTGGCGATGGCCGCCGAAGTGGCCCGCAAACGGCTGGCGCGCGGCGTCAAGCTCAACCACCCGGAGGCGATTGCCCTGATCACCGACGCGGTGGTCGAGGGCGCCCGCGATGGTCGCTCGGTCGCGGAGATGATGCAGGCGGGCGCCGAGGTCATCCGCCGTGACCAATGTATGGAGGGCATCGCCGAGATGATCCACGAGGTTCAGGTCGAGGCCACCTTTCCCGACGGCACCAAGCTGGTGACCGTGCATAACCCCATTCGCTAATGTCCTGTCTGGAGACGCCAACGATGAAACGACTGCTTGCTCTCGCCCCTGCCCTCGCCCTCACCGCTGGTCCTGCGCTGGCCCATTTGGATCCAACCGAGCATGGCTCCTTTGTTGCAGGGGTGAGCCACCCGGTGTTTGGCGCAGACCATATCCTGGCCATGATCGCCGTCGGGCTGTGGGCGGTGACGCTGGCTGGCCGGTCCGATGATCGTCGCGCCTTGGCGGCGCTGCCGGTCGCCTTTGTCGGGGCGATGGCGGTGGGCTTTCTGCTGGCGATGGCCGGTGTTGGCCTGCCTTTCGTGGAGCCGATGATTCTGGCCTCGGTGCTGGTTTTGGGCGGGCTTTGCGCGCTGGCCCTGCGCTTGCCGTTGATGACTGCCGCTGGTCTGACCGCACTGTTCGGCTTGTTCCACGGCCATGCTCACGGCGCAGAACTCGGGAGCGCTGAGGCACTGCCTTATCTGGCGGGCTTTGCGCTTGCGACGGCGTTGTTGCATGCGGCGGGCGTTTTGGGCGGCCTCGGTATCGCGCAGCGCGCTCCCGTCGTCACCCGTGCGCTGGGTGGGCTGGTCGTGCTTGCCGGCTCGGCACTGATGATCGCTGGCTAAGGAGGAAAAGCCATGATCCCCGGAGAAATCATCCCTGCCGCAGGCGAATTGGTGCTGAATGACGGCGCCGAGGCGCTGACGCTGATGGTGGCCAATACCGGCGACCGCCCGGTGCAGGTCGGCAGCCACTATCATTTCGCCGAGACCAACCCGGCGCTGGAGTTCGACCGTGCCGCCGCTCGCGGTTTGCGGCTGGATATCGCCGCCGGCACCGCCGTGCGGTTTGAGCCCGGTCAGCGCCGCGAAGTACAGCTGATCCCGATCAGTGGCGCGCGCCGGGTTTATGGGTTTAACCAGCAGGTGATCCGCTGAGGATCGCGCCCGTCCCATGGGTGGGGGCGATCCAATCGCGCCTGCCCAGGGGGGCGGGTCGGGCGCGATCCGGGGCTGAGGCCCCGGACAAAGCCTCCCGCAATTGACACACGCCATCGGAGACAGCTGATGCCCGCAAAAATTTCCCGCGCCGATTATGCCGCCATGTATGGCCCCACCACGGGCGACAAGCTGCGGCTGGCCGATACCGATCTGATTATCGAAGTGGAGCGCGACCTCACCGGCCCCTATGGCGAAGAGGTCAAATTCGGCGGCGGCAAGGTGATCCGCGACGGCATGGGGCAATCACAGGCCACCCGCGCCGCTGGCGCCGTGGACACGGTGATCACCAATGCGCTGATCCTAGACTGGACCGGCATCTACAAGGCCGACGTCGGCCTGCGGGACGGGCGCATTCATGCCATCGGCAAGGCGGGCAACCCCGACACCCAGCCCGGCGTCACCATCATCGTCGGCCCCGGCACCGAGGTGATCGCGGGCGAGGGCCGCATCCTCACGGCGGGCGGTTTTGACAGCCATATCCATTATATCTGTCCGCAACAGATCGAGGACGCGCTGCATTCCGGCCTTACCACCATGCTGGGCGGAGGCACCGGGCCAGCCCATGGCACTTTGGCCACCACCTGTACCCCCGGTGCCTGGCACCTTGGTCGCATGATGCAGGCGGCGGATGCGTTTCCGATGAACCTCGCCTTTGCGGGCAAGGGCAATGCCTCACTGCCCGCCGCGCTGGAAGAGCAGATCAACGCCGGTGCCTGCGCGCTGAAGCTGCACGAGGACTGGGGCACCACCCCCGCCGCCATCGACTGCTGCCTCAGCGTGGCCGATGCGATGGATGTGCAGGTGATGATCCATACTGACACGCTCAATGAGTCGGGCTTTGTCGAACACACCGTGAAGGCGATGAAGGGCCGCACCATCCACGCCTTTCATACCGAGGGCGCGGGCGGCGGCCATGCCCCCGACATCATCAAGATCTGCGGCGAGGAGCATGTGCTGCCCTCCTCCACCAACCCGACCCGCCCCTTCACCGTCAACACGCTGGAAGAGCATCTGGATATGCTGATGGTCTGTCACCATCTGGACAAATCCATCCCCGAAGACGTCGCCTTTGCCGAAAGCCGCATCCGGCGCGAGACGATTGCCGCCGAGGATATCCTGCATGACATGGGGGCCTTCTCGATCATCGCCTCCGACAGCCAGGCCATGGGCCGCGTCGGCGAGGTGATCATCCGCACCTGGCAAACCGCCGACAAGATGAAGAAACAGCGCGGGCGCCTGGCGGATGAGACCGGCGAGAACGACAACTTCCGCGTTCGTCGCTATGTGGCGAAATATACCATCAACCCGGCCATCGCCCATGGCATTGCCCATGAGATCGGCTCGATCGAGGTGGGCAAGCGCGCGGATCTGGTGCTGTGGAATCCGGCCTTCTTTGGGGTGAAGCCTGAAATGGTGCTGATGGGCGGAACCATTGCCTGTGCGCAGATGGGCGATCCCAATGCGTCGATCCCGACGCCGCAGCCGGTTTACTCGCGGCCGATGTGGGGCGCCTATGGCCGCTCGGTCGAGAACTCCGCCGTGACCTTCGTGTCCGAGGCCGCGCAAGCGGCAGGGATCGGCAAACAGCTGGGGCTGGCGAAACAGACGCTGGCGGTCAAGGGCACCCGCGGCATTGGCAAATCGGCGCTGAAACTCAATGACGCGACGCCCCATATCGAGGTGCACCCGGAAACCTATGAGGTGCGCGCGGATGGGGAATTGCTGACCTGTCAGCCGGCAGCCGAACTGCCCATGGCGCAGCGCTATTTCCTGTTCTAGGGTATAGGAAAATCGCCACAAAAGGAGCCTTCCCATGCCCCGCCTGCCCGCTCTGCTGACTGCGCTGGTCCTGCCGCTGCCTCTTTGGGCGGCGGACTGCCCCACCGCCGCCGATCTGACCACCGGCGGCATCGCCTTTGATATTGATCAGGAGGACACCGAGATCTTCCGCCAAAAGCGCCCCGGGCTGATCGAGAGCCACTATCGCTATGCTGGCGACACAAACAGCGCTGCGCGGGTCTTGCTGGCGCGGGGACTATATGTGCTGGAGCTGGTGGATGTGAACGACGGCGCTCCTGATCCGGGCACCCGCAGCACCTATAGCTTCCCGGTTGCGCCGGATCAGCTTCGTGTGCCGGATCTCTCCGACGCCAACGGGCAAGGCTGGAGCTATACCGTTGCCGTCAATAATATCGGCGAGTTCGGGCAGGAGGTGCAGCACTATACGCCCCAGCCTGCGATCCAAAAGAGCTATGGCGACTGCACCTATGATGTGATTCCGGTCGAGATTCGCTATGTTGACGACCCGGCAGGCGATCGTGACATCGTTTACTACCTGCCCGCGCTCGGTCTGTCGTATCTCGCCCGCACGATCTACAGCGACAGCGATGACAGTTTTGACTATCATTCCATCAGGACCCTGAATTGAATGCGTAAATTTTCAACAAACACAGTAGCTTTGCCTCGGGCGCATGCCGGAAATGCGTCAGAAAGGCTTACCTATTTGCTGCACTGCGGCTATGTTGTGGCCATGGGAGAGGACGCCTTAGATACAGGAGCAACCCCCAATGGCATTCGCAACACACGCACAGACAAACAGCACGCTGAACCCGCTGGCACTGATCGCCGGTTTCTTTCGCGCCATCGGCAACGGCCTGGTGAAAATGGCCGAAGCCAACGACCGCGTGAAACGCGCGCAGGCACTGATGGCGCTCTCGGACGCGCAGCTGGCCAAACGCGGCATGAAGCGCGAGGATGTGGTCAAACACGTCTTTGGCGACATCATGTACATCTGAGCCACACGGCCCGGACACAGGACATCTGCAACATGGGGGCCCGCAAAGGAGCGCCCCCATGCGGCCCGCCCGCCACTATCACGACCACGCCCATGACGCCCAGCCCCGCGAGCGGGTGATCCTGGACTATGACGCCCGCTTTCTGCGCCGCAAGGTGCTGACCTGCGAAAGCGGAGCGCAGCTCTTGGTGGACCTGCCGCAAACGACTTCGCTCGATCAGGGCGGGGTGCTCTGCCTGGAGGGCGGCGGCGAGGTGGCGGTGATCGCCGCAACGGAGCCGCTGCTGGAGGTGCGCGCCAGCCACCTGCCCCGTATCGCCTGGCATATCGGCAACCGCCATACCCCCTGTCAGATCGAAGAGCACCGCCTGCTGATCCAGCGCGACCATGTGATCCGCACCATGCTGAACCACCTGGGCGCGGATCTGCGCGAGGTGGAGGAACCCTTCACCCCCGAAGGCGGCGCCTATGGCCATGGTCGCACCCATGCGCATGAACATGGCCACAGCCATCACCACGGGCATGATCACGATCACTCCCACGGCGGTCACAGCCACGATCATGACCACTGAACCCGCCCTGCTGCTGATGCAATGGCTCTCGCCCGCCTATCCAGTGGGGGCCTTCGCCTATTCCCACGGGTTGGAGATGGCGGTGGCGGACGGCCATGTCGGCGACAGCGCAACGCTGAGCGATTGGCTCTGCGACCTGCTGGCGCACGGTGGTGCCCGCTCCGATGCGCAGCTCCTGGCCTGCGCCTATCGCGCAGACACGCCCGAAGACCTGGCCGAGATTGACGCCATCGCCCGCGCCTTCTGCCCCTCGACAGAGCGCCTGCGCGAAACCGACCTGCAAGGCGCGGCCTTTTGCCAGACCACCGCTGATATCTGGGGCGATACACTTGCGGCGCTGACCTATCCGGTGGCGCTGGGACGTGCCTCGCGGCTGCATGACCTCCCGCTGGATCTGACCCTCGGGATGTATCTGCACGCTTTTGTCTCCAACCTCATCGCCGCCGGGCAACGGCTCTTGGCGCTTGGCCAACAGGAGGCCCAGCAGCGTCTGGCCGCCCTCAGCCCGCAGATGCGCGCCGCGACCGAAGCCGCCCTGGCGGGCACGCTCGACGATCTGCATGGCGCCAGCTTTGCCGCAGATATCGCCTCGATGCGCCACGAAACCCAATATTCAAGGATCTTCCGCTCATGAGCTCTCCCAACGGCCCCCTGCGCGTGGGCATCGGTGGCCCCGTCGGTGCTGGCAAAACCACCCTCACCGCCCAGCTCGCCCGCGCCCTGAAGGATCACCACTCCATCGGCGTCATCACCAACGACATCTACACGCAGGAGGACGCCGAGGCGCTGATGCGCCAGCAGATCCTGCCCCAGGACCGGGTGATCGGCGTAGAGACCGGCGGCTGCCCGCATACCGCAATCCGCGAGGACGCCTCGATCAACCTCGCCGCCGTCGCCGAGATGCAAAACCGCCACCCGGAGATCGAAATCCTGCTGATCGAAAGCGGCGGCGACAATCTCTCCGCGACGTTCTCACCCGAACTGGCGGATGTGACACTCTATGTGATCGACGTCGCCGCGGGCGAGGAAATCCCCCGCAAGGGCGGCCCGGCCATCACCCGCTCGGATCTGCTGATCATCAACAAGACCGATCTTGCCCCCTATGTCGACGCCTCGCTCGAGGTGATGGAGCGCGACGCCACCCGCATGCGCAAGGGGTTGCCTTTTGTCTTCACCGCCCTGCGCCATGGCGAGGGCGTGGATCAGGTGGTCCGCCACCTCTGCGCCATCGGCGGCATCACCTCCGACGCGCCGCTGGCCACCACCGCCTGAGGTTCATCTTTTCAGAAATATC
>NZ_JAATOX010000044.1 GCF_011806385.1 Phaeobacter sp. HF9A | reverse complement strand
GGATGACCCCCGCCCAGAAACTGAGAACGGCCGCGTAAATTCTACGACCAAGTCCCCGCAGAAACGGGGGGATTACCCGGCCATCCGGAAATGGATGACCTTCTACAACCACCAGCGCCCGCACTCAGCCCTCGGCGGCAAGCCACCGGCGCTGGTCTACTGGCAGAGAAATGATATCAACCAACCCGATCAGCAGGTGCAACGAGTAGCTTAAATTACGCCAGATCCTGTCCAAGAGATGGGGAGTAGCTCATTTATAGACGCGCATCGCCAGCAACACCCCGTTCGCGTTCTCTGCAAAATGCTGAGCGTTCATCCAAGCGGTTTCTATGCATGGATTAAGGAACCGTTAAGCCATCGTGCGCTTGAAGATCAGCATCAGACCAAGCTGGTGATGAAGGCGTGGAACGACAGCGGCAAGGTTTATGGCTACCGCAAAATCCACGACGACCTGATCGACATGGGCGAGGCAGTGTCAGATAACCGCGTTGCCCGTTTGGCCCGCCTTGCAGGCATTCAGGCGCAGATCGGCTACAAGAAGAAACCCGGCGTTTATGGTGGAAAGCCCTCTGTCGTCGTGGACAACACGCTGGATCGAGAGTTCGCCGTCGGCGCGCCGGATCGTGCTTGGGTGACGGATATCACCTATCTGCGGACGCACGAAGGCTTCGCGTATCTCTGCGTGGTCATTGATCTGTTCTCGCGGCGTGCCGTCGGTTGGGCCGTCCAGTCGCGCCAAACATCAGAACTGGCAGTGCAGGCATTGCTGATGGCGATCTGGCGGCGAAAGCCCAGGCCCGGCCTGTTGATCCACTCAGATCAAGGCGCGCAATTCACCAGCCGCGAATGGGCCGCGTTCCTGCGCGAACACAACCTCGAACATTCAATGAGCCGCAGGGGGAATTGCCATGACAACGCGGTGGCAGAAAGCTTCTTTCAACTCTTGAAGCGCGAGAAGGTCAGGCGGCGGAAATATCGCACACGCGAAGAAGCCCGACGGGATGTCTTTGAATACATCGAGTTGTTCTACAACCCGAAGCGCAAGCACACGAACAACGGCATGCTGTCGCCCGTTGACTTCGAAGAAAGACAGCGCAAACTGAAAAAGGCAGGTGTCTAGGAAACTAGGGGCACCTCAGACACATCATGGCGACACTGGTTCTGGCAGCAGCAGGCTCTGCGATTGGCGGCGCGATCGGTGGCTCCGTTGCGGGGCTGTCGACGGCGATCATTGGCCGCGCGGTGGGGGCGACGCTTGGCCGGGCGATTGACGAGCGGCTATTGGGCAGCGGCAGCGCCGCGGTCGACACCGGCAAGGTGGATCGCTTCCGCCTGACCAATGCCAGCGATGGCGAGCCGATGGCGCAGGTCTTTGGCCGTATGCGCATGGGCGGCCAGGTGATCTGGGCGACCGAGTTTGTCGAGACCGCCAGCACCACCTCGCAGGGCGGCAAGGGCACCACCCCCAGCCGCACCACCACCAGCTATAGCTACACGCTGTCGATGGCGGTGGCGATCTGCGCGGGCGAGATTTGCCGCGTCTCGCGGATCTGGGCTGATGGCGAGGAAATCGGTCTCTCCGACCTCAATATGACGCTCTACACCGGCAGCAGGGATCAGCAGCCCGACCCGCTGATGGAGGCGGTGGAGGGCGCGGGCGAGGTGCCCGCCTATCGCGGCACCGCCTATGTGGTGTTTGAAAACCTCGATCTGGAACGCTTTGGCAATCGGGTGCCGCAGTTCTCCTTTGAGGTGCTGCGCGCCGAACAGCCTGACGGCGGTGACTACGCGTCGGATCTGGCGCAGATTGTGCCGGGCGTAGCGCTGATCCCGGGCACCGGCGAATACAGCCTTGCCACCAGCCCGGTCTATTTGCAGCATGGCCCGGGCGACAATCAGGCGATGAACCTCAACCAGATCTCCGGGCAGAGCGACCTTGTGACCTCGGCGCAGGCGCTGAGCGAGGAGCTGCCGCAGGCGCAGGCGGTCTCTCTGGTGGTCTGCTGGTTCGGCGATGATCTGCGCTGCGGCGACTGTCTGATCAAGCCGAAGGTGGAGCAGACCCAGGCGGATGGCTCCATGCCCTGGGTGGTCAGCGATCTGGCGCGCGCGGATGCCGAACAGGTGATCCTGGAGGAGGGCGCGCCGCTCTATGGGGGCACCCCGGCGGATGCGGCGGTGATCGAGGGTATTCGTCACCTCAACGAGACCGGAAAATCGGTGATGTTCTACCCGTTCATCCTGATGGAGCAGCAGGCGGGCAACACGCTGCCCGACCCCTATAGCGATGCGATCGGCCAGCCGGTTCTGCCCTGGCGCGGGCGCATCACGCTCTCCAAAGGTCCGGGATGGCCCGGCAGCCCCGATGGCAGCGCGCTGGCGGATGCGGAGGTCGCGGATTTTCTCGGCGCGGCGCAGGCCAGCGATTTCACCATCTCCGACGGTACGGTGAGCTATACCGGCGACCCATCTGATTGGGGCTTTCGCCGCTTTATCCTGCACTACGCGGCGCTTTGTGCGGCGGCGGGCGGGGTGGAATCCTTCTGCGTCGGCTCCGAGCTGCGCGGGCTGACCCGGATCCGGGGAGCCACTGGCTTTCCCTTTGTGGAGGCGCTGCGCGATCTTGTCGGCGAGGTGCGCAGCCTGCTTGGGCCGGAGGTCAAGCTCGGCTATGCGGCGGATTGGTCGGAATACTGGGGCTATCAAACGCCGGAGGGGGATCGGATCTTTCATCTTGATCCGCTCTGGGCGGAGGAGGAGCTGGATTTTGTCGGCATCGACAATTACATGCCGCTCAGCGATTGGCGGGACGGGCAGGATCATCTGGACGCGCAGACCTGGCCCGACATCTATACGCTCGACTACCTTGCCAGCAATATCGAGGGCGGCGAGGGGTTTGACTGGTATTACCACTCGCCCGAGGCGGCGGCGGCGCAGATCCGCACGCCGATCACCGATGGCGGCTTTGGCGAGCCCTGGATCTATCGCTACAAGGACATCCGCAGCTGGTGGTCCTATCCGCATCACGACCGCATCGGTGGCGTGCGGGCGGCGGCGCCCACCGAACTGGGCTGCGCGGCGATCGACAAGGGCACCAACCAGCCCAATAAATTCCTCGACCCGAAAAGCTCGGAATCCAAACTGCCGAAATATTCCAACGGCTTGCGTGATGACCTGATCCAGCTGCAATATCTGCGCGCGCAGCTGACCTATTGGCGCGACCCGGCGCATAATCCCGTCTCGGTCGAATATGGCGCGTCGATGCTGGACATGGATCACGCCTATGTCTGGGCCTGGGACGCGCGCCCCTTTCCGGCTTTTCCCAATCGGGTGGACCTGTGGAGCGATGGCGACAATTACGCGCGCGGGCATTGGCTCAACGGGCGGGTCGGGCAGCGCACGCTGGCCTCTGTGGTGGCCGAGGTCTGCGCCCGCGCCGGGGTGCGGGAGATCGACGTCAGTGGCCTTTGGGGCATGGTGCGGGGCTATGCGCTTTATGATGTGGGCGAGGCGCGTGCGGCGCTGCAACCCCTGATGCTACGGCATGGGTTTGATGCGATCGAGCGCGACGGGCGGCTGGTGTTTCGCCTGCGCGACGGGCTGAACCCGCTGGCGCTGGAGGCGGCGGAGTTTGCCGTGCTCGACGAGATGGACGGCGAGCTGGAACAATCCCGGGTGCCGGAGGCGGAGCTGACCGGCCGCGTGCGCCTGCGCTTTATCGAGTGGGGCGGCAGCCATGACACGGTCGCCGAGGAAGCGGTGCTGCCCGATGAGGCCACCCATAGCGTCAGCCAAAACGAGCTGCCAATGGCGCTGACGCGGGCCGAGGGGCAGCAGGTGGTGCAGCGCTGGCTGGCCGAGGCGCGGATTTCGCGCGACAGCGCCCGGGTGGCCCTGCCGCCGTCGCGCGCCTTGCAGATCGGCGCCGGCGATGTGGTCGAGCTGCCGGATCAGGCGGGCGAGGGCGCCGCGCTTTATCGGGTGGACGGGGTGGAGCAGGGCGAGGCCCAGATCCTGGAGGCGGTGCGCATCGAGCCCGTGGTCTATGAGCCGCTGCGCGCCGAGGAGGTGCTGCCGCAAAGCGCCGCCTTTGCCGCGCCCACCCCGGTGCTGCCGCTGTTCCTCGATCTGCCATTGATGCGCGGCGAGGAGGTCCCCCATGCGCCGCATGTCTGCGCCTCGGCGCGGCAATGGCCCGGGGCGGTGGCGCTCTATGGCGCGGATCTGGGCGCCGAGTTCACGTTGCAAGAGCTCCTGCCCGCCCGCGCCACCGTGGGGATCACCAAGAGCGTGCTGGCGGCGGGGCCGGTGGGGTACTGGGATCGCGGCGCGGATCTGGAGGTCGAGCTGATTGGCGGCGCGCTGGACAGCGTCGGCCGGGCGGCTGTGCTGAACGGGGCCAACCGGCTGGCGATCGGCGATGGCAGCCCGGGCAATTGGGAGGTGATGCAATTCGCCGAGGCCGAGCTGATCGCGCCCAACCGCTATCTGATCCGCGACCGGCTGCGCGGCCAATACGGCAGCGACGGGCTGATGCCGCCGAGCTGGCCGATGGGGTCCTATGTGGTGCTGCTGGATGCGGCGGTGGAGCAGCTGGATCTGTCGATCTCGCAGCGGCGCAGCGCCCGGGACTATCGCTTTGGCCCGGCGCGACGGCCCTATGATGACCCGTCCTATGTGGCGCTCTCGGCGGCCTTTGACGGCAATGGTTTGCGCCCCTATGCGCCCGCGCATCTGCGCCAGACAGGTACGGTGGGTGGCGATGTGGCGCTGAGCTGGATCCGCCGCACCCGGATCGAGGGCGACAGCTGGGATCTGGAGGAGGTGCCCCTGGGCGAAGAGAGCGAAGCCTACCGCCTGCGGGTGCTCTCGGGCGGCGCGGTCCTGCGTGAAGAGCGGCTCACAAGCGCCAACTGGAGCTACAGCAGCGCCATGCAGGCCAGCGACGGGGTTAGCGCCGGGGATCTGGTGCAGGTGGCGCAGATCTCGGCGCGGTATGGCGCCGGGCTGGCGGCGGAGCTGGTGCTGGGCTGATGCGGCGGCCGGTGCTCTGGGAGGACCTGCGCAGCCTTGCACGGGCGCTACTGGCGCAGCCCGAGGAACGCCGTGCGGAACTCTGTCAGCAGATCCTGAAAGGCTCGGCGCGCGCCTTGCGCCAGGCGCAGGCCACCGGGCGCTGCCATCCGCGCTGGGGGGATGGATCGCTGGATGCGGCGGCGCGCTGCTTTCCGCTGGCGCCGGAGCCCTTTCCGGGTGATCCGGACTATGCCGCCTGCCTGCGCCGCGCCCTGCGGGCCATCGACAGGCCGATGAAACGATAAAAACGCCCCGCAAGCCAGGCGCTGCGGGGCGTTTCAATCATCTGATCTTGCTGTCAGATCGACGCGGGATGCGCGGATCAGGCCAGTTGCAGGTCGGTCGCGGATTCGCGGCCGTCACGGCCTGCCTGAATCTCGAAGGTCACCGCCTGGCCATCGGCCAGACCGGTCAGACCGGAGCGCTCCACAGCGGAGATGTGAACAAAAACGTCGCTGGAGCGACCTTCCACCTCGATAAAGCCGAAGCCTTTTGTGGAGTTGAACCATTTGACGGTCCCATTTGCCATTTCAAAGTTCCTTGTTTCATGTATCGCCCGCACCACGCGACGATCCGGCAGCTTAACGTCGAAAGCTGGTCGGGTAGGAACAGAACTTCGATAGGATAAGGTTGCGAGTCAGATTTTGCCGCGAAATCGGTTATCCTGCAAGTGGGATATCTTTGGTCCGCGCAAACCGGCGAAACGATGATCATCGACAGGAAACTTTGGATGTTTTTCATATTCTTGTCATTGATTGGGGTGATCACAGATTTGCGCTTGGCAATTCCTGCCTTAGATTACTAGGTTAGGACCCCTGAATGCCGGAATGAGCTGGCGTTTGATGACCCGGAGCTTGCGCGGAAGGCCGCGCCAGAAGGACCAAGCCGATGTTGGACACGCATAAGGCCATCAGGCAGATCGACCCCGTCTGGGGCCGGATCACCGAGGAAGCCGAAAAAGCCGTGCAGGCGCAACCCCTGATGGGTGGGCTCATTCACGCCTGTATCCTGCACCACAAGACGCTGGACAAGGCGCTGAGCTACCGGATCGCCGCCAAGCTCTGTTCCAACGAGATGTCGATGGTGATCCTGCGCGAGATCGTCGACAACGCCTATGAGGCGGAGCCGGGGCTTATCGACGCCGCCCGCGCCGATCTGATGGCGGTCTATGATCGCGACCCCGCCTGCCACCGCCTGTTGCAGCCGATTCTCTATTTCAAGGGCTATCAGGCGGTGCAGGCCTATCGCGTCGGGCATTTGCTCTGGACCCAAGGGGACTGGGATCTGGCCTATTTCTTCCAGATGCGGATTTCCGAGATTTTCGGCGTTGATATCCATCCGGCGGCGAAGATCGGCAAGGGCATCATGATCGACCACGCCCATTCCATCGTCATCGGCGAGACCGCCGTGGTGGGCGACAATGTGTCGATGCTGCATTCGGTCACCCTGGGCGGCACCGGCAAGGAAGAAGAGGACCGCCACCCCAAGATCGAGGATGGCGTGCTGATCGGCGCGGGGGCCAAGGTGCTGGGCAATATCCGCATCGGCCATTGCTCGCGTATCGCTGCGGGCTCGGTGGTGCTGCAAGAGGTGCCGCCCTGCAAGACCGTGGCCGGCGTGCCCGCCAAGATCGTCGGCGAGGCGGGATGCGATCAGCCTGCGGTGAGCATGAACCAGGTGCTGGGCGGGAAATAGGGCGGTTGTCGTCCTGCCTCGCTTGAGACAGCAAATGGATTGAACAAAAAGGCCGGACGTTGCGTCCGGCCTTTTTTCGTTTGTTCATTTGAAACCGATCTTGCTGGCTCAGGCGAGCATCGCCACCGGGTTTTCCAGGTTCTCGACGATGGCCTTCAACAGATCCGCGCCCATTGCGCCGTCGATGACGCGGTGGTCCACCGACATGGTGACGCTCATCACCGTGGCCACGGTGAGCTCGCCATCCTTGCCGACCACCGGTTTCTTGACACCGGACCCGACGGCGAGGATGCCCGCATGCGGCGGGTTCACGATGGCGTCGAAATTGTCGATGCCGAACATGCCGAGGTTGGAGATCGCAAAGGCGCCGCCCTGGTATTCATGCGGCGCGAGCTTGCGGTCGCGGGCGCGTTTGGCCAGGTCCTTCATCTCTGCCGAGAGGCTGGAGAGCGATTTCATATCCGCGTCTTGCAGCACCGGCGTGAACAGGCCGCCCTCGATGGCGACGGCCACCGCCACATCGGAGGCTTTCATTTTCAACACCCGGTCGCCGGCCCAGACCGCATTGGCATCCGGCACCTGTTGCAGTGCGTTGGCCACGGCCTTGATGATGAAGTCATTGACCGAGAGCTTGACGCCCCGGCTTTCCAGTTGCTTGTTCAGCTCGCCCCGGAATTTCAGCAGCGCATCCAGCTGGATGTCGCGGCGCAGGTAGAAATGCGGGATGGTCTGTTTCGCCTCGGACAGGCGCGCGGCGATGGTCTTGCGCATGCCGTCGAGTTTGACTTCCTCGAAGCTGCGGCCCTCGTACATCTTCGCGACCTGATCCGCCGAAGGCCCAGCGGGCGCGGCGGCGGCTGCCGGGGCAGGGGCGGCAGCGGCGGGTTTGGCTTCGGCCTCGGCCTTGGGCGCGGCGCTGGCGTTTTCCACGTCGGCCTTGATGATCCGACCGCGCGGGCCGGAGCCGGTGATGGCGCTCAGGTCCAACCCTTTGTCGGCGGCGATGCGACGCGCGAGGGGCGAGGCAAAGATGCGCGAGCCATCCGCGGCGGCGGGGGCTGCCGGAGCCGGGGTGGCGGAGGCAGCGGCTGCGTCGGACGCCGCCGGGGCGGCCTCCTTAGCCGCGTCAGCGGCAGGCGCCGCTTCCGGTTGCGCCGCCGATGTGGCGATATCATCCGCGCTTTCGCCGTCTTCCAGCAGCACTGCGATGGGGGTGTTGACCTTGACCCCTTCGGAGCCTTCGGCGATCAGGATCTTGCCGACGATCCCTTCGTCCACGGCTTCGAATTCCATGGTGGCCTTGTCGGTTTCGATCTCGGCAATCAGGTCGCCGGAGGAGACAGTGTCGCCCTCCTTGACCAGCCATTTCGCCAGCGTGCCTTCCTCCATGGTGGGAGAGAGGGCGGGCATCAGAATTTCAGTGGGCATTCTTGCTCTCCCTTACCGATAGGTCACTTGTTTCACCGCTTCGATCACCTCGTCGGTGGTGATCAGCGCGTGTTTTTCCAGGTTGGCGGCATAGGGCATCGGAACGTCCTTGCCGGTGCAGGTGATCACGGGGGCGTCGAGATAGTCAAACGCCTGCTGCATCACTTCCGACGCGATATAGCTGCCGACGGAGCCCTGCGGCCAGCCTTCCTCGACGGTGACGAGACGGTTGGTCTTCATCACCGATTTGATCACCGTTGGCAGATCCATCGGGCGCAGGGTGCGCAGGTCGATGACCTCGGCGTTGATGCCGTCGGCGGCCAGTTTCTCGGCTGCGTCCAGGGCATAGGTCATGCCGATGCCGAAGGACACGATGGTGACATCATCGCCCTTGCGCCAGATCTTGGCCTTACCAAACGGTACGGTGTAATCGTCGAGCTTGGGCACCTCGAAGGACTTGCCATAGAGGATCTCGTTCTCGAGGAAGATCACCGGGTTGTTGTCGCGGATGGCGGATTTCAGCAGACCTTTGGCGTCGGCGGCGGAGTAGGGCATCGCCACTTTAAGGCCTGGGATCTGCATGTACCAGGCGGCGTAGTCCTGGCTGTGTTGCGCGCCCACACGGGCGGCGGCGCCATTGGGGCCACGGAACACCATAGGCGCCCCCATCTGACCGCCGGACATATAGAGCGTCTTGGCGGCGGAGTTGATGATGTGGTCGATCGCCTGCATGGCGAAGTTGAAGGTCATGAACTCCACGATCGGACGCAGACCGCCAAAGGCGGCGCCGGTGGCGATCCCGGCAAAGCCATGCTCGGTGATCGGCGTATCAATCACCCGCTTGGCGCCGAATTCATCCAGCAGGCCCTGGGTGATCTTATAAGCGCCCTCGTATTCGGCGACTTCCTCGCCCATCACAAAGACGTTCTGATCGCCGCGCATCTCTTCGGCCATCGCATCACGCAGGGCCTCGCGCACGGTCTGGGTGACCAGCTCGGTGCCTTCGGGATAATCGGGGCTTTCGTCCACCTCGGGGGCGGTCTCGGGCGCGGCAGCAGCGGCAGCGGCTGCGGGCGCCGCAGGTGCCCCGGCCGGGGCCGCTTCCTCGCTCGCCGCAGGCACGCTGACGGCGGAGGCGTCATAGCTCTCGCCCTCTTCCAGCAGCACGGCGATCGGGGTGTTGACCTTCACGCCCTCAGAGCCTTCGTCAATCAGGATCTTGCCGATGATCCCTTCGTCGACGGCCTCGAATTCCATCGTGGCCTTGTCGGTTTCAATCTCGGCGAGGATATCGCCGGAACTCACTGTATCGCCTTCCTTCACCAGCCATTTGGCCAGGGTGCCTTCCTCCATGGTCGGCGACAGGGCGGGCATCAGAATCTCGGTTGCCATAGTCTAACTCTCTCTTCCCTTGTCCGTCTCAGGCGTAAATATCGGTCCAGAGCTCATCGAGCGCCGGTTCCGGGCTGGTCTTGGCAAATTCCGCCGATTTATTGACGATGTCCTTGATGTCCTTGTCGATCGCCTTGAGATCCTCTTCGGTCGCGTGTTTGCCGGTCAGCAGCATCTCGCGGATCTGCTCGATCGGGTCACGCTCCTCGCGCATCTTCTGCACTTCCTCGCGGGTGCGGTATTTCGCCGGATCCGACATCGAGTGGCCGCGATAGCGATAGGTTTTCACCTCGAGGATATAGGGGCCCTTGCCGGCGCGGCAGTGCGCAACGGCGCGCTCGCCCGCTTCCTTGACGGCCAGCACATTCATGCCGTCCACTTCCTCGCCCGCGATGCCATAAGCCTCGCCGCGTTTCCACAGGGCCGGAGATTTGGTGGAGCGTTTCACCGAGGTGCCCATGGCGTATTGGTTGTTCTCGATCACGAAGACCACCGGCAGATCCCAGAGCTGCGCCATGTTGTAGGTCTCATAGACCTGGCCCTGGTTGGCCGCGCCATCGCCGAAATAGGTGAAGGTCACCCGGCCATTTTCCAGGTATTTGTCGGCAAAGGCCAGACCGGCCCCCAGCGGCACCTGCGCGCCGACGATGCCGTGGCCGCCATAGAAATGTTTCTCCTTGGAGAACATATGCATGGAGCCGCCCTTGCCCTTGGAATAGCCGCCCTCGCGGCCGGTGAGCTCGGCCATCACCCCGTCGGGGTCCATGCCGCAGGCCAGCATGTGACCGTGGTCGCGGTAAGAGGTGACGCGCTTGTCGCCTTCCTCGGCGGCGGCTTCAAGCCCGACCACAACCGCTTCCTGTCCGATGTAGAGGTGACAAAAGCCGCCAATGAGACCCATGCCGTAAAGCTGACCGGCCTTTTCCTCGAATCGCCGGATCAACAGCATCTCTCGGTAGTATTTCGTCAGTTCTTCGGCGGAAATATTTGATTTCTGAGCGCTTTTTCTCACGGCCATGGTGGCTGGCTCCCCCTAAAGCTTAGGTAGTTTAACACTAAACTATCTCATAATGCATTTTCTACGTGCATGCGAGGGATAATATAGCGCAAAGCCGGAAATGGCCTGATTTCGCTTGAAACCCGGGCAAATTCAGCCTGCGGAGGGCAGGGAGGCGATTTACAGACGAGGAGAGAGCAGGCGGTTTAGTCGATGATGATCTCATCGGCGCGCGCCAGGCCCAGAACCGAGCGCGCCTGCTGGTCCAGCAGGTCCAGATCAAGATAATCATCAGACAAGCGCCGGGTGAGGTTTTCCATGCCGGCGATTTCCTGGTTCAACCGGTCGAGATCCAGCGCCAGGCTTTCGGCCTCGGCCTGGATCTCGACGCGACGAAACAGACCGAAATCCCCCTGGACAGCCGCAAAGGTAAAATAGGCGCTCAGAAGGAACGCTGCGGCGTAGAACAATAGGGTCCCCAGAGAGGGGGTGGATTTTCGGGTCACGTTGAGCTGCCTGTATGAAATGCTCGGGTCCTTGATGCGCCGGTTTGCCCCGCGTCTGCCCCTTTTATGACACAAGCGATTCTCAGTGTGAATCCCCAAAATGGTTAACTTTGGCCTAGTTTTCCTTGGCGGTCCAAAGCGGCCCCGGGCCGGGAGCCCGGCGCCCATGACAGAGGGGCTACAACGCACGACACCGCAGCCTCAGCGGCCAGGGCGAGCCCCTGCGCAGACCCCCTATTGCGCGTCCTTGATGACCTGTTCGGGTCCGCCCTCCGGCGCTTCGGCAAAAGAAGGAAGTGCCGGGTCCATGTGATCCCAGGAGGGCGCGCGGCTGGAATATACGACCATCTGCGGTGACACGCGTTCGGGATCGTCCAGACTGGACGCGCGTGGAAAGACCATCTCGGGCATTGCCGCGTTCGTGGAATAGAGGGCGCTGCCGCAGTTCGGACAGAAGCCGCGGCGTACCATATTGCCACTGTCGGCCGGGCGATCATAAAATTTCACCTCCCCCTGGACCGAAAATGCGGACATCGGAACCACGATATGCGTGCAATGGCCGGTGCCGCTGGATTTTCGGCAATCGACACAATGACAATGTGCGGACAGCATGGCATCAACCTCGCTCCGCCAGGTCACATTTCCACAAAGACAAGATCCTGTTAGACACGTCGACATATGAATCTCCTTGATTCACTGAATTGTAATATCTAGGAAAACAGACTTGCAAATTGCAAGTCAATAGGAATGATCATGCAGCGATCTGAATGCCCCATTTCGACCACCCTCGATCTCGTTGGGGATCGGTGGACCCTTGTGATCCTGAGGGACATGCTAAATGGAAAAACCCGCTACGCGCAGTTCCTGGACTCGCCGGAGCGGATCACGACGAATGTTCTTGCGGTGCGCCTGAAGCAGATGGAAGCGGACGGGCTGATCCTAAAGACGCCCTATCAACTCAAGCCGCGCCGCTACGAATACGTGCTGACGGAACAGGGCAGGGCGCTTCATGGTGTTCTGAAAGAAATGTGTCGCTGGGCCAATGCCTATTACCCCAAGACTTGGACGCCACCAGAGGACTTCATGACATAAGAAAACCGGCCAGGGCATCCGCGCCCGGCCGGTTTTCAAGGTCTCGCAGGAGATTTAGGCGGCGGATTGGGCGTCGAAATCGCCCAGGTCATCGCCGTAGACCAGCTGCTCCTTCTTGCCGGAGAAGCCCTGAAGCAGGTCACTCAGGCGGCTGGCCTGGGTACGCATGCCCTGGCTGGCGTTATAGCTCTCTTGCACCATGACGGCGTTTTGCTGGGTAACCTTGTCGAGCTGGGCGACGCCGATGTTGATTTCCTTGATCCCGGCGGCCTGCTCGTTGGAGGAGGAGGCGATGGCGGAGACCATGCCGGAAACATTGGTGACGCTTTCGACGATCTCTGCCAGGGTCTCGGCGGTGGCCTGTACCAGACGTTCGCCCTCCTGCACCTGGCTGGAGCTGCTTTCGACCAGTTTCTTGATCTCGCTGGCCGATTGCGCTGCTTTCAGCGCCAGACCGCGCACCTCGGAGGCGACCACGGCAAAGCCGCGACCGGCTTCGCCCGCGCGGGCGGCCTCCACCCCGGCATTGAGCGCCAGAAGGCTGGTTTGGAAGGCGATATCGTCGATCGAGGTGATGATCTGGGTGATCTGGTGGGAATGCTCGGCGATCGAGGCCATGGCCTGACGCGCCTGTTCCATCACCTCGCCGCCCTGTTCGGCGCGACGGCGGCCCTCTTCGACCTCGCGGTCGGCCTGCTGGGCCTGCTGGGCGCTGGATTGCACCGAGGCGGACATTTCTTCCAGCGCGGCGGCGGATTGTTCCAGCGTGGCGGCCTGGGTTTCGGCGCGTTGCGACATTTGATCCGACATGCGCTCCATCTCCGCGGCGTTCTTGCCCACCTCGTTCGAGCTGTTGGTGAGCTGCATCACCAGATCGGACAGGGATTCTGCCAACCCGTTGAAATCGGCGCAGAGCGTGGTGTAGCTGCTGCCGAGCTGCTGCCAGTCTTGCGGCGGGATCATCTGGTTCAGGTCGCCATTCTTCCGCCCGCTCATGGAGGTGCTCAGCACATCAAACAGGGCGACACGCATGTCATTTTCTTCGCGGGCTTTTTGCTCGGCCCGATCTGCTTCGGACAGGCGGTCCCGCAGGTCTTCGAGGTTGCGGGCGATCCGGCCCAGCTCGTCGCCGCGATCCGTGCCGGTGATCTCCTTGTCATAGGCTTGTTCTGACAGGGCCTGAATGCTTTCGGCGGCGGCGGCAACAGGTCGGCTGAGCTGGCGTCCAAAGACCAGCGCGACGATCACCGAAATCACTGCGGCGGCGATGCTGGTGGCAAGCTGGATGATATGGTTGACCCGAAACAGAGTGCTGATTTGCGCATCGACCTCGGCCTTGTCGGCCCCCATGGAATCCTGCAAGCCGTTGACCTCGTCCCGGAGGGCGGCGATCATCGGCTGGATCGTGTCAGAGGTGACGTTCCAAAGGTCATAGCCCGACACGCCTTCGAGCGATTTGAGCTCGCCCTCCAGCGCATCGAGGTTGCCTTTCAGCGCCTGCATCTTGTCGAAGATCTCACGATTTTGCATATGTGCGGGCACGTCGATAAAGCGGGTATCGGCCAGGTCAATCTCGGCGCGAACCTCATCCATATTGCCGCGAAGCCCTGCCAGCCCCTCCTTCTTGCCAAGCGCATAGGAGTAGATGTCGCCAATGCCCTGCTCGATATCCTCTTTCATGTCATCGAGGCTCTTGAGCTGGGTGGAGACCAGCCGTGCGTCCTGGATCGCACGGGTCAGCCGATCAGTCGTGAACCAGGACATCCCCTCGATCGCGAGGAGCATGGCGATAAACGCGCCTGCAAAGATAAAGACTTGGGTACGAATGGAGAAATTACTCATAGCGTTGCCTGACGTAGTCTGTTCTGGGGACATGACCCCATTAAGTCTCCGTAAGACTACTGCAAAATCAGTAAAGAATTCGTTCTTTCCCGTCGCCCATCCCGGGGGATATGTATCATTCCCTTTCGGAATTGCTTTCAATTTTTCCAAAATTGCCAGCGCCGCAGGGACGCTGGCAACCCACCCGAGGCGACGGGTTTACTGGTCTTGATGAAGCGCCGCGACGCCGGGCAGCTCCTTGCCTTCCATCCATTCCAGGAAGGCCCCGCCAGCGGTGGAGATATAGCTGAACGCCTCTGCCGCACCTGCCTGATTGAGCGCAGCCACGGTGTCGCCGCCGCCGGCAACCGAGACCAGCGTGCCCGCCTTGGTGCAGTCGGCGGCCTTCTTGGCGGCGGCATTGGTGGCCATGTCAAAAGGCGCGATCTCAAAGGCGCCGAGCGGGCCATTCCAGATCAGGGTTTTGGAATTTTCAAAGACATGAGCGATCGCAGCAACCGAGGCGGGGCCCGCGTCGAGGATCATCGCATCCGCCGGGCAGGCGTCTGCCGCGACGGTCTGATTGTCCGCACCGGCCTTGAATTCACGCGCAACAACCACATCACTGGGCAGCAGGATGGTGCAGCCCGCGCTTTGCGCTTGGGTCATGATCTCGCGGGCGGTGTCGGTCATTTCGTGTTCGCAGAGCGATTTGCCAACGTCGATGCCCTTGGCGGCCAGAAACGTATTTGCCATGCCGCCGCCGATCACCAGCGTGTCCACCTTGGTGACCAGATTGCCCAGCAGATCCAGCTTGGTCGAGACTTTGGCACCGCCGACAACGGCGGTGACCGGGCGTTGGGGCGCGCCCAGGGCGGCCTCCAGCGCTTTCAGCTCCATTTCCATCAGACGGCCCGCGCAGGCGGGCAGCAGCCGGGCCAGCGCCTCGGTCGAGGCATGCGCGCGGTGGGCGGCGGAGAATGCGTCATTGCAATAGACATCGCCAAGCTTGGCCATCTCGGCGGCGAGGGCGGCGTCGTTCTTCTCCTCGCCGGGCTGGAAGCGGGTGTTTTCCAACAGCAGGATCTGGCCGGGCGCAAGGGCGGCAACGGCGGCCTCGGCGGCGGGGCCGCGGCAATCGGCGACAAACATCACCGGCGCGCCAAAGGCGGCTTCCAGCGCGGGCACCAGCGGTTGCAGTGACATCTCGGGAACCACCTTGCCTTTGGGGCGGCCAAAATGCGCCAGCAGCACAGGGCGCGCGCCTTTGGCCAGGAGGTCAGAGATCGTCGGCACCAGACGCTGAATGCGGGTGTCATCGGTGACCTTGCCGCCCTCGACCGGCACGTTGATATCCACGCGGGTCAGAACGGTTTTGTCCTGAAGGTCCATGTCGTCGAGTGTGTTCCAGCCCATGCTTGGCTCCTCTTTGAAACGGTGGCGCGGAGGCACTGTCCGGCCGGTGCGAAATTGCGGCTCTGGGCCTGTGTGTCCTGCGTTTTGCCATGCCAGTCAATGCCCGTAAGCGCCTGGCGGCCTGTGCATGAGATTGTTCCCTTGGCAAGGGCGGGCCGGGGCCTTAGGTAGATGGCCGAAACGATTTGGACAGGAGGGCCACATGGCCGAGATCAAGGATCCCGAAAACACCATCATCATCGAGCTGAAAGACGGCAATGTGGTGATCGAGCTGTTGCCCGACGTGGCGCCGATGCATTGTGACCGGATGAAGGAGCTGGCCCGCGAAGGTCAGTATGACAACGTCGCCTTTCACCGGGTAATCGACGGCTTCATGGCGCAGACCGGCGACGTGCAGCATGGCGATATGGAAGACGGGTTCAACCTGGGCCGCGCGGGCACCGGCGGTTCCGACAAGAAAGACCTGCCTGCGGAATTCTCCGGCGTGCCCCATGATCGTGGCACCCTGGGCGCGGCGCGCTCTTCGAACCCGAACTCCGCCAACTCGCAGTTCTTCATCAACTTCAGCGACAACCACTTCCTGAACCGTCAATACACCGTCTATGGCCGTGTCATTGAAGGCATGGAACATGTGGATGCCATCACCCGAGGCGAGCCGCCTGCGAACCCGGACCGGATGATCTCGGTCAAGGTGGCCGCGGATGCTTAAGTCGCTCACGGTTCTGGCGCTGCTTGCGGCTGCGCCGGCCTATGCCACCGGTCTGGATATCCAGGTCGAGGGCGAGGCCAATGGCACCATCCATATCGACCTTCTGGACGATGTGGCGCCGAAACATGTCGAGCAGATCACCGCCCTGGCCGAGGAAGGCCAATATGACGGCGTGGTGTTCCACCGGGTGATCGACGGCTTCATGGCGCAGACCGGCGACGTGGAAAACGGCCGCTTGGGCTCTGACATGCGCTATGCGGGCACCGGCGGTTCTGACCGCCCGGATCTGCCGGCGGAGTTTTCCGACCTGCCGTTTGAACGTGGCGTGGTCGGCATGGCGCGCTCGCAGGATCCCGACAGCGCCAATTCGCAGTTCTTCATCATGTTCGAGCCGGGCTATTTCCTGAACGGTCAATATACCGTGGTGGGCAAGGTCACCGAGGGCATGGATGTGGTCGATGCGATCAAACGCGGCCATCCGCGTTCCGGGGCGATGAAAGGCAAGCCGGGTGGGATGACCAAGGGCACCGTGACCGAGTAAACCCTCGGAGCATGGCGCAGGTTGCGACCATGCGCCGGATCAGAAAACCGCCCCGATGCAGGTCGCACCGGGGCGGTTTTGTTTTGACCGGAGCCTGCATCCAAGGCCGCCGCGCCTGCGGTTGCGATAAAACGAAAAACGGCGCCGGAGAATGTCCGGCGCCGCAATCAATCGGCGGGGTTGCCTTCGGCAGAAGGGCGTTTGTTATTTCGCCGGTGCAGCGGCTGCTGGTGCGGCCGGAGCCTTGGAGGCGGCTTTGCCCGGGTTCAAGGGATCGTCCTGACGCTGCACGGAGCCCTCAAAATGGGCGCCGGATTCGATCGCGATGGTCTTGTGGATGATGTCACCCTCAACCCGTGCGGTGGAGGTCAGGCGCACCTTGAGACCGCGCACGCGGCCCACGATACGGCCATTGATCACCACATCATCGGCGGTGACTTCGCCCTTGATGGTCGCGGTCTCGCCGATGGTCAGCAGATGCGCGCGGATGTCACCTTCGACGGTGCCTTCAACCTGGATGTCGCCGGTGGTCTTGAGGTTGCCGGTGATGTGCAGGTCAGAGCTGAGCAGCGATGCCGGCGGCTTGGCCTTGGGCGCGGCGGGCTTGCTGTAATCGCTGGCGCCGGGAGATGCGCCAGCCGCGCCGGAAGACGCCGGACCAGAGGTCGGGGTCGCCGTGGGAGTGTCGGCTTGTTTCGGGCCGGGCTCGTTGATTTTGCTCTTAGAAAACATTTCTCGCAGCCTTGATGTAGATCATGGGGTTGATGGGTTCTCCGTTGACCCGAACCTCATAGTGGAGGTGGGTCCCGGTGGACCGTCCGGTTGTACCCATATCAGCAATATGATCCCCGCGCGAGACCCTTTGACCGACCTCGACGCGGATGTTGGAGTTATGGGCATATCTTGTCTCAATGCCAAAGGCATGCTGGATGGTGACCAGCTTGCCATAGCCGCTGTGCCAGCCCGCCTGGGTGACAACGCCATCGGCGGTGGCAAAGATATCGGTGCCGGTGCTGCCGGCGAAATCGGCCCCCTTGTGCAGGCGACGCCCGCCGGTCTTGGGGTCACGGCGATAGCCAAAGCCGGAGGACTGGCGCACCTGATTGAGGTTCACCGGCACGGCAAAGGGCGCGCGTTGGGCGGCGATCCGATAGAGGTTCAACTGGCTCATTTCATTGAGCAGCGCATTGGCGCGGATCTCATCCGGGCTGGGTTCCTCGCCCCGGGTGGAGAGCGACAGCGGCTGCAAAGGGCCGCCTTCGCCGCTATAGCCCCGGCGCACCTGTTCCAGAATGCGATCCGGCGGCAGCCCGGCGGAGGAGAACATCTTGTTCAGCGGCTCTACCGAGACTTCCATCGCGGCTTCCAGTTGGCGGAAGATCTGATCGTTGCGCTGTGCGGTCAGGCGCAGCTCCAGTTCCAGATCATCCCGTTCGGCCAGCGCCGATTGCGCATCGGATTCGATCTGGTCGCGCTCGGCGGCGGTTTGCGCCAGCGCATCGGTGAGGAACTCCAGCTGTTCGGGCGCGGTGGCCGCGAGGATCTGTTCCGGGCTGTCCGGTTCGGTCTTCTCGCGCAGGTCCAGCACGGTCTGCTTCAGGATCTCGCGTTCGCGGATGGTCTGGCGCAGGTTGGCCTGGATGATGTCGATGCCGGTTTCCAGCTCGCGGCTGTGGGTCTCGGAGGCCAGAAGTTCCGACTGCATGGTGGAGATCTGCTCCAGCGCGGCGTTGAATCGGTCCTGCGCGGCCAGGGCTTCTTCTACGCGGCGATCCCGCTCGGTCGAGAGCGCGTTGAGCCGTTCCTGATAGACCTGCTGATCGCGGCGCGCCTGATCGCGGAAGTTGCCCGATCCGATACTGTCCATCAACACGATGGCCGTGGCGACGATGGACCAGGAGACCAGCAGCGCGACCCCGGTGAGGGCCAGCAATTGCGTTTCCGAGCTCAGGCGGATGAACCGCGTGTCGCTGTCCGACTTCAGAAAGACGCGACGCTCGGGTAAGCGCCGTTCCAGCCCCGCGTGAAGCTTTAGCAATAAACCGTTTCGCAAGATCCGATTATCCTTGTCCCATCGCGGCCCCATCGCGGACAGATGTCCTCCCCGGCCTCGGCGGGTGTGACGATTATTGACCTTAGCCAAAGGGCATAGCCAGACTGTGACCATTCGGCAACCCTCTTCGACAGACTTCGCCGGACCCTGCCGTGATTTCTTGGCCTTGGGCGAAAACCTGCCGATAGGAGCCGGTTTGGCCGGATTTGGCCCCGCCCGCCGGTTCAGCGGGCGTAGGCCGGGGCCTCGCCATCCGCCAGCGGCCAGTAGAAATCGGGCGGCAGCCCGGCGTCGGCGCGCTTTTCCTCGTTGAAGGGCGGCTTCAGCGCGCCGTGGAAATAATGCTGCACCAGCCGGTGAAATTCGGCCTTGGGGTCGAGGTTGTCGCGCCCGCAAAGGAAGTTGAACCATTTGGAGCCATAGGCCACATGGCCAACCTCCTCGGCATAGATCACCTCCAGCGCGTCAATGGCCTGTTGCACACCGGCCTTGCGAAAGAGCGCGATCATGCCGGGGGTGACATCCAGCCCGCGGGCCTCCAGCACCATCGGCACCACCGCGAGGCGGCCCATCAGATCCTCGGCGGTATCCTCGGCGGCGCGCCACATGCCCGCATGGGCCGGCAGGGCGCCGTAATGGCTTCCGAGCGCTTCAAGACAGTCGCACATCAGGTTGAAATGTTTGGATTCTTCATCGGCCGATTTGACCCAGTCGTCAAAAAAGCCAAGCGGCATCGGCACATGGCTGAAGCGGGCGATGATGTCCCAGTGGAGATCCACCGCGTTGAGTTCGATATGCGCCACCGCATGCAGAAGCGCGATCCGCCCCTGCGGCGAGCCGGGTTTGCGTTTGGGCACGTCGCGCGGGTTCAGAAGCTCTGGCCGGGCCGGGCGCGCGGGATGCAGCGGCGGAGTTGCGGTGCCGATGGCAATCTCGGGCGCCTCGCCCGCGCGGGCGGCGCGCCAGGCGGCGGCGTGGCGATGCGAGAGCGCGGTTTTTTCGCGCCCATCCGCAGTGGTCAGCACTTGGGTGGCCATTTCGGCGAGGGTGAGAGGGCTATCGGTCATGGGCTCGTTCTTAATCTGAGGCTCTGGGGCGAGGCGATGGAGGGAGAGGGGATCAGGGGCTCACCAGAGCGAATACGCCCCGGCTCCACCCCTCACCTGATCTGCCCCTGCCAGGGCCGCGCCGGTGCCGCAAGCAAAATAGCCGTCTCCCCGCGGGCGGGGCCCCTCGGCGATTTTTCTTGCGCCGCCGTCCCGTCCCAGGCTGATGGGGGGCAGGTGACGGGCGGCTCCGGAGCGAAAGCGGCCCTGGCGTGTGGGGCGCGGGATCAGAGCGCCTTGACCGCCTCCAGCACCTCTTCGACGTGGCCGGGCACTTTGACCTTGCGCCAGATGCGCGCGATCTTGCCCTCGGCGTCAATCAGGAAGGTGGAGCGTTCAATGCCCATGCTTTTGCGGCCATACATGTTCTTTTCGACCCAGACGCCGTAATCCTCGCAGACGGAGCTTTCGGCATCGGAGAGCAGCGGCACGGTCAGGTTGTGTTTTGCAGCAAATTTATCGTGTTTTGCGACCGTGTCGCGGGAAATGCCAAAAACAGCGGCGCCAGCCTGGGCAAAGGCTTGCAGATGTTCGGAAAATCCGATGGATTCCTTGGTGCAACCCGGCGTATCATCGCGGGGATAGAAAAAAAGCACAACGGCCTGACCCGTCAGGTCGGACAGGGTGACTTCACCGCCGCCATCGCGGGGCAGGGTGAAGGCGGGGGCAAGGTCAGAGGGTTCGAGCATGGGTTGTGTCTCCAGTCAGTATTGCGCGATCGCAGCCGCAGTCGTGTGCCATACATAGATCATGTCAGGCGAAGACAAAGCAGAGATTATTGCCCCGCCGCAAGAGGATTTGCCGCGTTTTGTGACGCCGGCGGATGAGAAAGCGGCCCGGCGGGCGCGGCGCAGGCGGCGATACCGGCGCAGTGGCATCTGGCTCGTCGCGCTGGCGTTGTTCTGTTCGGCGGCGGTGTTTTTGCTGCTGGACAAGCGCATTGACGCCCCGGCCTGGCTGCGGGCGCAGGCCGAAGCGCGTATCGAGGCAGAGCTTGGCGGCTTGCAGATCGAGTTTGGCGAAATCCAGCTGGTGGTGCGCAAGGGCTGGCGACCACGTCTGTCGCTGCGCGATGTTACGCTGTCCTATCCAGACGGCAGCGTGGCGGCGCGGCTGGAAAATGCCCAGGCGACGCTGGCGATGCGCCCCTTGCTGCGCGGTCAGCTCCGGCCCAAGACGATCTATCTCTCGGGGCTGTTTGCCACCTTGCAGCGCGACAGCGGCGGCGCGGTGGCACTGAGTTTTTCCGACGGGGCAACGCCCCTGCGGCAAGCGCGCAACCTGCCAAAGCTGATCGACAGCTGGGACCGGCAGCTGGAACAGCCGATCCTGTCGGCATTGACGAAGGTGGACACGCAGGCGGTGACCCTGCGCTACGAGGATCTGCGCACGGGTCGTGCCTGGACCATGGATGGCGGCTCCATCATGCTGGTGCGAAACGGCAATGCGGTGGATATCGCCGCCGGGTTTTCGGTGCTGAGTGGGCGCGACTATGCCAGCACGGTGGAGGCCAGCTATCGTTCGGATATCGGCGATACGGCGGCGGAATTTTCGGTGATGGTCGATCAGGTGCCGAGCTCCGATATCGCCACCCAGTCCCCGGCCTTTGGCTGGCTCAATGTGCTGCGCGCGCCGATCTCGGGCGCGCTGCGTGGCGCGGTGGACAGCGACGGTGTGCTGCTGCCGCTTTCGGCGAGCCTGAAGATCGACAGCGGCGTGATCCAGCCGAGCGATACGTTGAAACCCATTCCGATCACCGAGGCGCAGAGCTCCTTTACCTTTGATCCGGCCCGGCAGGAGCTGGCGTTTTCCAACCTCTCGGTCGAGAGCGGCTGGGTCAGCGGGCAGATGCAGGGCCGCGCCGAGCTGATCGGGGTGCAAAACGGCCAGCTGACCGAATTGGTGGGCCAGTTGCAGTTCAGCGATTTGCAGGTGAACCCGCTGCGGCTCTATCCTGAGCCGCTGTCGTTTTCCGATGTGCGGGCGGATTTCCAGTTGCAGCTCACGCCGTTCCGGCTGCGGCTGGGGGAGATGCTGGTGCAGCGGGGGCAGACCGATATGCTGCTGAGCGGCAACGTGCGGGGCGGTGCCGAGGGGTGGACCTATGATCTGGTCGGCCATGCCGCAGAGCTGGACGCGGCGACGGTCAAGGCGCTCTGGCCACCATCGGCCCCGCCCAAACCGCGCGCCTGGTTCACCGAGAATGTGCGCGAGGGGGCGATCCATAACGCCCAGGTGGCGCTGCGCAAACGCGATGGGCAGAAGCCCTTTCTTTCGCTGGATCTCGGCTTTGACGAGGCGACGGTGCAATATAACAAGTTCTACCCGCCGCTGCGCCGCGCCGCCGGGCAGCTGAGCATCTATGGCGACCGGCTGGTGGTGACCGCGACGGAGGGCTGGGTGACGCCGGGGCAGGGCGGCGCGGTGGATCTTGCCGGCTCCTCTTTTATCATCCCCGATATTTCGCTGAAGGACGGCAATTCCTTTGGCATCCTGCGCGCCCAGGCCGAGGGCGCGGCGCAGGCGGCGTTGTCGCTTTTGAACCGGGCGCCGCTGCGGATCCTGGACAAGGCGGGCCTGCCGGTTGCGCTTGGCGAGGGGCAATTGCGCGCGACCGCAACCGCCTCTATTCCGATGCGCGACAAGCTGGATATCGCCGAGGTGGAGTATCACTACAGCGGGCATCTGACCGGTGCCCGGAGCGATGTGCTGGTGCCCGGCTACAGCCTGGAGGCGGCGGATCTGCTGGTCTCTGGCGACAACGGTCATGTGCAGATCGCCGGGCCGGGAATGTTCTCCAGGGTGCCGGTTGTGGCGACCTGGCGCATGAGGCTGGGCCAGAAAACACCGGAGCCAAGCCAGGTCGAGGGCGAGATCGAACTCTCTGCCGCGGCGGTCGAGGCGCTGAACCTGGGGCTGCCAAAGGGGATGGTGCGGGGCAAGGGGCAGGCGGCCTTTGAGGTGCTGTTGCCACCGGGAGACCCCGTGCGCCTGAGCTTGCTCAGCGATCTGCGGGGCGTCGGGCTGCGGCTGCCCGAAGTGAGCTGGAGCAAGACCGAGAGCTCCGAGGGCCATCTGTCGCTGACCACGGTGCTGGATGAGACCCCCTCGATTGACGATTTTGAGCTGACCGCGCCGGGATTGTCGGCGCAGGGGCAGATTACATTGGGCGCCAAGGGTGGATTGGAGCGGGCGGCGTTCTCTTCGGTTTCCCTGGCCAATTGGCTGCAAGGGCCGGTGACCCTGACCGGGCGCGGCGCCGCGACGCCTGCGGTTGCCATGACCGGCGGGCGGATCGACCTGCGCCGCGCGCCCTTTAGCGGCAGCGACGGCGCCGGCGGCGGGGGCAGCTCTGGCGGCGGCTCGACGCCGATCACCCTGTCGCTGAATGAATTGCAGGTGACGGATGAGATCGCCCTGTCGCGGTTTCAGGGCCGTTTTGACACCCAGGGCGGTTTCAACGGCTCTTTTACCGGCAATCTCAACACGCTTACCCCGGTCGAAGGGGTGGTGGTGCCACAGGCCGGCGGCATGGCGATGCGGGTGCGTTCAGGCGATGCGGGCGGGGTGTTTCGCTCTGCCGGGGTGATGCGGCATGGCTATGGCGGCGAGTTCGAGATGACCATGGTGCCCTCTCAAACGGCGGGGGAATATAATGGGCAGGTGCGGGTGCGAAATATCCGCATCAAGAAGGCCCCGGCGATCGCGGCGCTGATCAACGCGCTGAGCCTGGTGGGCCTGTTTGACGAGCTGGCCGGGCAGGGGATCCTGTTCACCAGCGTCGAGGCGGATTTCCGGCTCGGCTCGCGCTATCTGACCATCAACAAAAGCTCCGCCGTGGGGCCCTCAATCGGGCTGTCGCTGGATGGGGTCTATGATATGACCAGCAGCCAGATGAATATGCGCGGGGTGTTGTCACCGATTTATCTGGTGAATGCGGTCGGCAGCGTGCTGACCCGCAAGGGCGAAGGATTGTTCGGCTTCTCCTACCGGCTGAAAGGGTCGGCGGATGATCCCAAGGTCACGGTCAACCCGCTGTCGGGTCTGGCGCCGGGCTTCCTGCGCGAGGTCTTTCGCGGGCCGCAGCCGCGTGCGCCCGGGGTGGAGCCGGAGCCGGTACAGACCCCCGCAGATCTCCAGGCCGAGCGCAGGAATCGCAACGAGAACCGCTAGGGCGGCATCCCTCTGCGCAGGGGTCGCGCAGCCCATGGACTTTTGCCCGATGCCAGAGTATCGCGCGCCCTATGAAACTGAGTGATTTTGATTTCGAGCTGCCCGAAGAGCTGATCGCGACCCGCCCGGCGGTGCCGCGTTCCTCGGCGCGGCTGCTGGTGGCCGAGGGGGATCGGATCACCGACGCCCGGGTGACCGATCTTCTGCAATGGCTGCGCCCCGGCGACCGGCTGGTCCTGAACGACACCCGGGTGATCCCGGCGCGGCTCAGCGGCCAGCGCCATCGCGACTCGGCCCAGGGCCCGGTCGCGGCGCGGATCGAGGTCACGCTGCTGGAACCCCAGGCCGATGGCTGCTGGGCGGCGCTGCTGAAACCCTTGAAAAAGATCAAACCGGGCGAGCATATCCGCTTTGGCGACGCGCTTCGTGCCGAGCTGGTGGAGATCGTCGAGGGCCAGGGGCGGCTGCGCTTTGATCTGGAGGGCGAGGCGTTCGAGGCGGCCTTGGCCGAGGTCGGCGCCATGCCCTTGCCGCCCTATATCGCCGCCAAACGCCCGGCGGACGCGCAGGACAAGGATGATTATCAAACCGTCTGGGCGCGCACGGCGGGCGCGGTGGCGGCCCCGACCGCAAGCCTGCATTTCGACCAGCCGCTGCTGGACGCGCTGGCGGCCAAGGGCGTCGGGTTTACCTATGTCACCCTGCATGTGGGCGCCGGCACCTTTTTGCCGGTCAAGGTCGAGGATGTGACCACCCATAAGATGCATGCCGAATGGGGGCAGGTGACGCCCGAAGCCGCAGCCGAGATCGCCACCACCAAGGCCAGCGGCGGGCGGGTGATTCCGGTGGGCACCACCGCCCTGCGCCTGATCGAGAGCGCGGCGCGGGACAGCGGCCATATCGCCCCCTGGGAGGGCGAGACGGATATCTTTATCTACCCGGGATTTACCTTCCGGGTGGCGGATGCGCTGATGACCAATTTCCACCTGCCGAAATCGACCCTGATGATGCTGGTCTCGGCGCTGATGGGGCAGGAGCGCATGCGCGCGGTCTATGCCCATGCGATCACCGAGCGCTATCGGTTCTTTTCCTACGGTGATGCATCGCTGCTGATCCCCGAGGCAACGGGCTGAGGCAAACCGCGGCGCTGCGCCATAAGGTGGCTGTTTACCAATTTCCTATAGGGCAAACGGGTTGACCGGGCGCCAGACTATGGGATGGTCGCCAATAGACACGTCCGAGTCGGGAACGCGGGGGCAGACCGCGTTCACACCGGCGACGATCACATGATACTGCGGGCCTTCACGACGCGGCCCGGACGTCACTTTCCCGGCTTTGGCGCGGGAGCGATGAAATATTGCCACCGCCCAGACGGGCTGGCGGGCTCCTGAACTCTGAGGAGAACACCACATGCTGCAAGTACTGTCGAGCGCCTGGGCGCTGTTGCTGGGCATCGGGCTCTTGATGCTGGGCAACGGGTTGCAAGGCACCCTTCTGGGGGTGCGGGGCAGCATCGAGGGCTATAGCTCCTTTACCATGTCGCTGGTGATGTCGGCCTATTTCGTCGGCCTGATTTTCGGCTCGCGCATGGCGCCGGGCATGATCCGGCGGGTGGGGCATGTGCGGGTCTTTGCGGCGCTGGCCTCGCTGATCTCTGCGGTGATGATCATCTACCCGGCGGTGCCCAATCCGGTCTTGTGGATGGTCGGGCGGCTGCTTGTGGGCTTCTGTTTCTCGGGCGTGTATGTCACCGCCGAAAGCTGGCTCAACAATGCCGCCGACAACGAGAACCGGGGCAAGGCGCTGTCGCTCTATATGATCGTGATGACGCTGGGCCTGATGGCGGCGCAGGGCTTCATCCTGATCGGCGACCCGGCCGGCTATCTGCCCTTCGTGGTCGCCTCGATCGCGGTTTCGGTCTCCTTTGCGCCGATTTTGCTGTCGATCTCGCCGACTCCGGCCTTTGGCACCACCAAGCGGATGACGCTGAAGGAACTGATGGAGGCCTCGCCGCTGGGCTGTGTCGGCATGTTCCTGATCGGCGGCGTGTTCTCGGCGCAGTTCGGCATGGCGGCGGTCTACGCGACCCAGGCTGGGCTGAACCTGAGCGAGATCTCGATCTTCGTGGCGAGCTTCTATGTCGGGGCGCTGGTGATGCAATTCCCGCTGGGCTGGCTCTCGGACCGGATGGAGCGCCGTCTGCTGATCATCTTTGTTGCGGGCATCGCCGGGGCGGCGTCCATCTTTGCGATGATCCTGGGCGGCTCTTTCGTTTTGCTGCTGGCCTCGGCCTTTGTGATCGGCGGCCTGGTCAACCCGCTCTATTCGCTGCTGCTGGCGCATACCAACGACTATCTGGAGCATGATGACATGGCGGCGGCCTCCGGCGGGCTGGTGTTCATCAACGGGCTTGGCGCCTCCACCGGGCCGCTGATCATCGGTTGGATGATGAGCGACGGCATGTTCGGGCCCAGTGGTTTCTTCCTGTTTATGGCGATCCTGCTTGGCGCGATGGTCTGCTATGCGCTCTATCGTTCGACTCAGCGTGCGGGTGTTTCGGTTGATGAAACCGGCACCATGGCGGTGATGAGCCCGACGGCGACCTCGGTTGCGGTGGAGTTTGCGCAGGAATATGCGATCGACACCGAGTTGGAAGAGCAAGAAAACGCCAGTCAGGCGGGCTGATAGCGCTCGCGTGCTCAAATTCCTGCCACCTGTTCACAAAAATGCCGCAGGTGGCAGGAATTGTAACTTAACGTCACTTGTACTGAGGCCGTGAATCAGGCTCACCTAGGGCTGTAATGATTTTGTGACAGCCGGTGGAGAAAGACCAATGGCAGGCCCCGAACAGATACTGGAATTCTGGCTCGATCAGGTAGGAGAGCAAGGCTGGTATCGCCAAGACGACGCCCTGGATCAAGACATCCGCGAGCGGTTTGAAACCACCTGGCGCAAGGCTTGCGAGGGCAGCTATTCGCTCTGGCTGACCTATCCCAGCGGCACCCTTGCCTATATCATCCTGATGGACCAATTTCCGCGCAATATGTTCCGCGGCAGCGCCAAGGCGTTTTCCTCGGATCAGGCGGCGCTGGCGGTGGCCAAGGCGGCGGTGGATCGCAAGTGGGATCTGAAGATTGACGAGCCCGCGCGGCAGTTCTTCTACCTGCCGATGATGCATTCCGAGAGCCTTTGTGATCAGGAACGCTGCGTGCGGCTGATGCATGAACGCATGCCCAAGAGCGGCGGCCCGAACCTGCTGCACGCGCGCGCGCATCGAGAGGTGATCCGCCTGTTTGGCCGCTTCCCCTATCGCAACGAAGCGCTGCATCGCAACAGCACCGCGCCGGAACGCGATTACGTCAACGCAGGCGGCTACGGTGCCACGGTGCAGGACATGATGACCCTCGCCTGATCCGCTTTTTCAGGTGAACAGCGCATTCCTGACCCCGCCGGCCTGGCGGGGTCTTTCTGTTTGCGCCCGATGTGGGGCCGCCCCAAACGTCGTTACACATGCGCCAGCGGCAGCGCGCCGGAGACTTTCATCTGCCTGAGGATGAAATTTGTCGTCGTCGTGCGCACCACCCCAAGCCGCAGAATGTTCTTCATGATGAAGGTCTCAAGGGATTCAGGATCGGTGGCGGCGACTTTCAGGATATAGTCGAAATCCCCGGTGATAGAGGCACATTCCAGCACCTGGTCATTGCGTTCGATGAATTCGCGAAAGGTGGTGATCGAACTCTCGCTGTGGTCAATCAAGGTCACATGCACATAGGCAAAGGCATGAAGCCCCACCTTCTTGCCATCCAAAATCGCCGCATAGCGGGTGATATAGCCCTCCTCCTCCAGCCGTTTCACGCGCCGCCAACAGGGGGAGGGCGACAAACCAACCGCGTCAGACAGCTCCTGGGTGCTGGCGCGACCATTGCGTTGCAAGACCCCCAGGATGAGTTTCTCAAACGCGTCGAGCATGAATTTGCCTCTCTCTTGCTGATTCTAGGTAAGTTTTGCCCAGAATACACCGGTCACCATCAAGAAAGAGATCATTTTTCCCGAATTCCGGCTCACCCTGTCTATAGCCACGGGAGGAAGAGACGTGCCGAAAAATACCAAATACACCGCCAAGCAACCGGATCCTGACGGTCGGATCACCTATACACCGGAGGAAGACGCGGTCTGGCGCGATCTTGTCGCCCAGCAGCAGCCAAATGTGGAGCGGTTCGCCGCTCAGCCGTTCCTGGAGGGGCAGAAAAAGCTGAACCTGCCCGCGGATCGCGTGCCGCAATGTACGGATGTGTCCCGCGCGCTTCTGGCCGCGACCGGCTGGAGGGTGGAGCCGGTGCCCGCGCTGATCGGCTTTGCGCGGTTCTTTGAAATGCTGTCGGAGCGCACATTCCCCGCCGCTTCCTTTATCCGCAGCCGCGAGGATTTCGACTATATCGAAGAGCCTGATATCTTTCACGAGATCTATGGCCATACGCCGCTGCTGACGGATCCGCGCTTTGCCCGGTTTTCCCAGGTGATCGGCGAAACCGGCTGCAGCTGCGCGCCGGCGGATTACGCCTGGCTGATCCGCCTGTACTGGTTCACGGTCGAGTTCGGCCTGATCCGCGAAAACGGCGCCATCAAGGCGCTTGGCTCCGGGCTGGCGTCCTCGCCGGGGGAGCTGCGCCATTCGATCGAAGAGCCCAGCGTGGTGCGCAAACCCTTTGACGTCATTGACATTCTGCGCACGCCCTATCGGATCGACATCAACCAGCCGATCTATTTCGTGCTGGAGGATGTGGAGCAATTGCTGGACGCCGCAACCCGCGATCTGATGCAGGACATCAAACAGGCGCAGGCCCTGGGTCTGCATGCGCCAACCTATCCCCCCTACAAGAAAGTGAGCTGAAGAATGAGCGATTTAGCCTCCTCCTCCTGCGCGGTGTGCGACGGGTTCGGCGCGGTCCTGCCCGCGGATCGCATTGCAGACCTGAAATCGCGGCTGGACCCGGCGTGGACCATCGACGCTGCCAATACCTCCTTGTCGCGCAAGCTGCTGTTCAAGGGCTTTGCCAAAGCGGTCTACACCGCCAATCTGGCCGCCTTCATCAGCGACAAGGAAGGTCATCACGCGGATGTGGCCTTTGGCTGGGGCTACTGCGAGATCACCTTTACCTCGCACGAATTGGGCGGCTTGTCGGAAAACGATTTCATCTGCGCGGCCAAATTCGACGCGGCGATCAGCTGATCCCTGCGCGGCGGGCAGGGCGCCGCCGCGCAAATCTCGTGCGGCCGGTTCCCCATTTGCGGTTGATCGCTGAGATGCAGTTGTTAGGGTCCATAGACGCAGACTGGCAACAGACCGCGGATCCTGAGTGGTCCGGGGCTTCGGTAGTTGCAGGGTTGCGGAAATTAGTTTAACGGTAAACTAGTTTTTTGGATCTTTGTTCATGAGGGAACACAATGGCCGCAGCATCCTATGACGTGATCGTAATCGGCGCAGGCCCCGGCGGATATGTTGCCGCCATTCGGGCAGCGCAACTGGGGCTCAAGACCGCCGTGGTCGAGCGCGAGCATCTGGGTGGCATCTGCCTCAACTGGGGCTGTATCCCGACCAAGGCGCTGTTGCGCTCCTCGGAGGTGTTCCACCTGATGGAACGGGCCAAAGATTTTGGTCTGAAGGCCGACAATATCGGCTATGATCTGGGCGCGGTGGTGAAACGCTCGCGCGGGGTGGCCAAGCAGCTGTCGGCGGGTGTCAAAGGCCTGCTCAAGAAGAACAAGGTCGATGTGATCATGGGCGCGGCCACCATCCCGGCCAAGGGCAAGGTCTCGGTCAAGACCGACAAGGGCACCGAGGAGCTGACCGGCAAAAACATCATCCTCGCCACCGGCGCGCGGGCCCGCGAACTGCCGGGGTTGGAGGCCGATGGCGATCTGGTCTGGACCTATAAACACGCGCTGGATCCCAAGCGCATGCCGAAAAAACTGCTGGTCATCGGCTCCGGCGCGATCGGGATCGAATTTGCCAGCTTCTACAACACGCTGGGCGCCGACACGACGGTGGTCGAGGTGATGGACCGGGTGCTGCCGGTGGAGGACGAGGAAATCTCGAAATTCGCCAAGAAAGCCTTTGAAAAACAAGGCATGAAGATCATGCAAAAGGCCATGGTCAAGCAGCTCGACCGCGCCTCTGGCAAGGTCACCGCCCATATCGAGGTCGGCGGCAAGATCGAGAAACAAGAGTTCGACACGGTGATTTCCGCCGTTGGCATCGTCGGCAATGTCGAAGGGCTGGGACTGGAAGAGCTGGGCGTCAAGATCGACCGCACCCATGTGATCACCGACGAGTTCTGCCGCACGGGCGTCGAGGGGCTCTATGCCATCGGCGATATCGCCGGCGCGCCCTGGCTGGCGCATAAGGCCAGCCACGAGGGCGTGATGGTCGCCGAGCTGATCGCTGGCAAACATGCGCATCCGGTGAAACCTGAAAGCATCGCGGGCTGCACCTATTGTCATCCGCAGGTGGCCTCGGTCGGCTATACCGAAGCCAAGGCCAAGGAGCTGGGCTACAAGGTCAAAGTCGGCCGCTTCCCCTTCATCGGCAATGGCAAGGCGATTGCGCTGGGTGAGCCCGAAGGCAT
>NZ_JAATOX010000043.1 GCF_011806385.1 Phaeobacter sp. HF9A | reverse complement strand
CTTTCAGCTCCAGCTCCGACAGGCGCGCCATCACGTCAGCCTCAAAGGCGGCGGCGTCAAACTGCGCCTGCGCGGCGCCAAGAAGCGCCGCGAGGTATCGGGTCTTTTCCCGATTAAACAGTTGATCCTTCAGCGAAAACGCCTCTGCCATCGGGATCAGATCGTCATATTGGTGGCACCGCCATCCAACAGGATATTCTGCCCGACGATAAAGCCCGCATGCTGCGAACAGAGGAAGGCGCAGGCGGCGCCGAATTCCCCCCGCGTGCCATAGCGGCCCGCCGGGATGCTGGCGGCGCGCTGCGTCTTGGCTTCCTCGATCGAGATCCCCTGCGCCTCTGCCACGCCGCTATCGAGCGAGACCGCCCGGTCGGTGGCATGGATGCCCGGCAGCAGGTTGTTGATCGTCACGCCCTTGTTTGCCACCTGCCGCGCGGTGCCGGCGACATAGCCGGTGAGCCCGGTGCGCGCCGCATTGGACAGACCCAGCGCCGGGATCGGCGCTTTTACGGATTGCGAGGTGATATTGACCACCCGGCCCCAGCCGCCAGCCATCATGCCGGGCAGCAAAGCCTTCATCAGAGCAATGGGGGTGAGCATATTGGCGTCGAGCGCGCGGATGAAATCCTCGCGGTCCCAATCGCTCCAGAGCCCCGGCGGCGGGCCGCCTGCGTTGGTCACCAGGATCTCGACCCCGGCGGCGCGCTCGATCAGCCCGGCGCGGGCCGCCTCATCGGTGACATCGCAGGCGTGGGTTTCCACGCGCACGCCGAAACGGTCGCGCAGATCCTGCGCTGCGGCCTCCAGCGCGTCCGCGCCGCGCGCGTTCATCACCAGATCGACGCCCGCCTCCGCCAGCGCCTCGGCGCAGCCCAGGCCCAACCCCTTGCTCGATGCGCAAACCAACGCGCGCTTGCCGCGAATACCCAGATCCATGTCCACTCCTCCAGTTGCTGTTGTCTCTCGTTGCCCTGTACCTGACACTTGTGGTCGGGCTTTTCCAGATGCCCTACCCCGCATAGCCCGGATTTTTGTCGATCTCCGCCCGGATCTTGCCCAATTGTGAACCTACTGTTTACCTAAACCTGACCAGACTTGCCGCAGCCGCCCGGGCACGCTATCGCCTGAGGCACCCCCGCACCCCAAGACCAGAGGCCAATTCCCGTGACCCGCACTGCCTGCGCTGTTCAATCTGTCCCGGCCTACCAGGCCACGCAGATCTGCGTGGAATTTGGCGTCAACGCGGGCGATCCCTTTGGCGTGTTTGACGATCTGGTGATGGATGACATCTATGAGCTGAGCCAAGCGCGCGCGCCGCAACGGCTGGGGCTGATGGCGCGGCCCGACGGCAGCTTTCAGGTGCATCGCGACACCGCGCTTGGCCAGCCCGGCGCCACGCTGCATCTGGATTGCGCGGTGACGCTGATGCCCGATCAGGGCGACAGCCTGGAGGCGCTGGTGCTGGTCGAGGTGGATGGCGAGGGCATGATCGCAGAGGTCTATCTTGTGCCGCAAGCGCCGCTGGCGGCGCAGTGCGGCTATCGCCTGGTCTCGGCCCGGCGCGACAGCGCGCGACAGGTCATGGCGCAGATGGCCTGCGTGTCCTTCACGCGCGGCACCCATATTACGCTGGGCACCGGCGCGCAGGTACAGATCGAGGATCTGAACCCCGGCGACCGGGTGCTGACCCGCAACAATGGCGTGCAGGAGGTGCGCTGGATCGGCCAGACCACCACCCGCGCGGTGGGCGACATGGCCCCGATCCTGATCCGCGCCGGGGCGCTCAACAACGCCCATGACCTGCTGGTCAGCCCCGAACACCGGCTGATGGTCTATCAGCGCTCTGACGAGATCGGCGTCGGCAGCGCCGAGGTGCTGGTGCGCGCCCGCGATCTGGTCAATGGCGACACGGTTCTGGTGCAGGACGGCGGCTTTGTCGATTACTTCCAGATCCTGTTTGACCGCCATTATATCATCTACGCCGAAGGCATCGCCGCCGAGAGCCTGCTTCTGGACCCGATGACCCAGCCCGCGATCCCGCCGGAGCTGCGCCCCCACCTGGCCCAGGGCCAGATCCACGGCGCGCGCAGCGATCACGGCGTCGAGGTCAGCCGCACCCTCATCGACCGCCCCGACCTCGTAGACCTCCTGCGCCGCGCCTCCCTGCGCTGAACTGCGACAGCCGATGCGAAGAAGGTCCAGGCCAAAAGCGCTTGACCTCCGCCCTTTGAAACCGCCCTATCAGATCAAACCGGGTGCGGAGCGAGCATGGCGAACAAACAACATATCGAGTGGTTGAAGGAAGGCCGCGAGGCCTGGAACGCCCGCCGCGAGCGCGACGATTTTGTGCCTAATTTTTCGAAGGTATCTACAGCCGCCTTCGTTCGGAGTGATGAGGATCGCGAAATAGTTCTTTGGCCGAACATTGACTGTTACGGTTACAATCTGCGTGGCGCAAACTTCGCACATAGCCGACTCTACCACAGAGTTTTTTCCTATTGCGATCTCAGGCAGGCAGACTTGCGCTACGCACATTGCGACTATAGTCATTTTGAGGGAGCCGACCTGAGTCAAAGCCTTTTGGACAACGCTAGCTTTGCCGCAGCGTATCTATTCGACGCTAGTTTTCGTGGAGCAAGTCTGAGAGGGACAATACTCCAGACCGCAACACTTCGCGGTCTCGACGTCCGCGAGACGGACCTGAGACAAAGCAAGTACCTCAACAAGAACCGATATCGCGAAATGCGCGGCAACGCGGGTACCCTGCTGCCAGAGCGCCTGCCCTTCCCACATGACATTTGGGGCGATGATCCTGTCACCCCCTCCGCCGGGGAGGCCCTAAACGCGCCGCTCGTGCGCGCCGCCTCATATGATTTTGACGTGAACGAACACGGCGTCTCCGCCAAGCTCCCCGAGGCGCATGCGGTCCCCCGCGCCGCATATTCCGCCGACGGGCTGAACCGGGCGGAGGCGCTCACCACCAGCGCGCAGTTTCTGGCCCAGAAGAGCGGCAATGCACTGAGCGAGGACGCCAGGGAAAACCTGCGCGCCTATACGGCGCATCTGGTGGAGAATGACATTCCCAACCCGCACACGCTGAATTTCCTCGCGAGCGGCCTCAAGGCAGAACTCGACGACCCCTATGTCGTTGACGGTTATAGCAAAAGCCTGAAATCCCAGCTTCAGAGTTTTGTCGAGCAACATGACGCCTATCTCGCCGAGTGCATCCCCGCCGCCGCCGAAGCGATTGCGATCAAGGAGAGCGCGGAGCTTGCGCGGGAGGTCACCACGGAAGAGGCCGCCGCGATCCTCGACAAACTGGACCGTGCCATCAGCGAGGCGGAGGCCGCAACCGACAGCTATATGGCGGCGGTGCAAGGGCTGCGGGAACATGACGCGGTGCTGGAGCGTTTTGAGCTCCGAGCGTTGACGCCGAACGACAGGGAAAAGCTCGCCCGGATGGTGAAACATCAAACGGTTGAGCGCGCCACCTTCGTTGAGCGCCTCTATTGGCGTGCGAAACAAGTGGTTGAAACCGTGCGGACCGTCGGCGGCGATGTTGCTATCGCCGCGACCGTCAGCGGAAAAACACTGCCACAGATGGCCCAAACCATTGTCACCGAATTGCACCCCCTGATGCAGTGGCTACAGGAGATCCTGCCCGGCCTGCCTCCGGTCTGAGCTGCAAAATCCCGATTGTCTGGCGCCCGAAATCGCGCTAACGCACTCCCTATGTTGGACACCGCACAAAACCGCCCCAAATTGCCGCCGGAAATCGCGCGGCGCCGCACCTTTGCGATTATCTCGCACCCGGATGCGGGCAAGACCACGCTCACCGAAAAATTCCTCCTTTACGGGGGCGCCATTCAGATGGCCGGACAGGTGCGCGCCAAGGGCGAGGCGCGGCGGACGCGCTCGGACTTCATGCAGATGGAAAAGGACCGGGGCATCTCTGTCTCGGCCTCGGCGATGTCGTTTGACTTCGGCCCCTATCGCTACAATCTGGTGGACACGCCCGGCCACTCGGATTTCTCCGAGGATACCTATCGCACCCTGACGGCGGTGGATGCGGCGGTGATGGTGATTGACGGCGCCAAGGGCGTGGAAAGCCAGACGCAGAAGCTCTTTGAGGTCTGCCGTCTGCGCGATCTGCCGATCCTGACCTTCTGTAACAAGATGGACCGCGAGAGCCGCGACACCTTTGATATCATTGACGAAATTCAGGAAAACCTCGCCATTGACGTGACCCCCGCGAGTTGGCCCATTGGGGTCGGGCGCGATTTTATCGGCTGTTACGATCTGCTGCGCGACCGGCTGGAGCTGATGGACCGCGCCGACCGCAACAAGGTGGCCGAGAGCATCGCCATTGAGGGGCTGGATGATCCGAAACTGGCGGAACATGTGCCGGCGCATCTGCTGGAAAAACTCCTGGAAGAGGTCGAAATGGCGCGCGAGCTTCTGCCCGCGCTGGATCCGCAGGCGGTGCTTGAGGGCCATATGACCCCGATCTGGTTCGGCTCCGCGATCAACTCCTTTGGCGTCAAGGAGCTGATGGACGGCATCGGCACCTATGGGCCGGAGCCGCAGGTGCAATCCGCCGAGCCGCGCAAGATCGCGCCGGAGGAAACCAAGGTTGCGGGTTTTGTCTTCAAGGTGCAGGCCAATATGGACCCCAAGCACCGCGACCGGGTGGCCTTTGTGCGTCTGGCCTCGGGCCATTTCAAACGCGGCATGAAGCTGATGCATGTGCGCAGCAAGAAGCCGATGGCGATCTCCAACCCGGTACTGTTTCTGGCCTCTGACCGCGAGCTGGCCGAGGAGGCCTGGGGCGGCGATATCATCGGCATTCCCAACCACGGGCAGCTGCGCATCGGCGACACGCTGACCGAGGGCGAGGCGCTGCGCGTCACCGGCATCCCCTCCTTTGCGCCGGAGCTCTTGCAAGGGGTGCGCGCGGGCGATCCGATGAAGGCCAAGCACCTGGAAAAGGCGCTGATGCAATTTGCCGAGGAAGGCGCCGCCAAGGTTTTCAAACCCTCGATCGGTTCCGGCTTTATCGTCGGCGTTGTCGGCGCGCTGCAATTCGAGGTGCTCGCCTCCCGTATCGAGATGGAATACGGGCTGCCGGTGCGGTTTGAGGCCAGCCAGTTCACATCGGCCCGCTGGGTGCATGGCGACAAGGCCGCGGTGGAGAAATTCGCCGCCGCCAACAAGCAGCACATCGCCCATGATAACGACGGCGATGTGGTCTATATGACGCGGCTGCAATGGGACATCGACCGGGTGGAGCGGGATTATCCCGACTTGAAACTCTCGGCGACCAAGGAAATGATGGTGTCCTGAACCGGGGCCCCTTCAGCCCCCGGAGCACAGGGGCGGTGACAGCATATGGATTTGGCATCCGAGATCTATCCCGGCGGCTACTATGAGCTGATGCGCCGCCTTGAGCAGCGCCAGGCTCCGTTTCGCGCGCCGCTGGCGGTGTTGCCCGAGGCGGATGCGGATCTGGCGCCGTATTTCGAGCGGCTGACCGATGGCAGCGCGGCGCTGCCCGAGGGGGATCGCTGCGACGCGCCCAAGAAGATGCAATCGCTGCGCCAGCAGCTGCATGGCGCGCCCGAGGTTCTGGCGCTGCATGCCATGGTGATCGCCATCCTGCGCCGCAGGGAGCCGCCGCCGGAGGCTGTTGCGCTGTTTATGCGGCTCTGGCGTGACCATGGCGCGCGGCTTGCGGCACTTCTGTCGGCCCGCTGGATGATCGCGGCGGCCACCACATTTGCCGATCATGGCGAGACCATGGATCAGCGACTGGGCGGACAGGGGCTCTCCTTGCTGTTTGACCTGATCAAGCTGCACGAGAGCGAGCGGCGCTTGTCCGGCCGCCCCGCCAGCAAACCCTTTCGCCGCAGGACCCCCGCCGAGATCGAAGAGCCGCTGGCCTTTGATCTGAGCCCCTATTCGCTGCGCACGGGGGATCTGGACAAGAACATGCTCGCGCGACTGTGGCGTCACGCCGAAGCGGATGCGGTGCTGCGCCCCCTGGGCTTTGCCATGTTGCGCATGGTGATGAGCGACGAGCGCACGGTTTTTGCCCGCATTCAGAAATTCAAGAAACGCGACCGCTGGTTCGAGGACTAAACCGATGGCAAATCCGACAAAATGGGGCCTGGTCGCCACGCTCAAGGCCGGCGCCGAGGAGATCCTCGCCTTTGCCGCCTGGCATCTGGAGATGGGGGCGCATCGGCTGTTCCTCTATCTCGACGCGCCCTGCCCGCGCGCCCTGCCACATCTGAAAGCCCATCCCAAGATCCGGGTGATCGAGACCGACGCCGCCCATTGGGAAAAACGCCGGGGCCGCATCCCGGAGAAACATCAGGTCCGCCAGAGCCTGAACGCCACCCGCGCCTATCGCCGTCAGGCCAAGGATCTGGACTGGCTGATCCATATGGATGTGGACGAATTCCTGACCGCCGAGAGCTCCATCGCGGCGGCGCTCGGCGCGCTCCACAAGGACCGGATTTGCGCCCGGGTGAGGCCGCTGGAACGTCTGGCGGGATCAGAGAGCCACTATAAGGCGCGCATCCCTCCCGGCCCCGATCAGGAGGCAATCGCCGCGCGGCTTTACCCCCGGTTCGGCCCCTATCTGAAGGGCGGCTTCATCAGCCATGTGCAGGGCAAGCTGTTCCTGCGCACCGGGCTGGACGGCGCCGGGGAGGATGTGGAGATTCGCATCCACAATGCCTTTGTCAACGGCGAGGAAAACCCCGGTCCGGCGGAGCTGGCGCAGGTGGATCTGTGCCATCATCACAGCAACGACTGGGACCACTGGATGCGACACTACCGCTATCGGCTGGAGAAAGGCTCCTACCGTGCCGATCTCGCCCCGGCCCGCAGTCGCGACATGGGCGGCGTCACCCTGCATGAGCTGCTGTCGCAGGTCGAATCCCTTGAGGGCGAGGCCGGTCTGCGCGTCTTTTTCAACGAGGTCTGCGCCGACAGCCCCGATTTGCGCGCCCGGCTGGAGGCCGAAGGCCTGTTTCGCAGCCGTCGCCTGCCGCTGTCCCAAGCGCGGGCGCGACAGTTCCCCAAATTCGGCTGAACTGTTCCCGAAAAACTGCAAATCTCCGTGAATGGCGGCAAAGACACGCGATCATTTGACCATATCACGCATTTTTGCTATGTGCCGCCCATCCGGGGACGCTCTGCATGGGCGGAGGTTCAACTGATACCGGATTACAGACACACGCGCGGGCCAGGTCAGTGTCCGCAAAAACGGACGCATATGATAAAATTTTCCGATCTGAACCTTAATCCCAAGGTCCTCAAAGCAATTGAGGACGCAGGATACGAGACTCCGACACCGATTCAGGCGGGCGCGATTCCCGCCGCATTGGAAGGGCGCGATGTCCTCGGGATCGCTCAGACCGGCACCGGTAAGACCGCCTCTTTCACGCTGCCGATGATCACCCGTCTGGCACGTGGCCGCGCAAGGGCGCGCATGCCGCGCTCGCTGGTGCTCTGCCCGACGCGCGAACTGGCGGCACAGGTTGCCGAAAACTTCGACGTCTACGCCAAACATGTAAAACTCACCAAGGCGCTGCTGATCGGCGGGGTCTCCTTCAAGGAACAGGACGCCGCCATCGACCGCGGTGTTGACGTTCTGATCGCCACCCCGGGCCGGCTTCTGGACCATTTCGAACGCGGCAAGCTGCTGCTCACCGGTATCGAGATCATGGTGGTGGACGAGGCCGACCGGATGCTCGACATGGGCTTTATCCCCGATATCGAACGCATCTTCTCGCTGACGCCCTTCACCCGGCAGACGCTGTTCTTCTCTGCCACCATGGCGCCGGAAATCGAACGCATCACCAATACGTTCCTCTCCGGCCCCGAGCGGGTGGAGATCGCCCGTCAGGCAACGACCTCCGAGACCATCGAACAGGCTGTGGTGATCTTCAAAGCCTCGCGCAAGGACCGCGAAGCCTCGGAGAAACGCAAGCTGCTGCGCGCCCTGATCGACGCCGAGGGCGACGGCGTGAAAAACGCGATCATCTTCTGCAACCGCAAGACGGATGTGGATATCGTCTCGAAATCGCTGAAGAAATACGGCTATGACGCGGCCCCCATCCACGGTGACCTGGACCAGAGCCAGCGCACCAAGACGCTGGACGGCTTCCGCGATGGCAGTCTGAAAATCCTCGTGGCCTCCGATGTGGCGGCGCGCGGTCTGGATGTGCCCTCGGTCAGCCATGTGTTCAACTTCGACGTGCCCGGCCATGCCGAAGACTACGTGCACCGCATTGGCCGCACCGGGCGTGCGGGTCGTGACGGCAAGGCGATCACCCTCTGCACCCCGCGCGACGAAAAGGCGCTCGCCGCCGTCGAATCGCTGGTGCAAAAGGAAATCACCCGGATGGAGAGCCCGGTAAAACCGGCGCCACGCCGCGCCGCCGCTGCCGAGGCCACGACCGAAGAGGGCACCACCAAGCCCAAAGCCAAGCCCACACGGCGCAGCCGCAGCCGCACGTCCGAGGCCCCCGCCGCCGAGGCTCCGGCACCGCAACAGCCGCAGGTCGAGGCAGCAGCCCCTCCGCAAGCGGCCGAGCAGCAGCCAGCATCCCCTGCGGAAACACAACAGGACAACGCGACCTCCTCCGGCAAATCGCGCAGCCGTGGGCGTCGCGACGACAATCGCCGCAACGACAAGGTCGTGGGCATGGGCGACCATATGCCCAGCTTTATCGCCCTCAGCTTCGCAGAGCGCCGCGCCGGCTGATCCAAAGCCAACACAGATTGAAAACCGCCCTGTCCCCGTGACATGGGCGGTTTTTTTGTGCCGCCCCCCTTTCGCCGCATTGCAGCAAAGGCATAGCGGCCTTGCCAAGTTCTGCGATGTGCGCCGTGGCGAGACAGGCTATGTCAGGGCAACTCTTATTTGGTTCCAAGGTGACGTTATGGACAACAACAACTCCGCCCCTCTCCTGAGCGACGAAATCAGCCGCATCGAGCGCGAAGCCTATAAAATGCGCGCCGAAGCCTATTCCGCCATGTTCGCAGCCCTCGGCAATGTGATCCTGCGCGTCGCAAAAGCCCCGGCCAAGCTGCTCCGCCGCTCGCACGCGACCGCCTGAGCCGAACGCAGCGCGTCAACACGCGCGTGGCAAACAAAAACGCCCGGACCAGATCGGTCCGGGCGTTTTGTTGTTTCTGCACTCACATTTTCATCTTTTCCGAAATATCCCGGGGGTGAGGCCCCAATGGGGCCGAGGGGGCAGCGCCCCCTCCCCTCGCGTGCCTTAACGCATACGGCTGACAACCACGGTGACCTCGGGTTTTTTACCGATCTCTGCCTGCGCGCTCTGGCGGGCGACGCGTTTCAGCTCTTGTTCCAGCTTGTCGTCATCCTTCAACGTCTTCTTGCCGGCGCGCATCAGGAATTGGTTCAGATCCTCTTCCATGACCTCCACCAGCGAGGCATTGGACATCCCGGTTTCGGCCAGACCTTTCAGATCGACCCAGGGTTCGCCAAGCGGTTCGTCATCCTCGTCGAGAATCGCCGTCACCACGATATGGCCGTTCAGCGCCATGCGGATCCGGTCGCGCACGATGCCATCCATGGCGCCAACCTTGACCGAGCCGTCCAGATAGGTGCGGCCGGTGTCGATATATTCGGCAATGCTCGGTGCATCGCCGGTCAGGTCCAGCATCATGCCGTTCACCGCCACGATGGAGGCCAGGCCCTTGTCGGCCCCCAGACGCGCGTGACGACGCAGGTGGCGGTGTTCGCCGTGCATGGGGATCAGCATCTTGGGCTTCACGATGTCATGCATGCGCTCCAGATCCGGGCCGTTGGCATGGCCGGACACATGATAAAGACCAGAGCTGTCATCGACAACATCAACGCCCTTTTCAGAGAATTGGTTGATGATCCAGATCACGCCCTTTTCATTGCCGGGAATGGTCTTGGAGGAAAACAGGAAGAGATCGCCCTCTTTCAGCTCCATGCCCCGGAACTTGCCGCGGGCCAGCTGCGCCGTGGCGGCGCGGCGTTCACCTTGCGATCCGGTGGTGATCAGCATCAGGTTTTCGCGCGGGATCTCGCTGGCCTCTTCCGGTTGCAGCACCTTGGGGAAATCGGTCAGCACCCCGGTTTCGATCGAGGCTTCGATCATCCGGCGCATGGCACGGCCCAGAAGCACGATCGAGCGACCGGCACGGTCGCCCGCCTCGGCCAGGGTTTTGACCCGCGCCACGTTGGAGGCAAAGGTGGTCGCCGCCACCATGCCCGTCGCCTCCGAGATCAGCTTGGTGATATTGTCGCCAAGTTCGCTCTCGGAGCGGCCCGCATGGGGCGAGAAGACATTGGTGGAATCGCAGACCAGCGCCTTGACGCCATCCTTGGAAATCTCGGCCCAGAGCTCGGGATCAAAGGCCTCGCCCACGATGGGGTTCTCGTCCAGTTTGAAGTCGCCGGTATGCACCACACGGCCTGCCGGGCTGTCGATGACCAGACCGCCGCTTTCGGGGATCGAATGCGAAATCGGCACCGCGCTCACCGAGAAGGGCCCCAGTTTGGTGACCTCGGGCCAGGGCGAAATCGTCACCACCCGGTCGGGGTCATGGCCCTGCTCTTCCATCTTGCGCCGCGCGATATTGGCGGTAAAGGCGCGGGCATAGACCGGCACGTTCAGCCGGGTATAGAGATGCGCCACGGCGCCGATGTGGTCTTCGGGGGCATGGGTGATAAAGATGCCCTCCAGCTGGTCGACGCGCGCCGCCAGCCAGCTGATGTCGGGCATGATAAGATCCACGCCGGGCGTGGTGTCCATATCCGGGAAGGCAACGCCCAGATCCACCAGGATCAGGCGTTCCTTGCCCGGCTCACCATAGCCGTAGACATAGGCATTCATGCCAATTTCACCCGCCCCACCGAGGGGCAGATAGATCAAACGTTCACTGCTCATACTTGAGTACCGATATCCTTGTTATAGTCATGGATGAGCCTCAGACCTTGCATGGTCAGGTCATCCTCATATGCGTCAAAAAGCTCTGCTGTCTGCTGGAAGAGTGGCGCCAGCCCGCCGGTCGAGATGATTGTCATCGGCACATCGGCCTCGGCGCGGATCTGGGTGCAGATCTCGCGTACCAGGCCGACATAGCCCCAGAACACGCCGGATTGCATGCAGGCGACGGTATTGGTGCCGATCACAGTCTGCGGTTTCGAGATATCCACATGCGGCAGCGCGGCGGCGGCGTGGTGCAGCGCCTCCAGGCTGAGGTTCACGCCCGGTGCGATCACCCCGCCCACATAGGCGCCATCGGCGGCCACCACGTCAAAGGTGGTGGCGGTGCCGAAATCCACGACGATCAGATCGCCGCCGTATTTGTGATGGCCCGCCACCGTATTGACCAGCCGGTCCGGCCCCACCGTGGTGCCTTCGTCCACCCGCACCGCCACCGGCAGCGCGCATTCGGGTTTGCCCACCACCAGCGGGCGGGTCTGAAAATAGCGATCCGCCAGCACCCGCAGGTTAAAGACCACCCGGGGCACGGTGGAGGAGATGATCACATCGGTGATCTTGGCGTGGATGCCTTGCAGGTTCATCAGGGTCGAGAGCCAGACGTAATATTGATCCGCCGTGCGCTGCCACTCGGTCGCGGTGCGCCAATGGCCGAGCATCTGTTCCCCGTCCCAAATTGCAAAAACCGTATTGGTGTTGCCGCAGTCTACCGCCAGGAGCATCAGCGCTGCCTCCGTTAAAAAAAGATATCCGCCGCCGGGATCGCAACAGATCCGCGCGCGGTGGAGAGAACGAGATTGCCGGTCTTGTCGATGGTCTCGAAGGTGCCGGAGAGTTCCTCGCGCGTGGTGCGGGCGGTGACCACCTCGCCCAGCTTGGCCGCGCGCGAGAGCCACAGGCTGCGGATCGGCTCAAACCCATAGGTGGTGAACTGAAGCTCATGGCGGGCATAGGCCGCCGCCAGCGCATCAAGGAAGGGTTCAAGATCGACGCGCACGCCCATTTCCGATTGCAGCGAGACCGGCCAGACGGCGCCGGGCTCCAGCCATTCCTTCATCGGGGCCTCGACCAGGTTGACGCCAATGCCGACCGACAGATAGGCGACACCCCCGCTGTGGCCCGCGCTTTCCAACAGGATCCCGGCCAGCTTGCCGCCATTCAGCAGCACGTCATTGGGCCATTTCAGCGCCAGTCCACGGGTGGAGCCGGTGACCGCCTCCACCGCGTCATAGACCGCCAGCGCGGCGATAAAGCTGCGCAGGGCGATCTGATCCGGGCTGCCCTCGGGGCGATAGACCAATGTGCCGGCAAAATTGCCCTTGGGATCGGTCCAGCCGCGCCCGCGCCGTCCCCGCCCCTTGGTCTGGCGGCGCGCAGCGATCCACTCCGGCCCGGCAAGGCTGGGTGCGAGGCGCGCGGCCTCGTCCAGGGTGCTGTCCACCTCATCGAGCACACGGCGCCCGTATCCAATTGGCCAATCAGTCATGCGCGCCCTTTAGCACCCGGGTGAAGAAAAGGCAAAAGGCCCGGTCCCTCTGGACCAGGCCTTTTGGTGATTTAATGATGGAGCGGGTCAGTGGACCAGGATCGCCGCCGCAGCGGAGGCGGCCCCCTCGATGCCGAAGGTGGAGATGACGCCGATCAGCATGATCGCGGCGCTTGCGGCAAAGAAGGCCATCAGAACCGGCGAACGGTTGGTCTCGACCTCGTCGCCTTCGGCGCCGAAATACATGTAGAAGACGATCCGCAGGTAGTAGAAGGCACCGATCACCGAGGCTATCACACCCGCCACCGCCAGCCAGCCCATGCCAGCCTCGACCGCGGCACGCAGCACGAAGAACTTACCAAAGAAGCCCAGCATCGGCGGCACGCCCGCCAGCGAGAACATCAGGATCAGAACACCCAGCGCCCGGCCCGGCTCGCGTTTGGAATATTGGTTCAGCGCGCGAATGTCGGTCACCGGTTTGCCATCGCGTTGCAGCATCATGATGAAGGCAAAGGTGCCGATATTCATCACCACATAGATCGACATGTAGATCAGCAGCGCCTGCACACCGAGCTCGGTGCCCGCCGCAAGGCCGATCAGCGCATAGCCCATATGGGCAATCGAGGAATAGGCCATCAGGCGTTTGATATCGGTCTGACCGATCGCCGCCACCGCGCCGAGGAACATCGACAGCACGGAGAGAAGCGCCACAACCTGGCTCCAGTCCGCGACCGCATGGCCAAAGGCGTCATGCAGCACACGGGCAAAGAGACCCATCGCGGCCACTTTCGGGGCCGAGGCAAAGAAGGCGGTGATCGGAGTCGGCGCGCCCTCGTAGACGTCCGGCGTCCACATGTGGAAGGGCACGGCGGAGACCTTGAACGCAAGACCGGAGATCAGGAAGACGATCCCGAACAGCAGGCCGAGGCTGACCTCGCCGTGCTGGGCGACTTCGATAATGCCGGAGAACAGCGTGGTGCCGGCAAAGCCATAGACCAGCGAGGCGCCGTAAAGCAGCAGACCGGAGGAGAGCGCACCAAGCACGAAATACTTGAGCCCCGCCTCGGTGGATTTCACGCTGTCCCGACGCAGCGCAGCGACGACATAAAGCGCCAGCGATTGCAGCTCCAGCCCCATATAGAGCGACATCAGATCGCCCGCGGAAACCATCACCATCATGCCGACGGCAGAGAGCGCCACCAGAAGCGGGTATTCAAACCGCAGCATGCCACGTTTGGACATATACTCCTGCCCCATCACCATGACGGCGGCGGCGCACAGCAGGATCGCCACTTTGGCGAAACGGGAGAAGGCGTCATCGACGAACATGCCGCCAAAGGCAACCCGGGTGCCGGAGCCGGAGGTTCCGATCCAGATGCCGAGCACCACCATCAGCGCGGCGGTGACCCAGAGGAGCACCGGCGCCAGCTTGTCCTTGGTGGTGTAAACGGCCCCGATCAGTGCCACCATCACAAAGATGGAGAGGATAACCTCGGGCAGGATCACAGAGAGATCAGCTTGCATCTCATCGGCTCCTTAGTGGGATTGCGTGGCGGCGACTTCGACTTCGGCGGGTTCCGTGAGGAAACCAGCGTCGGCGACGGCCGTATTGACGGATTGAACCAGGGCTTCGGTCGAGGGGCCGATCACATCGGTCACAACCGAGGGGTAGACGCCCAGCAGCAGGGTCATGGCGATGAGCGGCGCGAAGATCCATTTTTCACGCGCGGTCATATCCTGGATCGCTTTCAGGCTCTCCTTGATCAGATCGCCGAATACCACCCGGCGATAGAGCCAGAGCGCATAGCCCGCCGAGAAGATCACACCGGAGGTCGCCACAAAGGCCACCCAGGTGTTTTCCTGGAAGGTGCCCATCAGGGTCAGGAATTCACCGATGAAGCCCGAGGTGCCCGGCAGGCCGACGTTGCCCATGGTGAAGAACATGAAGACCAGCGCATAGGCAGGCATGCGGATCACCAGACCGCCGTAAGCGTCGATGTCGCGGGTGTGCATGCGGTCATAGATGACCCCGACGCAGAGGAAGAGCGCGGCAGAGATGAAACCGTGGCTGAGCATCTGGAAGATCGCCCCGTCCACACCCTGCTGATTGGCTGCAAAGATCCCCATGGTCACAAACCCCATGTGGGCGACCGAGGAATAGGCGATCAGCTTTTTCATGTCGTCCTGCACCATCGCCACCAGCGAGGTATAGACAATGGCAATCGCCGACATCCACAGCACCACATCGGTCATCACCTCGGATCCGACAGGGAACATCGGCAGGCTGAACCGCAGGAAGCCATAGCCGCCCATTTTCAACAGGATCGCCGCCAGAACCACGGAGCCCGCCGTCGGCGCCTGCACGTGGGCATCGGGCAACCAGGTGTGCACCGGCCACATCGGCATTTTCACCGCAAAGGAGGCGAAGAAGGCCAGGAACAGAAGCGTCTGCATCCCGCCGACCACATGCACGCCCATCAGATCAAAGCTCGCATAGGAGAACTCGTGGCCCAGCAGGGCAACGATATCGGTGGTGCCCGCATCCATATACATGGCGATCATCGCCACCAGCATCAGCACCGAGCCAAACAGCGTGTAGAGGAAGAACTTGAAGGAAGCGTAGATCCGCTCCTTGCCGCCCCAGATGCCGATGATCAGGAACATCGGAATAAGGCCCGCCTCAAAGAACAGGTAGAAGAGCACCAGATCCAGCGCCATGAACACGCCGAGCATCAGCGTCTCCAGGAGCAGGAAGGCGATCATGTATTCCTTGACCCGTGTCGAGACGTTCCAGCTCGCTAGGATGGTCAGCGGCATCACGAAGGTGGTCAGCAGCACAAACAGCACCGAGATCCCATCGACGCCCATCTTGTATTGCAGGCCAAAGATCCAGGCCCGCTCTTCCACGAACTGAAAGCCGGTGTTGGAGGGATCAAAGCCAAAGTAGATGAACAGGCTGACAAAGAAGGTGATCGAGGTGGCGATCAGAGCGACAAATTTGGCGTTCCGTTGCGCCGCCTCATCCTCGCCGCGCATCAGCAGCGCCATCACGGCGGCCGCGATTGCGGGAATGAAGGTTACGATGGAGAGAATATTATCCATCAGTGCGATCCTCCGCCGATCGACATCCAGGTGACAAGGGCTGCGATGCCCAGCACCATCCAGAAGGCATAAGTAAAGATGTAACCGGACTGCGCCCGGCCAGCGAGACGGGTGAAGAAGGGCACGATGCCAAGCGCAATGCCGTTCAGGAAGCCGTCAATGGTCTTGCCGTCGCCCTTCTTCCACAGGAACTTGCCGATGGCCAGCGCCGGTTTGACAAAGACCACATTGTAGAGCTCGTCAAAGTACCATTTGTTCTTGAGGAACAGGTAGAGCGGGCGCTGCTGCTGCGCGAGGCGCTTGGGCAGGGCCGGGTTGGCGATGTAGAAGATATAGGCCAGGATAAAGCCGCCGAGCATGGCAATGAAGGGAGAGACCTTCACCCAGGTCGGCGAAGCATGGGCATTTTCCAGCACATGATTGTCCGGCGCCATGTAGAGCGCACCCTCGCCCGGCTGTCCGGCAAATACGACGTGATGTTCGCCCTCGGCTGCGGCACCGTGACCGGCCTCTTCGCCGTGGCCCGCATCAGCCGCGTGGCTGTCGGTGGCTTCGCCGTGACCAGCCTCGGCACCATGCGCGTCACCGTGCATGCCAGCCTCAGCCACCGGGATACCATAGAAGGCGCCCACTTTGTCAGCGTGACCAAAGAAGCTGTTGTACCAGAGCATCCCGGAGAACACCGCACCCAGAGCCAGCACGCCCAGCGGGATCAGCATGACCATCGGGCTTTCATGCGCATGCTCATGCGTATGCTTGTCGCCGCGCGGCTTGCCGTAGAAGGTCAGGAAGATCAGGCGCCAGGAATAGAAGGAGGTAAAGGCCGCAGCGATCACCAGCATCCAGAAGCCATACATCGACCCGCCGCCATAGGCGCTCTCGATGATCGCATCCTTGGAAAGGAAGCCAGCAAAACCGATATGGGTCAGCGGGATGCCAACGCCGGTGATGGCGAGCGTGCCGATCATCATCGCCGCAAAGGTATAGGGGATCTTTTTGCGCAGACCACCGTAGTTGGTCATGTCCTGCTCGTGGTGCATTGCGTGGATCACGGAGCCCGCGCCGAGGAACAGCATCGCCTTGAAGAAGGCGTGCGTCAGCAGGTGGAACATCGCCGCCGAATACATGCCCACGCCTGCGGCCACGAACATATAGCCCAGCTGCGAACAGGTCGAATAGGCGATCACCCGTTTGATGTCGGTTTGCACAAGGCCGATGGTGGCAGCAAAGAACGCGGTGGTTGCGCCGATAAAGGTGATAAAGGCGGTGGCCTCCGGCGCCACTTCCATCAGCGGCGACATGCGGCAGACCAGAAAGACGCCCGCGGTCACCATGGTTGCGGCGTGGATCAGCGCCGACACCGGGGTCGGGCCTTCCATCGCGTCCGGCAGCCAGGTGTGCAGGAAGAGCTGCGCCGATTTGCCCATGGCGCCCACAAACAGCAGGAAGGCCAGGAGGTTCGCCGCGTTCCAGTCGCTCCAGAGGAAGGAGATCGTGGAGTCAGCCAGCTTCGGCGTCGCGGCAAAGATATCCGGCAGGTTGATGCTGTCGGTCATCAGGAAGAGACCAAAGATCCCCAGGGCAAAGCCGAAATCCCCGACCCGGTTGACGATGAAAGCCTTCATCGCCGCCGCGCCGGCCGAAGGTTTGCGGTAGTAAAAGCCAATCAGCAGATAGGAGGCAACGCCCACGCCTTCCCAGCCAAAGAACATCTGAACCAGATTGTTCGAGGTCACCAGCATCAGCATGGCGAAGGTAAAGAACGACAGATAGGCAAAGAAGCGCGGCTTGTAGCTTTCGCCCTCTTTCCACTGCGGATCGTGATCCATGTAGCCAAAGGAATAGAGGTGCACCAGCGCCGAAACGGTGGTGATCACGATCAGCATGATCGCGGTCAGCCGGTCCAGCCGGATTTCCCAGGAGGTCGCCAGCGATCCGCTTTCGATCCAGCGGAAGATCTCGATGATATGGGTCTCACCATCAAAGGACAGGAAGGTGATCCAGGACAGGATCGCAGTCAGGAACAAAAGCCCCGTGGCGGTCCACATGGCGGCTTTTTCGCCGATGATCTTATGGCCAAAGCCGCAGATCACCGCCCCCACAAGCGGGGCAAAGAGGAGTGTGGTTTCCATGGTTCTTTAGCCCTTCATCACGTTGATGTCTTCGACGGCAATGGTGCCGCGGTTACGGAAGAAGCACACCAGGATCGCCAGACCGATGGCTGCCTCGGCGGCGGCCACGGTCAGAACGAACAGCGTGAACACCTGCCCCACCAGATCCCCGAGGAAGGAGGAGAAGGCGACCAGATTGATGTTCACTGCCAGAAGCATAAGTTCGATGCTCATCAACAGGATGATCACGTTCTTGCGGTTCAGGAAGAGCCCAAAGATGCCGATGACGAACAAGGTCGCCGCGACGGTCAGATAATGTTCAAGTCCGATCATTGATCAAAGCCCCTGCCCCGGTTTGATGTCCTTGAGTTCCATAGCCGTCGCCGGGTCGCGGTACATCTGGGCGAGAACGTCCTGACGCTTCACGTCCTTGCGATGGCGCAGGGTCAGAACGATGGCGCCGATCATGGCCACCAGCAGAATGAGACCCGCAAGCTGGAACAGAAGGAAATATTGGTCATAGATGATGAGGCCAAGCGCCTCGGTGTTGTGGCGATCCGCGGGGATCGGCTGGCTGAGGTTGGCGGCCACGTCATGGGCGCTCTCCCAGGAGCCATAAGCGATCACGAATTGCATCAGGATCACCAGCGCGATCAGCAGGGCCAGCGGCATGTAGCGCGCCATCTCTGCCTTGAGTTCGGCAAAATCGACGTCGAGCATCATCACCACGAAGAGGAACAACACCGCAACGGCGCCGACGTAAACGATCACCAGCAGCATGGCGACGAATTCCGCCCCCAGCAAAACAAACAGCCCGGCCGAGGAAATGAAGGCCAGGATCAGCCACAGCACCGAATGCACCGGCTGGCGGCTGATCACAGTGAACAGCCCGCCGGTGATGGCGCTGATGGCGAAGAGGTAAAAGGCAAAAACGCTCATGTCTCATCGTCCCCTTTGACGTCCATGACGTCCTGCGCCAGCTCCAGCGCCCTTGTCATGGCCGGGATGCCGGCAAAGACCGACATCTGTCCGATCGTTTCAACGATCTCTTGTTTCTTCGCGCCCGCCTCCAGGGCATGGCGCACGGTCTGGCGCAGGGCGCTGTCGGCCTGTGCCCCTTGGCAAGTCAACCCGGCCAGCGTCAGCAGCAGCCGGGTCTTGGCATCCAGCCCGTCCTTGTTGACGGCGTTGCCAAACATCATTTCCATGACCTCTTTGGGCATGGTCGGCCAGAGCGCCTCAAACCCCTTGGGAGAGAAGCTCTCCAACGCGGGATTGAGCGCCTTGGCCATCTCCTGCGCCTGGGCCATCATGGCTTCAAATGGGTTCTTCGGCGTGTCACTCATCGGTACGGCGCGTCCAGTTCGAGGTTGCGGGCGATCTCTGCTTCCCAGCGCTCGCCATTCGAGAGCAGCTTGTCCTTGTCGTAGAACAGCTCCTCGCGGGTCTCGGTTGCGAACTCGAAGTTCGGCCCCTCGACGATGGCGTCCACCGGGCAGGCTTCCTGACAGAAACCGCAGTAGATGCATTTGGTCATGTCGATGTCGTAGCGCGTGGTGCGGCGGCTGCCGTCCTCGCGCGGTTCGGCGTCGATGGTGATGGCCTGCGCCGGGCAGATCGCCTCGCAGAGTTTGCAGGCAATACAGCGTTCCTCGCCATTGGGATAGCGACGCAGCGCATGCTCGCCGCGGAAACGCGGGCTCAGCGGGCCTTTCTCATGCGGGTAGTTCAGGGTGGCCTTGGGCGCGAAGAAATACTTCAGCCCCAGTTTCATACCGACCCAGAAATCCTGAAGCAGGAAGTATTTGGCGGCGCGGGTATAGTCGATCTGAGTCATATCAGCCTCCGGTCGTCCAGCGGGCGAATGCCCCCCAGAACCAATCGAAACGTGCCGCAAAGGAGACAAAGACCACCCAGACCAGCGAGAACGGCAGGAAGACTTTCCAGCCCAGACGCATCAGCTGATCGTAGCGATAGCGCGGGGTGATGGCTTTGACCATTGCGAAGAGAAAGAAGAAGAAGGCCATCTTGGCGACCATCCACAGCACACCGTCCGGCAGGCCCGGGATCGGCGACAGCCAACCGCCAAAGAACAGCAGTGAAGTCAGCGCGCACATCAGGAAGATGGCGATATATTCACCGGCCATGAACAACAGGAAGGGCGTTGCCGAATATTCGACCTGATAGCCCGCCACCAGTTCCGATTCCGCTTCCGGCAGGTCAAACGGCGGGCGGTTGGTTTCCGCCAGGGCCGAGATGAAGAACAGGAAGACCATCGGGAAATGCGGCAGCCAGTACCAGTTGAAGAGCCCCAGGTTGCCGTCTTGCGCCCGCACGATATCGCCAAAGTTCATCGAACCGGTGGAAAGGATCACGCCGATGATGATGAGGCCGATCGAGACCTCGTAGGAGATCATCTGCGCCGCCGAGCGGAGCGAGCCAAGGAAGGGGTATTTGGAGTTCGACGCCCAGCCGCCCATGATCACGCCGTAGACCTCCAGCGAGGAGACGGCGAAGACGTAGAGGATGGCAACGTTGATATCGCTCAGCACCCAGCCGTCGTTGAAGGGGATCACCGCCCAGGCGATCATCGCCAGCACAAAGGAGGTGAGCGGCGCGAGGATAAACACCGCGCGGTCGGCCCCGGCGGGGATGACAACCTCTTTGACCACGTATTTCAGCGCATCGGCCACTGATTGCAGCAGGCCAAAGACGCCAACTACGTTGGGGCCCCGGCGCATCTGCACCGCCGCCCAGATTTTCCGGTCCCCATAGACGAGGAACAAAAGCGAAATCATGACAAAGGCAACAACTGCAAGCACTTGCGCCAGTATCAGTAGGGCGATGCCGCCTGGGGTGTTAAAGAATTCAGCCATAGGTCCTCACACCGTAGGTATTCCGTTTGCCTCGCAGTTTTGCACCACGACTTCGGCGTCGATAGTGCGCAAACCGCGCGGGAGAGCTGGCGAGATGGTGTAGACAGCATCTGCCTCCCAAATGCCACCCTCTTGTTTCATTTTTGTGCGCACGTGACGCGCAAACCCGTAACCGCGGATCAACGCATATTGTGCCGCCGCGCATTCGGCGTAGTCGTTCAAGTCCTCAGCCGTGTGCACCCGATCCATGCTCAGGTGAAACTGCACCAGATCGCCTTCCAGCAGGCTGGTGCCAACGCCGAGATATTCCGGCGCGGCACGGCTCACCTCGTTGCCCGACGCATCCGCGCAGGCAGCGAGGCCAAGCCCGCAAAGCGATATGGCGCAGGCCCGGATCACTCGGCCGCGATCTGGGTGTCGCGACGCGCCTTGGCCTGGGCGGAAAGCTCCGCCATCAGCTGCGACGCCCGTGCGATCGGGTTGGTGAGGTAGAAATCCTGAACCGCCGGCATGAAGTCCGCCTTGCCGAGTTTTTCAACCGGCAGCGCCTCGCCTTCGTTCTCGATCACCTCGTCGATCTGTTTCAGATGCGGCACCGCTTTGATCAGCGCGGAGCGCAGTTGCGCCAGGCTGTCATAGGGCAGTTTCGCGTCCAGCTCCGCCGAGAGGGCGCGAAGGATGGCCCAGTTTTCCTTGGCCTCCCCCGGCGCAAACCCGGCGCGCATGGCAAGCTGCGGACGGCCTTCGGTGTTCACAAAGAGACCGTTTTCCTCGGTATAGGCGGCGCCCGGCAGGATCACATCGGCGCGGTGTGCGCCGCGATCCCCGTGCGAGCCCTGATAGATCACAAAGGCACCTGCGTCGATGTCCACCTCGTCAGCGCCGAGGTTATAGATCACCTCTGCCCCGTCGATGGCCGCTTCCATGCCGCCCTCGGTGACAGCGCCAATATCCATCGCGCCCACACGACCCGCCGCAGTGTGCAGCACCAAGATCTTGCTGTTGGTGTTGGCGGCGAGTTTCTGTGCCGCCGCCAGAACCGCCAGACCGTCGGCTTCGCGCAGGGCGCCCTGCCCCACGATCACCACGGAGGGCGCATCCTTGACGTCGCCGTAGTCCTTGTCCAGCAGGCTTTCCAGCGCGGCACGGTCGGTGCCCACATGGGCATAGTCATAGGTCAGATCCACCGCCGGACCAACAAGCCCGACCTGCGCGCCGTTGATCCAGGCCTTGCGGATCCGCGCGTTCAGCACCGGCGCCTCATTGCGCGGGTTGGTGCCGATCAGCTGGATAAACTTGGCGCTATCAATGTCTTCGATCGACGCGGTGCCGACGTAACCCGCGCGGTTACCGATCGGCAGGCGGGCGTTGTCGGTGCGGGCCTCGACCTTGCCGCCCAGACCTTCGATCAGCTGTTTCAGCGCAAAGGCGGCCTCGACGGGCACCAGATCGCCAATCAGACCGGCGACTTTCTTGCCCTTCATCGCAGAGGCCACGGCCTCCAGCGCTTCGGGCCAGGTGGCGGGTTTGAGCTTGCCATCGACGCGCACATAGGGGCGATCCAGGCGCTGACGACGCAAGCCATCCCAGACAAAACGGGTCTTGTCGGAGATCCATTCCTCGTTCACGCCGTCATGGTTGCGCGGCAGGATGCGCATCACTTCGCGGCCCTTGGTATCGACCCGGATGTTCGATCCCAGCGCGTCCATCACGTCGATGGTTTCGGTCTTGCTGAGCTCCCACGGACGGGCGGTAAAGGCATAGGGTTTCGACGTCAGCGCCCCCACGGGGCAGAGGTCGATGATATTGCCTTGCAGGTTCGAATCCAGCGTCTCGTTCAGATAGGAGGTGATCTCCGCATCCTCGCCGCGCCCGGTCTGGCCCATCTGGGTGATGCCGGCCACCTCGGTGGTGAAGCGCACGCAGCGGGTGCAGGAGATGCAGCGGGTCATTGCGGTGCCGACAAGCGGGCCGAGGTTGAGATCGTCCACCGCCCGTTTGCCCTCGCGGAAGCGAGAGAAATCAACGCCGTAAGCCATCGCCTGGTCTTGCAGGTCGCATTCGCCGCCCTGGTCGCAGATCGGACAATCCAGCGGGTGGTTGATCAGGAGGAACTCCATCACCCCTTCGCGCGCCTTTTTCACCATCGGCGAATTGGTCTTCACCTGCGGCGCCTGACCTTCCGGTCCGGGGCGCAGATCGCGCACCTGCATGGCGCAGGAGGCGGCGGGCTTTGGCGGGCCGCCGACGACCTCCACCAGACACATCCGGCAGTTGCCGGCAATCGACAGACGCTCGTGATAACAGAAGCGCGGGATTTCCACCCCCGCCTGCTCACAGGCCTGGATCAGGGTCATCGCCCCATCCACTTCGATCTCTTTTCCGTCAATGTTGATCTTGCGGAGGTCAGACATGGTCTATTTCGCCCTCAGTAACACGCCGATCGCGCTGTTTTTCTCAATTTCCGCAAGCCCGTAGGTGCAGAATGTTTCCGGTTGGTCCAGTTTGACCCCTTCCTGCCGCAGCAGGCGCTCGCCCTTGGCGCGCATACGGGATTTTTCCTGATCCGATTTCACGTAGGCTTTGATCTCGTCATCCGAATAGCCAAGCGCATTGGCCCGGCTACGGATCTGGTAAAGCTGATTGAGCCCCTTCAAGGTGCGCGGCGCAATCCGGTCGCAGCGGTCGGCAACCTCGGAGGCCACCGCAACGGCAAAGAGCGGATCCTCGATTTCCTGCACATCACGCAGGGAGGGGCGCGCCTCGCCCGCGCTGGCGCTGACGGCCAGCACAGAGGCAACCAGCAGCGCAAACAGCGCGGTCATCAGGGCATCGGTTCGGTTGGGCATTGCAGCAATCATGGCAGAGCTCTCCTGTCTGGGTTTCGAGAAACCACAGGAGGAGCGACCATTGTTATGCAATAGCACCGCGCCGGACCGGCCATGATATGCCGCAGCAGAGGTCACGGTTTGCACGTCCCCGTAAAGATACCGTCACCCTTTTCCTGCTTGAGCTGATAGACGCCGTCGTCATCAATCGTGACATTGCTCCAGTCAAACCGGGAGGTGCCGTATTTTTCGATGCAGTAGCGGGTCGCCTCATGCTGCGCGGCCTGAAGCGCACCGCTGGCCGTGCGGGTGGCGTCCTTGACGACGACCCGGAAGTTGGCAAGCGTCTCTTTCTTGTTGATCGGCTTGACGCTCACACGGAACGCGACGCCATCATATTTCGGGCGCTTGTCTTCGCCAAGCTTGCCACAGCCCGCAAGGCTCAGGCCCAGGGCTGCGATCAAGGTAAGAGGGAGGGCGGGCTGCATCTTCATCTCTGGGATTATTCCGCTGCCATCGCGCCCATACGGCCCGATTTCTGCGCTTTGATGCGGTCTTCGATTTCCTCGCGGAAGTTACGGATGAGACCCTGGATCGGCCAGGCCGCCGCGTCGCCAAGGGCGCAGATGGTGTGGCCTTCGACCTGTTTGGTCACATCCCACAGCATGTCGATCTCTTCCAGCTCTGCCTCGCCTTTGACCAGGCGATCCATGACGCGCATCATCCAGCCGGTGCCTTCGCGGCAGGGGGTGCACTGGCCGCAGCTTTCGTGTTTGTAGAAACTCGACAGGCGCCAGATGGCCTTGATGATATCGGTTTGCTTGTCCATCACGATCACCGCCGCGGTGCCAAGGCCGGAGCCCAGCTCGCCGCGCAGGTAATCAAAGTCCATGATGGCGTCTTTCATCTTCTCGCCGCGCACACAGGGCACCGAAGACCCGCCGGGGATCACCGCCAGCAGATTGTCCCAGCCGCCGCGAATACCGCCGCAATGTTTCTCGATCAGCTCCTCAAAGGAGATCGACATCGCCTCTTCCACCACACAGGGGTTGTTGACGTGGCCGGAGATCGCAAAGAGCTTGGTGCCGGCGTTGTTGGGACGGCCAAAGCCAGCGAACCATTCCGCACCGCGGCGCAGGATGGTCGGCACAACGGCGATGGATTCCACGTTGTTCACCGTGGTCGGGCAGCCATAAAGACCCGCGCCCGCCGGGAACGGCGGCTTCATCCGGGGCATGCCCTTCTTGCCTTCAAGGCTCTCCAGCAGGGCGGTTTCCTCGCCGCAGATATAGGCCCCTGCCCCGTGATGCAGGAACAGATCGAAATCCCAACCGGAGCCCGCCGCGTTCTTGCCGAGCAAGCCCTTGTCGTAGCACTCGTCAATCGCCGCCTGAAGCGCCTCGCGCTCGCGGATATATTCGCCGCGCAGGTAGATGTAGCAGGTATGCGCCTGCATCGCGAAGCTGGCGATCAGCGCACCCTCGATCAGCGTATGCGGATCGTGGCGCATGATTTCGCGGTCTTTGCAGGTGCCGGGCTCGGATTCATCGGCGTTGATCACCAGATAGGACGGGCGACCGTCGCTTTCCTTGGGCATGAAGGACCACTTGAGACCGGTCGGAAAGCCCGCCCCGCCCCGGCCACGCAGACCGGAATCCTTCATGGTCTGGATGATCCAGTCGCGGCCCTTTTCGATGATCCCGGCGGTGCCATCCCAATGGCCTCGCGCCTTGGCGCCCGCCAGCGTGCGCTCATGCATCCCGTAAAGGTTGGTAAAGATCCGATCCTGGTCTTTCAGCATGTCTGCCTACCTTTGTGCATCCTGACGCATGCGCCAGAGTTGAAAAATATTGACCACCGCATAGATCATGCCAGCCAGCGCCGCAAAATCGAACAGCAGCGCGTAACGGCCCGGCAGACCCAGAGCGGGCCCGATGAAAAGCGACAGGACAAGCCAGACCACCATGGTTCCGGCAATCACCAGCGCGATGTGCCGTCCCTTGGCTGCTATGGCCCGTTCCTGTGCGTCCCTGTCCATCTGGTCCTGTCAGTCTCGCCCTCACGCCCGGCCCCGGGCGCGCGGCAGTGATTACTTGTCGTCGTAACGGCCGTCTTTCTTGGCCGTTTTTGCGAATTCGGTTTCCTCGCCCGCCGCCAATTGCTTGGCCTGCTCGATCCAGCCGTCACGCTCGATCCGGCCCTTGAAGGTCAGGCGGTTGTCGACCCAGGCAACCTCGGCCTCGGTCCATTTGGCGATCTGGTCGAAGTGGTAAAAGCCCAGCTCATTGAGCATGCCTTCGAGTTTCGGACCGACGCCTTTCAAGAGCTTGAGATCATCGGGCTGGCCATCGCGCGCAGCGGTCAGGAGCTCCGGTTCCTGCTCTTCGGTCACCGCCGCGGCGGCGGCTTCGGGCTGGGCCGGCTCAGCGGCGGCGGATTTCTTCGCCGGTGCTGGCTTGGTCTCTGCCTTTGCCTTTGCCTCCGCGGCCTGTTTCACAGCCGGTTTCGGCTGCGGCGGCGCGGCAGGCGTCGGCGCGGCTGCGGCACGGCCAGCGACCACGCCATCCTTGCCGATCCAGGGGGTCAGCAGCGGCACCTCGTCGCCCTGAATACGCTTGACGCTGTCCCCAATGGTGGTCGCCAGCTCCGCCGAGGCGTTATACTGCGGCTTGCCCGCTTCATATTCGGTCAGCGAGGTCAGGCCGGATTTCGGCTCTGCCGCGTAGCGACCGTTCATCGGGCCGGGAACAACGGCTTTGCCAGCGGCCAGATCGTCCAGCAGCTTGGTAAAGCTCGCAGCGGTCAGATCCTCAAAGTAGTCCTTGCCGATCTGCGCCATCGGCGCGTTGGTGCAGGAGCCAAGGCATTCGACCTCTTCCCAGGAGAACTTGCCATCCGCAGACAGCGTATGCGCCTTGGGCGAGATCTTTTCCTTGCAGACCGCGATCAGATCCTCGGCGCCGCAGATCATGCAGGAGGTGGTGCCGCAGATCTGAATATGCGCAACCGAGCCGGTCGGCTGAAGCTGGAACATGAAGTAGAAAGATGCCACTTCCAGCACGCGGATATAGGCCATGCCGAGCATGTCGGCGATATATTCCAGCGCCGGTTTGGTGACCCAGCCTTCCTGTTCCTGGGCACGCCACAGGATCGGGATCACCGCCGAGGCCTGACGGCCCTCGGGGTATTTGGTCATTTGCGCTTCGGCCCAGGCCTGGTTGGCGGGGGTGAAGGCAAAGCTGTCGGGTTGTTCGGGATGCAGACGGCGGAGCATTAGTCTTTGAACTCCTCAAACGGAATGCAGGTGGCGGCAAGATCCGACTTTGTCACGCCTTTGCCCTCGGCGTAGGCGTCAAACGCAGCATCGCTGATATCCACCCGGCACAGGAACTGATTGAAGTCGTCTTCCACCAGGATGACGTTCTCGCGGATGTTCACATAGCCGATCGAATCCGAGATGAGGTCGGCAAAGGAGGTTTCCGCCACAGCGGTTTGGCCGGCAAGGCAAAGGGCCGCCCCTGCGATCAGAGCACGCATGATCATCGGTCAATCTCTCCAAATACGACGTCCATGGTGCCGATAATGGCGGCAACATCGGCGAGCTGGTGGCCCTTGGCGACGTGATCCATGGCTTGCAGGTGTAGGAAACCGGGCGCGCGCAGCTTGGCGCGGTAGGGTTTGTTGGTGCCATCGGCCACAAGATAAACGCCGAATTCGCCCTTGGGGGCCTCAACCGCGGCGTACACCTCGCCCTCGGGCACGTGGAAGCCTTCGGTATAAAGCTTGAAGTGGTGGATCAGGCTTTCCATCGAGCGTTTCATGTCACCGCGTTTCGGCGGTGTCAGCTTGCCCCGCGCCAACACGTCGCCGGTGGCTTCGCGCAGCTTGTGGATGGCCTGACGGATGATCGAGAGCGACTGGCGCATCTCTTCCATCCGCACCAGATAGCGATCATAGCAATCGCCGTTCTTGCCGACGGGGATCTGGAAGTCGAACTCGTCGTAGCACTCGTAGGGCTGCGCGCGACGCAGGTCCCAAGCGAGGCCGGAGCCGCGTACCATCACGCCGGAGAAGCCATATTTCTGGATGTCATCCTCGGTCACGACACCGATATCGGCGTTACGCTGTTTGAAGATGCGGTTCTCGGTCAGAAGCCCGTCGATATCGCTCAGCACCTTGGGGAATTCGATCGCCCATTCCTCGATATCATCGAGCAGCTCGTCGGGCAGATCCTGATGCACACCACCGGGGCGGAAATAAGCCGCGTGCAGACGTGCGCCGCAGGCCCGCTCGTAGAAGATCATCAGCTTTTCGCGCTCTTCAAAACCCCAGAGCGGCGGCGTCAGCGCGCCGACGTCCATGGCCTGGGTGGTCACGTTCAGCAAATGGTTCAGGATACGGCCGATCTCGGAATAAAGCACCCGGATCAGCGAGGCGCGGCGGGGAACCTCGACGCCGGTCAGCTTTTCGATCGCCAGACACCATGCATGTTCCTGGTTCATCGGCGCCACATAGTCGAGGCGGTCGAAATACGGCAGGTTTTGCAAGTAGGTGCGGCTTTCCATCAGCTTTTCGGTGCCGCGGTGAAGCAGACCGATATGCGGATCGCAGCGTTCCACGATCTCGCCGTCCAGCTCCAGAACCAGACGCAGCACCCCGTGCGCCGCAGGGTGCTGCGGGCCGAAGTTGATGTTGAAGTTACGGATTTTTTGCTCACCGCTCAGGGCGTCGGTGCTGCCGTCGTCGAATTTGGAGCCGTCCATCATTTCGCGCTCTCTTTCTCATCACCGGGCAGGATGTATTCGGCACCCTCCCACGGGGACATAAAATCAAACTGGCGGTATTCCTGCACCAGGTTCACCGGCTCATAGACCACGCGCTTTTGCGTCTCGTCATAGCGGACCTCGGTGTAACCGGTGGTCGGGAAATCCTTGCGCAGCGGGTGACCGCGGAAACCATAGTCCGTCAGCAGGCGGCGTAGGTCCGGGTGGCCGGTGAACAGGATGCCGAACATGTCAAAGACTTCGCGCTCGAACCAGTTGGCGGAGGGGTGCACATCGACGATGGAGGGCACCATGTCCTCTTCGCGGATCGCGACCCGCAGGCGGATGCGCTGGTTCTGATACATCGACAGCAGGTGGTAAACCACGTCAAAGCGCTTTTGGCGCTCGGGGTAGTCCACGGCGGTGATATCCACCAGCGTCGAGAATTTGCAGGCGCTGTCGCTGCGCAGGAACTCGACCAGACCCGCGATATTGCTGGGCTTCACGTCGATGTTCAGCTCGTCATGGGAGACATCCCAGGACAGCACGCATTCGGGGCGTTTGGCTTCGATCTGGTGGCCGAGCTCTTGCAGTGCTTCGATCATCTGTCTCTCCTCGCGCCTTAGCGCACCAGCGTGCCGGTACGGCGGATTTTGCGTTGCAGCTGCATCAGACCATAGAGCAGCGCCTCGGCGGTCGGCGGGCAGCCGGGCACATAGATGTCAACCGGCACGATGCGGTCGCAGCCGCGCACGACGGAATAGCTGTAGTGATAATAGCCACCGCCATTGGCACAGGAGCCCATGGAGATCACATAGCGCGGCTCCGGCATCTGGTCGTAGACCTTGCGCAGCGCCGGGGCCATCTTGTTGGTCAGCGTGCCGGCGACGATCATCACGTCGGACTGACGCGGGGAGGCACGCGGCGCAATGCCAAAACGCTCGGCGTCGTAACGCGGCATAGAGGTATGCATCATCTCAACCGCGCAGCAGGCGAGACCAAAGGTCATCCAGTGCAGCGAGCCGGTGCGGGCCCAGTTGATGATGTCCTCGGCAGAGGTCAGCAAAAACCCCTTGTCCTGCAACTCGGTGTTCAGGGCCTGGGTGACCATTTCCTTGTCGACACCAGCGGTGTTCGCTCCGGTCATCACTCCCATTCCAGTGCCCCTTTCTTCCATTCATAGGCAAAGCCGATGGTCAGCACGCCGAGGAAAATCATCATTGACCAGAAGCCAAGATCGCTAAGGTCCCGAAAGCCGACGGCCCAGGGGAACAGGAAAGCGATTTCCAAATCAAAGATGATGAAGAGGATCGACACCAGATAAAAGCGCACGTCGAACTTCATCCGCGCGTCGTCAAAGGCGTTAAAGCCGCATTCATAAGCGCTGACTTTTTCAGGATCTGGATTGCGCACCGCGATAATCACGGCAGCAAGAATAAGAACAAGACCAAGGCCGATAGCCACGGCCAAAAACACCAGGATCGGGAGATACTCCCGCAACATCTCTTCCACGAGTGGCTCCTTTCCGCGCACGCGGCACTCCTGGCTCGCGCACCGTCAATTGGCGTGTTGACTTGAGCCGTTACTACCCCTGTCCCCCACCACCGTCAACCAAGGCCGGGTTAATGTGAAACGCTTTATGAAGGGATTTCGCAGTTCCGCAACAACAGCTTAAAAACCTATGGTTTCTGTCGACTTTTGCGTCGCAGCGCACAGGGGCTGGCCCTGCGCCGCTGCAAGGCAGCAAAGCCCCTTATTTCTCTTGCCACGCGGGGCGTCTTTTTTCAAAAAACGCGGCAATTCCGTCCTGAGCTTCGGGGCTTTCCCAGCGCGCGACCAGCGCGGCGATGGTAAGATCTATGACCGAACTATCAATTCTGGGCCCAAGCGCGCGCGCCAGCGCCTTGGCTTCCGCCACGGCACCGGGGGCGCAATCCAGGTAGGGCGCCACCTCTGCCTCCACCGCGGCATCAAGTGAGTCGGCAGGCACCGTGCGCGCCAGCAGGCCGAGCTCCACCGCTTCCGACGCCCCAAAGGCGCGCGCCGACATGAACACCCGCCGCGCGCGCGCCTCGCCCATGCGGGCGATCACATAGGGGCCGATGGTGGCGGGGATCAGGCCCAGTCGGGTTTCCGTCAGCGCCATTTTCAGATGATCCGCGCCGATGGCGACATCGCAGACCGAGGCCATGCCGACGCCGCCCCCAAAGGCATTGCCCTGCAAGCGCCCGATCAGCGGCTGCGGCAGGGTGTTGAGAAGGTTCAGCATCTCGGCCAGGACCCGCGCCTCGCGGGCGCGGGTGTCGCTGTCGGCCTGCATCTGGGCCTGCATCCAGCCAAGGTCGCCCCCGGCGCAAAAGCTCTTGCCCGCGCCGGTGAGCACCACAACACGCACGGAACGATCCGCCGCAAGCGCGCGCGCCGCGGCCTGAAGCTCCTGCAACATCTGGCCGGACATGGCGTTGTGTTTTTCAGGTCGGTTCAGGGTCAGCGTCGCCACCCCCCGCGCATCGCGGGTCAGCTCCAGCGTGTCATACATGGATGTCTCCTTGGTTGGTCTTGTCGTCAGGCCTCGGCCACGGCGGGCCGCAGGCGATGCGCCATCTCGGCAGCCTCGGTCAGGACCGCCGCGTCCAGCCCGGTCTGATAGCCCAGCCGCGTCAGATGCGCATGCACCGCCTCGGTCGCCACATTGCCAGCCGCACCCGGCGCATAGGGACAGCCGCCAAGGCCGCCGATCGCCGCGTCAAACACCCGCAGGCCCAGCGCCAGCGAGGCGTCGATATTGTCGAGCGCCCGCCCGCCAGTGTCGTGATAATGGCCCGCGAGACGGGTCACCGGCACCACATCTTTGACCGCGATCAGCATCCGCGCGATACTGTCCGGCGTTGCCTTGCCCAGCGTGTCGCCCAGCGAGATCTCATAGCAGCCCATAGCAAACAGCCGGTCCGCGACCTCGGCGACCCTGGCCGGATCGGTGGGCCCGTCAAAGGGGCAATCGGTGACGCAGGACACATAGCCGCGCACCGGCAGGTCGATA
>NZ_JAATOX010000042.1 GCF_011806385.1 Phaeobacter sp. HF9A | reverse complement strand
CCTATCGCGGGCTGACGACCAAATACGCCCTGCTGAACCAACCGCTGATCGTGCCCGAGATCGTGACCGGCGTGGCGTTGCTCATCGTATTTGCCCGGATCAAGGTCTGGACCGGCTACAGCGGCCCTGCCTACATCTTTCTGGCCCATGCCGCCTTCTGCATCCCCTTCGCCTATCTGCCGATCCGCGCGCGGCTGGAGGGCATGGACCTGACCTATGAACGCGCCGCCGCCGATCTTTATGCGACGCCCTGGGCAAGCTTTCGCTATGTGACGCTGCCGCTCATGGCGCCGGGGGTGCTGGCGGGGTTCCTGCTGGCCTTCGCGATCTCGCTCGACAACGTGGTGATCTCGGAATTCGTCAAATCTGGCGGTCAGGACACGTTGCCCACCTACATGCTGGGCCAGCTCCGGCGCGACATCACCCCGGAGGTCAACGCGGCGGCGACTGTGCTTCTGGTGATCAGCATCATGGCGGTTTCGGTGTTCTTCATCTTCAACCGCAAGAAAAACTAACGACCCATAACAAAACAAAAACAACCAACAACAAAACCACCAACAAGGAGGACATGAAAATGTTCAAGACACTCGCAACGACCAGCGCCTTGGTCTTTGCCACGCTTACCGGCGCGGCCCAGGCTGAAGGGGAGCTGAACATCTTTAACTGGGGCGATTACACAAGCCCCGAACTGCTTGAGAAGTTTGCCGAAAAATATGACGTGAAGGTCACGCTGACCGAATATGACAGCAACGACACCGCGCTGTCCAAGGTGCGCGCGGGCGGGTCCGGCTTTGACCTGGTGAACCCCTCCGCGAACTTCATCCCGATCTGGATCAAGGAGGGCCTGGTTCAGCAGACCAATGTTTTCGAGATGGAGAACTTCAAGAACGTCAAGGAAGAGTGGCGCGATCCGCCCTGGGATCCGGGCCGCAAATATTCCTCGCCCTGGCTCTGGGGCACAGCCGGGCCGGTGGTCGCGTCGAAATATTACGATGGCGATGTCGATACCAGCGCCATCTGGCTGGACCCGCCGGAGGAGCTGCGCGGCAAGATCAACGTCGCACCGGAAATGAACGACGTGATGTATGCGGCGATCCGCTACATGGGCGGCGAATGGTGTTCTGACGACCGCGAGCTGCTGAAATCTGTGCTCGACCAGATGCTCTATGCCAAGCAGTACTGGATTTCGATGGAATACGGTCTGGAGAAGATGGACACCCGCGACTGGTACGCGTCCTTCTACTGGAACGGTGCCGCCTTCCGCGCGCGGGAAGTCAATGATGACATCCGCTGGGGTTTTCCGAAAGAAGGCTATAGCTTCTTCATGGAGAGCATGATGGTGCTCACCGATGCGCCGCATCCTGAAAATGCCAAGCTGTTCCAGAACTTCATCATGGATCCTGAAAACGCCGCGCTGATTTCCAACTTTGCGACCTATCAGAACGCCATTGAAGGCTCCGAGAAGTTCATGCGCCCGGAACTGGCAAACGCGCCCGAGCTCAACATTCCCGACGATCTGAAGGCCGCCGGCGGCTGGCAGGAAGTCTGCTCGCCCGAGGTGAATGAGCTCTACACCCGGGTCTGGACCGAAGTCCTCCGTTAACGGGCGGCGTCGCCGTTGACCACAATGATCCGGCCCGTCGCCGTTCTGCTGGCGGGCCGGATCACCGCTTTTACGGCGGATTTGTCGGCGCATCTACACCCTTTGACGGGGCTAGCTGATGCGCTTATCGCGTGCCCTGATCCTTGGGGGCCGTCCTGCGCCGTTCTTGCAGATAGCGGCTCGGGGGGTGGCCGACCATCTTGCGAAACATGGTTCCGAAACTGCTGGCGCTCTCATAGCCGAGATCAAGCGCGACGGCCTGGACGGTCTGGCCGGCGCTCAGCTGTCGCAGGGCCAAGACTATATGCAACTGGCGGCGCCAGCGGCCGAAACTCATCCCCAGCTCCTGTACCAACAGGCGGCTCAGGCTGCGTTCGCTGAGTGCAACGCGCGAGGCCCATTCCGCGACGCTGGCATGGTCCGCAGGGGCCGCGATCAACAGCTCCGTCAGCTTCTTCAGGCGTGGATCACCGGGGGTCGGCAGACGCAGATCCTCGACCGGGGCCGCGGCCAGTTCATCAAAGATGACAGACACGATCCGACCGTCAGGTCCGTCCACTTCATAGAGTTCTGGCAGTGTATTGGCCCGAACCAAGAGGTGGCGAAAAAAATCCGAGACCGTGATCGTACAGCAATCGGTGGGTAGCTGCGCCGCCTCTGGCGGATCAATGAAGAGGGAAATGCACTCTACCTCGCCAGAGCCGAATACCGTGTGGGGCAGGGTGCCGGGGATCCACACAGCGCATTGCGGTGGCACGATCCAGAGCGCTTCGTCGACTTCGCAGTTGATGACGCCGCGCAGCGTGTACAGTAGCTGCGCCTTGCGATGGTGATGGCGCTGGGATTGCTCCAGCGCTGCAAGATCGGCGGTCACATTGGCCGCGACAAGCGCGCGAGGGATGTCATCCACATAGGCAAGCCAGTCGCTACGGGCGTCGAGATACATCAAAATCCTCGCTCTGTCAGATTGGCCGGATTGCGATAGATAATGTCAGTATTGCGCAATGACGCCAATCCCCGAGGCAGGTATTGCTCCGGGTGAGACGTGACAGGTGGCGCTCTTGGTCGTGATGCGCCTTGAGCTGCGCCCCGAGTCGGCAAGGAGACGCCATATGCCTTTGGAAATCACCGATTTCCCGCTGGTCTGGATGCGCTATGATACAGGGCAGGATCACAGCCACGACGAGGACTTCGCCGCGCTGGAGACATGCCTCAAGCGCGGCGCCCCTTTCGTGATCCTGACCGACAACGCGCCGACCGAACCCCACGCGCACAGCCAGGACGAAAAGAAACGCACCGTGTTGTGGATGAAGGCGCATAAAGCGGAGCTGCGGTCGCGGGTGCTGGCAATGATCGTGATCGAACCAAGCGCCGCAACGCGGCTGCTGTTCAAATCCTTCGGCGTGGCCTTTTCCAAATTCTGGGGCTACCCGTTGCGGCTCGCCCCGTCTCGGGAGGGGGCGATGGAGATCGCAACGACACTGCTGGCAGAGCGCGCAGCCTCTGCTCCGTCAGGCCACGCTTAGGCGGACGCAATACAGCCATGAATGCCTGCGCCGATCCGGCGCGGGGACAATCAGGCGATGCGGCCCTCGCGCACGGTGTCGATCATCAACTGGACATTGTCCGGGTTTGCATCGGGGGTGATGCCGTGGCCCAGGTTGAAGATATGCGGCCCCTTGGAAAAGGCGGTCACGATCTTGCGGGTCTCTGTTACCAGATCGGCGCCGCCGGTGACCATATGCGAGGAGGCAAGGTTGCCCTGAACGCAGCCCGCGGATTGCACATGTTCCGCCGCCCAGTCGGGGGCAACGGAATTGTCCAGTGCCACGCAATCCACGCCGGTTGCGGCATGAAAGCCGATGTATTTCTCGCCCGCTTCGCGCGGGAAGCCGATTACCGGAATGCCCGGGTGCCGCGCCTTCAGCGCTGCGGTGATCTGGCGCGCAGGCTCCAGCGCGTATTTGTCAAAATCCGCGCCTTTCAGCGATCCCGCCCAGCTGTCAAAGATCTTGACCACCTCGGCGCCGGCTTCGATCTGCGCCGAGAGATATTCGATGGTGGCCTCGGTGATGCGGGCCAGAAGCGCCTCGAACAGGGCGGTGTTCTCGGCCTTTAGCGCATGCGCGGGCCCCTGATCCGGGGTGCCGCGCCCGGCAATCATATAGGTCGCCACGGTCCAGGGCGCCCCGGCAAAGCCAATGAGCGTGGTCTCGCGCGGCAGCGCCCCGGCGAGGTTGCGCACGGTCTGATAGATCGGGTTCAGGGTCTCGTGGATGTCGCTGGCGGGGGCAAGCTTGGCAAAATCCTCCGCGCTGGTGATTGTCGACAGCCGCGGGCCCTCGCCGGTGACAAACCACACATCCGCCCCCAGCGCCTGCGGCACCAGCAGGATATCGGCAAACAGGATCGCGGCATCAAAACCGTAGCGGCGGATTGGCTGCAAGGTCACCTCGGTCGCCAGCTCCGGGTTGTAGCACAGGCTCAGGAAATCACCGGCCTCGGCGCGGGTGGCGCGGTATTCCGGCAGGTAGCGACCGGCCTGGCGCATCATCCAGATCGGCGGCACATCCAGTGTTTCGCCCGCCAATGCGCGCAGGATCGTCTTCTGTTGGCCCATGCTTTGCCCCTCTTTGCTCAGGTCTCCCTGAGGTCACGTGTCAGCGGCAAATTGTCAAGCCTTGCCCCCGACTGCATGCTTGCGCTTGCCATGGCATAATGTCGCGATTAATCCTCGACCCCATGAGTTTGACCCTGCCCACTCCCGCCTCCCCCCTGAAGATCGGCACCCGCGGCTCTCCGCTGGCGCTGGCCCAGGCCCATGAGACCCGCGACCGGCTGGCCCGCGCCTTTGATCTGGCGGCCGAGGCGTTCGAGATCGTGGTGATCAAGACCACCGGCGACAACCGCGCCATGATCGACGCGGACCGCCCGTTGAAGGAGATCGGCAACAAGGGGCTGTTCACCAAGGAGATCGAAGAGGCGCTGAGCGCAGGTCGCATCGACATCGCCGTGCATTCGATGAAGGACATGCCCACCGAACAGCCCGAAGGGCTGATGCTGGATTGTTACCTGCCGCGCGAAGACGTGCGCGACGCCTTTGTCTCGCCTGGATATGGCGCGATCAGCGACCTGCCGCAGGGCGCCGTGGTTGGCACCTCGTCGCTGCGGCGGCGGGCGCAGCTGTTGCAGCGGCGTCCCGATTTGCAGGTGGTGGAGTTCCGCGGCAATGTGCAGACCCGGCTGCAAAAGCTGCATGACGGGGTGGCCGAAGCGACCTTCCTCGCCATGGCGGGTCTGCGCCGGCTTGGTCTGCACGCCGCAATCCCCGCAACGCCGATTCCCGAAGACGAGCTGCTGCCCGCTGTGGCGCAGGGCGCGATCGGCATCGAGCGGCGCAGCCAGGACAGCCGCACCGCCGAGATGCTCGCCGCGATCCATGACGCAGAAACCGGCCAGCGCCTGAGTGCGGAGCGCGCGTTCCTCGCGGCGCTGGATGGCTCCTGCGAGACACCAATTGCCGCGCTTGCGGAGCTGGACGGCGATACGCTGCATCTGCGCGGAGAGATCCTGCGCCCCGATGGCAGTGAAGTGCTGAGCGCCCAGGGCAGCGCTCCCATTGCGGAGGGTGCCGACCTCGGGCGCCGCCTGGCGCAAGATCTGCGTGCGCGGGCGGGCGACGGGTTCTTTACCATCTGACAGAGGGGGCCCGCGCCTGCGCTTCCGCGTCCGCCCTCACGACGGTGGGGCGGGCGCTAATTCGATGCCGTGATCGTTTGTTGTGCTGGCTCCGCGACAGGCAGGTATTTGCGATACCCAAGCCAGCTCAACCAGCTCTCGGCGCTGCCGGCAAAGACATTGAGATCCACATCCCCGTCGATCCCCGGCACCGTGCCGGTTCCGGTATATTGCCAGAAGGCCCAATGGGCACTCGGATAGACCTCCTGCGGATGTCCCGCCACCGAGCGCAGCCAGAAATCCACCCCGTTCAGGCGCCCGATGCCGGTGTCGCGGTAAAAATCCACCGTGGTATAAATCACGGGGCGGCGGCCGTAATGCGCCTCGATCTTCTTCAGGAAGCGCTCTGCTTCATGGCGGGCCTCAACGCCGGAGGGGCGGCGTTTGCAGCTGGGGGAGGCATGGTTCCATTCGATATCCAGCACCGGCGGCAGGCCGTTTGGATCCTTGGGCACATTGCGGATGTACCAGCGCGCCTGCTCTTCGGGCGAGCGGCAGAAGTAATAGAAATGATAGGCGCCGCGCCGCAGCCCCGCGCGCTTGGCGCCGCGCCAGTTGGATTTGAATGTCTCGTCCAGATGATCGCCGCCCTCGGTGGCCTTGATCCAGGCAAAGGAGACACCGGATTTGCGTACCTCCTGCCAGTCGATATCCCCCTGATAGCGCGCCACGTCGATGCCATGGATCGGATAGGCCCAGGGCTCGCGGCTTTCCCAGTCGTGCGGATCGCTGTCCCCATAGCGCGGAAAGGTCGCCAGCGTGGCATAGGCGCGGGCAAAATCCGGGTCCACCACCCGTTCGGCCTGTTCCGCCACCAGCGGCGGCGGCGCCACCGGTTCGCGCATTGTGCTGCCACAGCCCGCCAGCACCGCCAAAATACCAATCCCAAGACCAAATCGAAACATCACTATACACCTGTCAAAAACCTGCCGCCCCCATAGAGCCGGAGACAGAAGCAAGCATCAACAGGCAATGCCACGTTTTGGTGCCAAAGCCGTGATCATGGGCGGGAACACACCGATGCGGTGGCTTCTAAGCCTATCGCAGGCCGGGCGTCAAACCCATTTGGCCAGCGGCGGCAGGCTCATCAGCACCGCATTGGCATCATGCCCGGTTTCAAGCCCGAATTTGGTGCCCCGGTCATAGACCAGGTTATATTCCGCATAGAGCCCGCGATGGATGAGCTGCGCATCCTTGTCGGCCTCATTGCAGGACAGCGGGCGGCGTTTTTCCACCAGCGGCACAAAGGCGGGCAGGAAGGCCCGGCCGATGTCCTGTATCAGCGCAAAATCCGCGTCCCAATCGCCGCTGTTGTGGTCATCCAGAAAAATCCCGCCAACGCCACGCGCCCGCCCCCGGTGGGGAATGTAGAAATATTCATCCGCCCAGGCTTTCAGCCGCGGATAGAGATCAGCCCCGTGCGGATCCAGATGCGCCTGCTGCACGCCGTGGAAATGTGCCGTGTCCTCGGCATACTCGATACAGGGGTTGAGGTCGGAACCGCCGCCAAACCACCAGCCATGCGGGGTCCAGAACATCCGCGTGTTCATATGCACCGCCGGGACATGCGGGTTGCGCATATGGGCAACCAATGAGATGCCCGAGGCCCAGAAGCGCGGGTCGTCCTTCATGCCGGGCAGCCCCTTGCGCGCCGCCATCGCGTTTTGCGCGCGCTCGCCCAGGATGCCGTAAACCTCGGAGATATTGACGCCGACCTTTTCAAAGACCCGGCCCCCGCGCATCACGCTCATCAAGCCGCCCCCGGCGTCAGAGCCGTCGTCAGCGCTGCGTGTGGTGGTGGAGACCTCAAACCGCCCGGCAGCCATATCGGCAAAGGGCCCCTCGGCATGGCTGTCTTCCAGCGCTTCAAAGCTCGCAACGATCTGATCGCGCAGCTCGCGGAACCAGGCCGCCGCGCGTGCCTTTTCCTGCCGCATTTCTCCGGTGTTCTCCGCCATGCCGGCTCCTCCTCGGGGTGTTGTCGTCAGGGCGTCAATGCACCGGCGCGGTGACGGGATCAAGCAGGGTCCGCCCGCCATCCAGCGTCAGCACCTGCCCGGTCATAAAGGCAGAAGCATCAGAGGCCAGGAACTGCGCCGTTTCGGTCAGCTCGGCAGGGGCGGCGATGCGATTGAGGGGGGTGTGCTTCTCGATGTCCTGGCGCATCGCGCGGTTGTCCTTGAGCGTGGCCTGCATCGAGGCGCTCATCACCGAGCCAAAGGCGATGGAATTCACCCGGATCCTATGCGGCGCCAGCGACACCGCCAGCGACCGCGTCATCTGATCCAGCGCCGCCGAGGCCACGGAGTATCCCATCAAATCGGGGTGGGTGCGCCGGGCGGCAATCGAGGAGAGGTTGATGATGGCGCCATTGACGCCCTCGCCCTCGCGCTCCTCGCCCTGACGGATCATCCGTTTGGCGACCAGCTGCGACAGCCTCAGGGTGGACATCAGATTGTGTTTGAGCAGGAATTCGACGCTTTCGTCATCCGGGTTCAGCGGCTCGCTGGCCACCACTTTGCGGGCCCCGTTCACAAGGATATCGACCTGATCAAAGGCGTCGATGGTGGCCGACAGCAGATTGGCGATGGTCAGCCGTTCGCGCAGATCACCGGCGAAATGGCGGATGTTGCTGTCCTCCATGTCATCGCCGAGTTCCTGCAACAGCGCGGCCTCGTCCTGATCCACAAACATGACGTTGGCGCCTTCCTTGGCGAACTGGCGCCCGATGGCGAGGCCAATGCCATTGGCGGCACCGGTCACAATGGCGGTTTTGCCGGAGAGGGAAAAGCTCATGAGAAGATCCTTGTCTGCGTCAGGGGCGGCGTCATGCCTGCGTCGGGGCGTTGCCCCTGATCTGGGGCCGGACCGGGCCGGGATCGCGCCGCGAGTCCCGCTGACGATAGCCGCAAGCCCGGTGGAAATGAACCGTGATTTGCGACGCTTGCCTCAGCGCCTCCGGCGTGGACGGCTGGCATGTAGGATCTTGAAGCGATTGTCGCCCGCAACCTCATCCACCGCCGCAAAAAGCTCGGTCAGCGCGGTCTCGTAGGGCAGGTGGCGATTGGCCACCAGCCAGAGCTGCCCTGCCGGTTTCAGCAGCCGCGCCGCATTGGTGATAAAGGCCTGCCCCAGCGAGGGCTCTGCCGCGCGTCCCGTATGAAACGGCGGGTTCATCACCACGGTATCCACGCTCTGGGCCGTGCCCCAGTCGCGGGCATCGGCCCAGTGAAACTGCGCCCGCGCATCCGAAACATTGCGCTGGGCGCAGGTGAGGGCGGATTGATCCGCTTCAACCAGATGCAGCGTCTCTACATTGTCGCGGCTCAGGGCCTGCGCCGCGAGATAGCCCCAACCGGCCCCGAGATCCGCCACCACGCGACCGAGCTTGGCGGGCAGGGCCTCGGCCAGCAGGCGCGAGGCAGTGTCGATGCCATCGGCGGAAAACACGCCGGGCAGCGTGACAAAGCCGCCCTCGATCTGCTGCGGGGCAAGGATCCAGTCGGACAGATCCAGCCCGCCGGGAATCCAGAAGGCCTTGCCATGTGCCTTGGAAATCGCCGCCGAAGGGGTGCTGCGCTTTTTCAGCTCTTTCAGCAGGGAATCAATGCCGTCGGTCTTGGCACCATCAATCAGCACCGGACCTGACGTTGCCGCAGATGCCTGCGCCACCAGTTGACGGGCCAGTGGTTTGGCGCGGGGGATAAACACCACGGCGGCTGCAAACTCTGCCGTGTCGGCGATTGTCGCGGCGCAGTCGAAGCCCTGCGCCGCCCAATAGGCGTTGTCGGGTTTCAAAGGCTGGATCAGCTGCACCCGGGACGCGGGCAGGGCCGAGAGATCGTGCCCCTCGCGCGGATGGAACACGGCGATTCGCCCCTCTTCGGGAACAGCGAAATCGCCCGATTGAACCGCGAGGCTCAGGCGTTGAGACATAATGTGAAACCTTTCCGGGACGGACCAGCGACGCGCGCGGTCACTCTTCCTTTTCCATAGTGCACTGCAACGGGTGCTGGTGGCGGCGGGCGTAATCCATTACCTGCGCCACTTTGGTCTCGGCGATTTCATGGCTGAACACACCTACGACCGCCAGGCCTTTCTTGTGAACTGTCAGCATGATTTCAAAGGCTTGCGCATGATTCATGCCAAAGAAACGCTCCAGCACAATGACCACGAACTCCATCGGGGTGTAGTCGTCATTGAGCAGCAGCACCTTGTAGCGCGGTGGTCGTTGGGTGCGCGGACGGGTCTTGGTCAGCAGGCCAAGGTCGCTGTCGTCCTCTGAATTGTCCGACATCATCACGGGGTGCTTTAGCATAAGATCCAAGGTTTCCAGTCGTGCATCTGCATTCGTCACCGGCTTATATAGGGGAAGAGCCCGTAAGGAAAAGGGATTGAGAGCAGGATAATGGCACGCAGGATTACCACTATCGGTTTTGATGCCGACGATACCTTGTGGCACAACGAGCGGTTCTTCCGCGTGACGCAGGATCGGTTTGCCGAACTGCTGATGGACCACACCCCCGATGATATGGGCCCCGAAGAACTGGACCGCAAGCTTCTGGACGCGGAAAAACGCAACCTCGGCACCTATGGCTATGGGGTGAAGGGCTTCACCCTGTCGATGATCGAGACCGCCATTGACCTGACCGAGGGGCGGGTGCCGGCCTCTGTGATCAAGGAACTGCTGGAAGCGGGGCAGATGATGCTGTCCTTCCCGATCGAGCTGTTGCCCCATGCGCGCACGGCGGTGGAGGCCGCGGCACAGGACTATCGCGTGGTACTCATCACCAAGGGCGATTTGCTGGATCAGGAACGCAAGCTGGCGCAATCGGGGCTGGGGGAGCTGTTTGACGCGGTCGAGGTGGTGTCAGAGAAGACCCCAGAGGTCTACACCGAGATTTTCGCGCGCCACGGTGATGGCGTTGCGCGGGCCGTGATGGCGGGCAATTCGATGCGATCCGACGTGGTGCCGGTGGTCGAGGCCGGAGGGCATGGGGTCTATGTGCCGCATGGGCTGGTCTGGGAGGTCGAACATGCCGAGCCGCCCGTGGACAGTCCGCGCTATCACGAGATAGAAGACCTGAGCGCGCTGCCTGATCTGATCGCGCAGCTCGGCTGACACTGATTGACAGGTATCCCATGCCCCAAGCTGATCTCTACTATTCCGCTGACCTTGCACTCGACGGTGCGCGCCTGCTGGCCACGGTCGAAACCGTGATCCAGACCTCTGACTCCTCTGCCGGCGCCTGCAAGGGACGGGCCTTTGCGGTGGAGGTTACCCATCATCGCCATGTGCTGTTGCAGGTGGCCTTGCTTGAAAAACCGCATCGAGATTCGGCCTTTCTGACCGCTTTGCAGAACGAACTGGCCCGCCAGATCGCGCCGCAGTTGCCGGAGTCCTGCGGCTTGGGCATCGAATTGCGCTTCCTTTCGCCGCAGTATCTGAGCGTGACGACCTGAAGCGGCACCACATTTTCCAAGAAATCGGCGCAAGTTTTTTACTAACAGAACCTTAACAATTTCGACATCTGGTAGCTGGGGAAAAACCCGCCACCAAATGTCGGAATCTCGGGCCTGCGAGCGAGAATTCGCCTATGTTTCCATGGTTTATTCCGAGTTAAGGCTGTGGTAGGTTTCAAGCCATAGGCAAACAAACAGTCAGCCGGAAAACCGGCGGCGCGAGGCATATATGGCAGTGATATCTTGGGTCGACGGCGGTCGTCCCTCTTCCCTATGGGAGAGGTGTGTCCGCGCGTCAGGGCAGATGATTCGTCGCAAAATCACTCGGGTGCAGTGCAGTCCTATGCGATGGGGCATGTTTGCTGCGGGGCTGGTGGTTGCTCTGGCCACGATGCAGGCGGCACCGGCTGGTGCTGCGCCCTATGCGGCCATGGTGATGGATGCGCGCACCGGCGAGGTTCTGCATGCGCGCAACGCCGACACCCGGCTGCATCCGGCCTCCCTGACCAAGATGATGACGCTCTACATCGCCTTTGAGGCGGTCCGAAATGGCGAGATCACGCTGGACACGATGGTGACCGTGTCGCGCAACGCCGAAGCGGAACCGCCCTCGGAACTGGGGCTTCGCTACGGCCAGAAGATCGCCCTGCGCTATCTGATCCGCGCGGCGGCGGTGAAATCCGCGAATGACGCGGCCACGGCGATCGGCGAGGCAATCTCCGGCTCCGAAGAGGCCTTCGCGCGCCGGATGAACCGCACCGCCAAGGCGCTGGGCATGACCCGCACCACCTTCAAGAACGCCAATGGCCTGACCCGCGAGGGGCATTTGTCCACCGCGCATGACATGACCATCCTCGGACGCCACATCCTTTATGATTATCCAGAGTATTATAACCTCTTCTCGCGGCGCTCGACCGATGCGGGGATGAAGGTGGTCTATAATACCAATCGTCGTTTTCTGGCCGCCTATAAGGGCGCGGACGGGATCAAGACCGGATATACCCGTGCGGCGGGGTTCAACTTGGTGTCCTCGGCCAAACGCGGCGACGAGCGCATCATTGCCACCGTCTTTGGTGGCAAATCCACCGCGGCCCGCAATGCCAAGGTCGCCGAGCTTCTGGACCTCGGTTTCCGCAGGGCACCCTCCTATGCGAAATTGCAAAAACCGGCGCTGCCGCCCTATCTGGGCAATGGTGGCATCCAGGTGGCCGGAGGCGGCAGCCCGGGCGTGGCTGGCAAAACCATCCGACTGAGCGGCGTGGTCGAGAAGACGCCGCGACCCAAGGCCCGACCGGTCACCGCCACGGTGCTTGTCGCCGAGGTGGAAACCCCGGAGGAGGACGCGGAGGAAGTGGTTCAAGTGGCTTCGCTTGACAGTGACGCCCTGCAATCCGGGATCAACAGCGCCATTCTGGAAGTCACCGAAGTGTCCGCCCTGACCCCGGTGGCGCGGCCCGACGAGCCGGAGGTCACCTCCGTTGGCAATGAAACGCTCCAGGCAGAGATCCAGACCGCCGTCGTCAAGGCGGTATCGGCACCGGTACAGCGCCATTACACCGGCCCGCGCCCGCAGATGCGCCCGGCGTCTTTCAACACCAAGCTCGCCTCGGCAGAAGAAGAGCCGGTGGTGGTCACGCGGCTCTCGCCCTCTGGCGGGCGCTACTGGGGCATCAACGTGGGGCGCTACACCACCCGGTTCCAGGCGGAAAAAGTCCTGCTGCGCACCGCACTCGCCGAGATGGAGACACTGGACGGATCGCTGCGCAAAGTCGTGCAAAGCCCACGTGGCTTTGATGCCAACTTCCTCGGCATGACCAAAGAGAGCGCCGAACTGGCCTGCCGCCGCCTGACCTCGCGCAATGTCAGCTGCGAGACGCTTGGCCCGGCCTCATAAGCGGTTGAACTCGGGGGCGGGGATGACCCGGCCCCCGATCAGCGGGTCTTGATCTTTGGCGGGGCTTTTTCGCGCAGATCGTCGTCGCGCTCGGTCCAGCTGACACGAAAATCGACCTTGCATTGACCATCGTTGCGCTCGGCCCGGATGCGCAGGGTCATCAGCCCTTCGGGGTTGAGGACGATATCGCCATCCTCGTCGCTGAGGGTTAGCTCGCCCTTTGCGAGCCCCTTGGATATCGCATCAATCAGCGTCTTGACCGTCTTGCGATCCTGCAGAGAGTCGTGGCGAAACCGTGCGTTGTCCCGCGAATTGTCGTCCTTGGCCATGTTGCCTGTCCCGTTGCCCGCCTGCGCGTGACGTCATGCCAGAGAATAATGCCGCTCGGGCGCGAAATGTTTGGCCCTTGGGTAATCCCTGCTCAAACCGATGACATCCCCACTGGGAAAGATCAAGGTCGCCCCGGCGCCGATGCCAGAGAGCCCCTCGGAGCGGCGCGACACCCGATCCAGCGTCACGTCGCCTTCCAGATGCAGCAGCCCGTTCTTGGCCAGCAACCGCTGGCCGGCATGATTGTTCACATGCCCTTGCACCACCATATGGATGCCGAGGCGATGCAGGGTTGCAACGCCCCGATCCGTCAGCGCGGCGTCGGATCTGCGGTATTTGGTGCGCACCAGATTGGCCAGCGGGCCGAAGTAAAACGCAAAGGGGTGCGCGCCCTGTTCGGCGCGGTAGCGGGCATTCACCGCCTGCGGCCCGCCGTCGGCCAGCACATCACACATGCTGTCGTCCACGCCCGCGTGCACGAACAACAGCGAGCCCAACCGGCAGACCACATCCATCGCGTCATAAAACCAGGCGTAGTCGCCACCCGGCGCAAAGAACACATCCTGGCATTTCAGCGCCGCCGCCAGGGTCTCGCGGGCACTGAGGCCCGCTTTGGCAAGCTCGCGGTCAAACTGGGTGGCTTTTTGATGCAGCTTGGCGATCTCTTGCGTCACGGCGGCGGGTGTGAGGTGCTGAACCGCCGCGGCGGAGAAGCGATCCGCCCATCCGGCACGGGGATGCAGCCGGGCGCGGCAGGTGGCCTCCTCGGGCAGGGCGGCGAGATCCGCAGCAGTGACGTAGCGATCATGCACTTCGCGCAGCAAGGGGATGATCTTGCGCCCCATGCGCACCAGCAGATGCTCGGTCAGGGCGCTGGGCCTGGCGTGCAGGGCGCTCACGGCGAGGCGCAGGCGCAGATCGTGGTTGCCCGCAAGGATGTGCACGTCCGGCCCCTTGGCCATCAGGGCCCCCAGCGCATCCAGCATATCGAGGTTGCTTGGCCCCTTATCGAGGCAATCGCCGCCGATCAGGATCGTCGCGACGCGGCCAAAGGTGGTCAGGTCGAAGCCGCCACCCGTGCCCGGATCGCGCCGGATCAGCCCCGCCGCCACCAGCGAGCGCAGGAAACCTTCGGCATCGGCATGGGTATCGGAGAGAAAGACCACCGGTCTGCCGGGCCAGCGCCAGCCGCCATGCGCCCGTGCACGGGCCAGACAGGCGCGCAGATGTGCGGCGCTCTGGGGCTCGGGGCAGCCGGAGTGGTCGGCAAAAACCGCCCAGCGTTCCAGCTCTTGCGGCAGGTCGGACAGCTCCCCGACCGGATCGTGAACGGGCGGAAGAAGCGGTGAGCGGGCCGTGTGGCAGGTCTGCAAGGCGTTTGTCCCTAGTCCAGAGGGGTCTCCTGTCTTTGCCGATGCTTCCAGGCCCCGCCAAAGTGGGACCATCTACCACCCCCCATGTAACAGAGCAGTAACGGGCGGGCGTGATACATGGAGAGCCGCGCAATTTCGCCCAGACGCAACACCCCGAGATGATGCGCCGCATGGCGAAAGGACGCCCCATGCCCAACGCAGAGCGTCAGCGTTCCGGGCAGGGCGGCCTTTGCCACGGCTGTCAGATGGCCCGCCACCCGTTCGCCCGCCTGCAAGAGCGACTCCGCCCCCTGAAACGGCAGCTGATAGTGGCTGTTGGATTTCCAACCCCGTGGCGCGGGATCATAGCGCGGGTCTGCCTCCAGCAGCGCCTCTATTTCTGTCGTGGTCAGATTGGCCACCGCACCGACGCTGCGCTCGGCGAGGCTTGCGGTTTCGGTGATGCGCTCCACCCGGTGGCCGGCACGATGCAACCCCTCGCGGATCGCCTCGGCGGTTTGCCAGGCGCGCAATTGATGCGAGCAATGGATCACCGGCGCCAGGGTCAATTGCGCCTGTGTCAGGAGCAGATGCACGGCATCACCGCAGGCTGCGGCCTGCGCCTGTCCCTCACTGGTCAGCGGAAAGGGTTGCAGCGCCGATGGGGTCTCCGGCTTCTGATGGTAGGCGCCGTGACGGATCAGCGCGATATAGCGCCCCGGCTCAGGCATCAAACAGCTCGCGCCCCAGATAGGCGATGGCGTCAAAATCCACCCGGCCGGTGACCTCCTGCACGCGCACATGGCGCAGGGCGGCCAGATAGGCCTCCGGGTCCGGGGTCTCACGGTCACTGAGGAAGATGCCATCGGCGGATTGATAGAAGGGCCCGGGGCTTTTCATGATGGCGCCCAGCAGATCGGGGCGTTTGGCCAGATCGACCGCTTCGACCATGGTGACCTTTTCCACGTCACGTTGCCAGTTCAAGACCCAGAAATCCGTCAGCGGCGCGGCATAGCGGATGCGACCGGGACCATAGATATCAGAGATAAAGAGGTCGTGCTTTTCTTCCAGCTCCCAGAGATCCTCGACCGGCATGGCGCGCAGCTCTGCCTGACGTTCGGCGCTGAGCATGCCGTGCAGGCGTGGATTGCCGAGGATGGTGCCGGGGTTGATGCGCGGGTGTTTGGGAACACCGAGCGCCTCGGCGCCGCCCCCTGTGCCGCTCTCCGTGGCCTGAACCAGCAGCCGGTCATTGCTCATGAAGGCCACCTCCGGGAGGTCCATCATCCGCAGGATCGAGGTGGATTTGCCACCGCCCGAAAGCCCTGCAATGGCCAGCGTTCGGCTGCCCCGGGTTGCGGCGGCGGCGTGGCAGATCTGCCAGCCCACGCGCTGTTGCCGGTTCAGCACTTGTGTGTTGACGAAGTTCACCACCTGGTTGGCATGTTGTGTAACCGGGCCAAAGGCCACCATCAGATCCGGTGACTGCAAAAATGTCACGCCCGTGCGCAACTTATGCACCAGTCGCCCGTCGCGCAGGTCCAGGATCGCGTCCTTGCGTCCGGTTTTGCCCGGTTCCCGCGCCCAGTTCTGCCAGTCAGGAGCCGGGGAAAGGCTCTGGCCTTCAATGGCATAGAGGGTGATGTCGGGGGCAGGGGCGTCGCCGCGCGCCTCCTTGAAATACTCCGCCAGCTCCGCGCGCAGGGGGGCCTCGCAATGGATGCGCAGGGCGACGGGCCCCACGATCAGATCCAGCGGCGGGGTGGCCTCCGCCTTGCTGAGATCAAGACGCGCGCGAATATCGGCAACCGTTTGTGGTGTCATGCATTTCCCCCGGCCAAGACATGGTCGGCCACCAGCGCCGCGGCATCCAGCCCGCAGCCTTCTTTTACCCCGCGATAGCCACCAAAGGCGGAAACCTCAAACACAATCGGCCCGGTTTCGGTCAGGGCGATATCCACCGTGGTAAAGCTGAGGTCAAAGGGCGCCTGCGCCCGCAGTCCGAGGTCGATCAATGCCGCATCCGGTTCATAGTCGGCATAGGTGCCGCCGGCCAGAATGGTGGTGTTCCAGCTGCTCTCGTCCTGTTTCACCCTTGCATAGGTACAGAGGTAGGCGCCGCCCAAAAACACCATGCCGAGATCCTGACCGGAGAGCTCGCGCTTGGCCTGCACATACATCACCGGGTTGTCCGCCTTAAAGGCCGCAATCTGCGCCTTCGCATCATTGTCATCGGCAGAGATCACGCACATGCCGCGCGCCTTGGTGGAAAACAGGGGCTTGAACACGGCGCTGCCATAGGATTGCACCGCCTGCCATGCGGTGGCCTCGTCCTCGGTGATGGTTGTGGGCGGCATCGGAAGGCCCGCATTGGCCAGCGTCACGGTGCAGGCCAGCCGGTCCATCAGCCGCAGGATCGCCTCTGGTCGGCTGTAGATCCTGACGCCGCGCGCCTCGGCCACCCGCAGCATTTCCAGCCGATCCAGCGCATGGGTGCTGTAGACCTCGGAGATCTTCTTGATCACCAGACCATCAAGCTGGCACAGATCCTGCCCGCGATAGAGCAGCGCGCCGCTGCCAAGATCCAGCGAGACCTCCGCCATGTCGATCACCAGGCGAAAGCCGGTGCGCGCCTCCAGCGCGTCGGCGATGGCCTCGGTGGACCATTTCCCCGGGATGCCCACCACCCCGATCTTCTGTTCAGTCACCAAATAGCTCCTTGATCGGCAATTTCAGTCGCGCCTCGCACCCCTCCGGCACCGCCAGTGCGACGTCCAGCAGGTATCTGGCGCGCAGGAACATGCGTCGGGCGTGCTCCTCGTCGAAGACGAACCGCGTTGACGTGGCAAAGCTGCGCGCCAGTCCCAGCGCCAGCCGGAATTCGAATGTCGGATCGTTTTGTGCACGGGCGAATTTCGCGGCCATCTTGTGCAGCGCCACGGCGGTTTCAGCAATCCGCGCGCGCAGCGGGCCATCCTGCACCTGTAGCCGATAGGCCGAGACCATGAAGACCGAGGCATCCTGCACATAATCCATGTAGCGCGAGCGATGCAGGTCGATAAAGCGGATCTTCGCCTCGCCGGGGTCGTAGATCACATTGTCCAGGTTGAAATCCCCGTGGATATAGACCGAAAACGGCGCGCAGAGATCGTCCTCGCGCAGCTTTGCGGCCTTCAGCAGATCGGCAAAGGCGGGTTGTTTCTGGTCCTGAATGCGGATGGTGCCGACGTCGAATTCGGGATGCACCCGATAGACGTCCTTCATGCGCGCATAGAGCTGCGTCATTGCCTGCATCTGCGCCGGGGTCTCGGTGCGGGTGCGCGTCCAGATATCGGTCAGCGTCTTGTGCAGCGCTTTTTGCGCGGCGGCCAGCGCGGCATTGTCCTCGTTCAGGAGCACATGTTCAAAGGTATGGCCCTGCAAATGCTCGATCAACAGCGCCGCCGACTGGCCCCGTTTCTCGTAGGAGAGGATACGGGGGGCGAGGCCGGGATAGATCGCATGCCAGCTTTTGACCCCGGCGCGTTCTTCTTTCACCTTGCTTTTTTCACCGTCCTTGAACACCGCGTCGATCAGATCGCCGTCCTTGCCGCGGGTGCTGACCGAGGAAATAGCGCTGCCGGAGCGGGTCTCGGCCAGGGGTTTCAGCACGATATCGTCATCCGCGACCTTGCTGCCCGACAAGACGCTGCGCAGGGTGAAATAGCGCTCGAACTGCACATTCTGGCCGATCGAGATCGACAGGAGCGCCTCGCTGATGCCTTGCAGGCTCTCGCCCATGCGGCGCAGCTCGTTCAGCACCAGCAGCGCATTGGCCAGGTCCTCGGTGTGGCGGCTGTCGCGCATGTCGCGGGTATAGGTGCGAAACATGCGGTCGTAAAAATCATTGATGTCAGAGGTGTTCTGGCCGATGGCGATGGCGCTTTTGCCGTCAGTGGCGTCCAGCGCGGGCAGTACCTCATGCAGGGTGTCGCGCACCTGTTTCAGCACCTTGCGATAGGCGTCGGGCCGCAAGAGCTTGACCCGCCCGACGTCCTCGGCATGCACAAGCGCAAGTCGGGACAGCCGCGACATCTGGTCAAGGTTGCGCGCGATCGTATCCACATTCTGCAACACCAGCCGCCGGGATTGCGACGGCTTGCCCCGGGAGTGCGCGCTGCGACAGGCCGATTGCACCCGGGACCACAGGTTATGGGTATAGCCTGCGCGCAGGATCACCTTCTGCGCGGCGGCGGTGGAGGGCGCCTGAAAATACGCCAGCAGATGAGCCATCTGGCCGTCCAGTTCAGCAAGCAGAAACGCGAGGTTCTCGCGCGCTGCCTCAGGCAGTTTCATCGTGAACGACCCCTTGGTAGGTTTCTGCGGTCTCGTCGGTCAGCAGCATCGCATAGGGCGGGTCGAACAGGGCGGCTTCGGCCATCGGATCCGCCCAACGTACTGCGATCTGCTTGGAATCCGGCTCCGCCCCCATCTGCGGGAGATATGTGTCATCCACATGACAAAGGAAGAGATGCTCCAGCTGGTGGCGCAGCCCCTCGGGGCGGCGTTTGTAAATCTCGGCGACCCGCAGCAAGCTCTTGACCTCAACCCGGGCGGCGACCTCTTCCCAGGCTTCGCGCCGTGCCGCATCGGCCAGGGTTTCGCCCGGCTCCAGCCGCCCACCCGGCAGGCCCAGATAGATCCGCCCGTCCTCGGCCTGTTTCACCTGCACCAGGACACGGCCCTCGCGCCAGATCACGGCGCGTGCGGTGACGCGGATGATATCAAGGAACTCTGAGTGGCGCGCGGTCATGGCAAGTGCGGTGGTATTTCGCTAAAAGGAGTGGCATGGTCGGCGCGAGCAGCCCCATCAGGTGACCATGTCCGATATCGCGATCCTACGCCACGCCACGGTTCCCGACAACCTGCGCCTCGCACGGGCGCGGGCGGTGCCGCATCTTGGGCCACGTTTTTTGTTCTTTTCCGGCGGCAGCGCGCTCAACGAGATGTCCCGCAAGCTCAAGCTCTATACGCATAATTCGGCGCATCTCATCACCCCGTTTGACAGCGGCGGCTCGTCTCAGGTGCTGCGCGAGGCCTTTTCCATGCCTGCGGTCGGGGATTTGCGCAGCCGGCTGATGGCGCTGGCGGATGAAACCGAGCTGGGCCAGCCGGATATCTACCGGCTGTTTTCGCATCGCCTGCCCAAAACCGCCAGCGCGGCCGATCTGGCCCGCGAGGTTGCCAGCCTGTTTGATGGCTCGCACCCGCTGCTGAAGGCGCTGTCAAAACCGATGCGGCAGCTGATCGTCGGCTATCTGCGCCACTTCCGGACCGCCGCGCCGAAGGGGCTGGACTATCGCAATGCCAGTATCGGCAATCTGATCCTGGCGGGCGGCTATCTGGACAATGACCGGGCGCTGGAGCCGGTGCTCTTTCTGATGTCGAAGATGGTCGATGTGCGTGGCACCGTGCGCCCGATTGCCGATGTGGATCTTCAGATCGGGGTGGAGCTGGAAGGGGGGCGGCGCGTCATCGGACAGCGCCAGATGACAGGCAAGGAGTGCGCGCCGCTCGGCGCCCGGATCACCCGGTTGTTTCTGTCGGATGGGGTCGAGGAATTGCCCAGGGAAGCCGTGCGGCTTCCCAAGCGCAATCAAAAGCTGATCGCCGCCAGTGACCTGATCTGCTACCCGCCCGGGAGTCTCTATTCCAGCGTGATCTCGAACCTTCTGCCGGCGGGGGTCGGGCGCGCGGTGGCGGCGCGCAACGTGCCCAAGGTCTATATTCCCAGTCTGGGCGTTGATCCCGAATGCCAGGACATGGGCCTGTCCGATCAGATCGCCGCCATTTTGGCGCCGCTGCGGCGGGACGCAAAGGGCGAGGGGCTGGCGACCTCTGCCTTTTTGACCCATGTGATTTGCGATGACCAGGTGCCTGAGCGGGAGATCATCGCGGCGGAGCAGGAGCATGGGGTCAGCTGTCACCGGATGGCACTTGCCCGTCCCGACCAGCCAACCCGCTATGACCCAAACAGCATCTGTGAGCTGTTGATTTCGCTGGCCTGACCGTCCCGGAGCGCAGTCTGTGGACGCAGGATCCAGTACAATTCTACCCAAACTGGAGGGAAGCTCCGCATTTTGGCCACAAGCCCACCGCAGAGCCAACCCGGCGCCCCTTTATCCCGGTTCTCAACTTGAAACTCTGACTTGAGGACTGGATCATGACATTCTTGGCTGAACGCGCCCCTACCGACATTTCCCTGTGCTCCAATCGCGGCCGTTTTGGCGCGTTGCATGTTGTGCTGGCCGCGCTCGCGGTGATTGCGGTGAGCCCGCCGCAGCTGAGCGCGGCGATTGACCCCGCGCAACCGGCCTCGGAGCTGTTGGACCCGGATCAAACCCATGTGCTGCACCACCGATTGAACGATCTGCACAGCCCGCAGAGCTTTGGCGCGATGACGGGCCTGTTGCCGCAGAGCTGCATCACGCCCGGATCTGTCCAGAGCGTGCAGGGGCTGTTGCATGGCGGCCAGTCTGCCGCCGATCCCAAGATTGGTGATTTCGGTCCTATCCCGGCGCGCGACGACAGCATGACGGAACAGAAGGATCTCACCCGCAAGCCACCGCGCAGCGCGCAGGCGACCGATCTGGATCTGGTGGTCGCGGCGCTGCGCGAGATGCCGCGCTGCTAGCTGCGGTGGAACGGGGGACGGGGCCGATCCTAGACCGGCCCTCCGCCTCTGTTGTGTTGCGGCCTGAGCTCAGTTGCCAAAGATATTGCGCAGGACCCGCTCCAGACCGCTGTCCTGGGTTCGGCGTTGTTGGCGCGGCTGTTCTTGCTGCGGCACCACGATCTGCTCGGGGACCTTCATCGGCAGGGGGGTCGGGGTCAGACCGTCATGCACCCGCACCATGGTCTCGCGCCAGATTTCCGCGGGCAGGCCACCGCCGGTGACGCCGCTCAGGGGCGTGTTGTCGTCATAGCCCATCCAGACCCCGGCCACGTAATCGGCGGTAAAGCCGATAAACCAGGCGTCCTTGGCCGCTGACGTGGTGCCGGATTTGCCTGCCGCCTGCCAGCCGGGGATCTGTGCGCGCCTGCCGGTGCCGTCGTCGATCACCTGCTTCATCATCCAGATCAGCTCTTGCGCGGCCTCGGGGCGGATCACCCGTTCCTTCATGCCGCCCGATGCGCCCATCAGGGGATCGGAATCGCCCACCAATGTCAGCGTTTCCACGCCGTAGGGCGTCACCGCAGAGCCGCCATTGAGGATGCCCGCATAGGCGCCGGTCATCTCGATCAGCGTGCTTTCCGACGCGCCAAGCGCCAGCGCGGGCCCATCGGCGAGGTTGCTCTCAATGCCGAATTCGCCCGCCACATGGCGAACATTGTCACGACCAACCGCTTCGGAAATTTTCACCGCCGGGATATTGAGCGAATCCCGCAGCGCCCGCGCCAGCGTCACCTCGCCATAGAATTTATGGGTGTAGTTCTGCGGGCACCAGGGACCCGAGCCCGGAATATCAAGGCAGTATTCCGCGTCCAGCACCCGGTCATAGGGTGAATAGCCCAGCTCCAGCGCGGCGGCATAAACGAAGGGTTTGAATGACGACCCGGTCTGCCGTTTTGCCTGCGTGGCCCGGTTGAAGACGCCGGAGGCGCGCACCTTGCGCCCGCCTACCATGGCGCGCACGGCGCCATCGGCGCTCATCACGATGACGGCGGTCTGCGCCTTGGACCCCTCGCGGACCTTGGTTTCAAACACATGGTTCACCGCATCCTCGGCGGCCTTTTGCAGGCGCTGGTCCATTGTCGTGCGGATCACCACGTCTTCGGTGGTTTTTGCGCCAAGGAAGCCGGGCACGGTATCCATGACCCAATCGGCGAAATAGCCACCCGCGCGCGCGGCGGCGGCCTCGCTCAGCTCCGCCGGATGGTTGGCGGCGGCCTGACGCTGGCTTTCGCTCAGATAACCTTGCTCCTCCATCAGGCGCAGCACGGTGGCGGCGCGATTGCGGGAGCGTTCCAGATTGCTGGTCGGCGCAAGGGTGGAGGGCGCGGTGAGCAGCCCCGCAAGCATCGCCGCTTCGGCCGGGTCCACCTGATTGGCGGATTTGCCAAAGAAACGCTGCGCCGCTGCTTCGGCACCATATGCGCCGCCGCCCATATAGGCACGGTTCATATAGATAGAGAGGATTTCATCCTTGCTGTATTTGGCCTCCATCGCCATGGCAAAGATCGCTTCCTTGGCCTTGCGCCAGAGCGACGACTGGCGGCAATCGGCCTCGTAGTCGGCCTCGCTGTCCCAAACGGTCGGGTCATAGGTCACCCCGAGGCAGAGCAGCTTTGCAGTCTGCTGGGTGATGGTGGAGCCGCCATGGCCCGAAAGCGGCCCGCGTCCCTCACGCAGGTTGATGCGGATGGCGCTGGCGACCCCGCGCGGGCTGACGCCAAAGTGGCGATAGAAACGCTTGTCCTCGGTCGCGACGATGGCGTTCTTGAGATAGGGGGAAACCGTCTCGGCTGTGACCACGCCGCCGAACTGGTCGCCGCGCCAGGCAAAGATCTCGCCGGCACTGTCCAGCAAGGTCACAGAGCCCTGATTGCGCCCATCCAGCAGCGCCTGATAGTCGGGCAGCTTGGAATAGTGATAGGCTACCGCCCCGGCGAGGAAGACCCCCGCCACCAGACCAACGCGCCAGCTGACCGCCCAGAGCACCCGCAGCACCAGGGCAAAGGGCAAAAGCAACCAGCCCAACAGCCCCCGTTTGCGCGGCGTGCGGGGCGTTTTGCGACGGCCAAACAGCGACCAGCCCTTTTTCGCCCGACGCTGGGAAGGCTTGCGTGGCTTCTTCGTCGGTTTACGGCCCCCGCCGCCCGGATAGCGTTTGTCTGCAACCAGCGGGCCGCGCCCGCGCCCAGAAGTTCCGCGGCCGGAACTGCGCCCCTGCGTCATGGTTAATGTCCTGCTCTGACTGCTCGTCTATTCTGTGTCATCCGGGTAAATCCCGGTCGTTTTGCACAGAATAGCGAGTCTTTTCGCGCTTGTAGAGAGGCGGATTCCCGCCAAACTTGATCTAAATGTCGCCCAATTAGTGAGCAAAGCCCCTTTTTTGAGCGAATTTATTCAGCCGTCGCCCAGAAAGCAGGCGGATTTACCCCCCTGTAACGTTCCCCCGACTCGAGCGGGGCGCTCTTCTGCACCTGCAAACAGCGGGCGGGGAGCCCGGGAAAGGGTGTCGAGATGAAATTGATCATTGCAGCCATCAAACCGTTCAAGCTGGAGGAGGTCCGCGAGGCGCTGACTGAACTCGGTGTATCGGGGTTGATGGTAACCGAAATCAAGGGCTTTGGCGCGCAGGCCGGGCACACCGAAATCTACCGCGGGGCCGAGTATGAAGTGAACTTCGTGCCCAAGGTCAAACTGGAGATCGTGGTGCAATCCGACCTGGCAGAGCAGGTGGTTGAAACCATCACCAAGACTGCCCGCACCGGCAAGATCGGCGATGGCAAGATCTTTGTTCTCGACGTGGCCCAGGCCGTGCGCGTGCGCACCGGCGAAACCAATCACGACGCGCTTTGATGCGCAAAATCCCTCAAAGGATGTGAAACGAATGACCAAACTCAAACTCACTGCTGCCGCTGCGGCGCTTGCGGTCCTGCCTGGGGTCGTCCTGGCGCAGGATTCGGTTCCCGGCGTCAACGCCTCGACCGATTCCGTGTTTATCTTCAACAGCCTGCTGTTCCTGATGGGCGGCTTTCTGGTGTTCTGGATGGCCGCTGGTTTTGCCATGCTCGAAGCCGGTCTGGTGCGGTCCAAGAACGTCACCATGCAGCTGACCAAGAACGTCGTGCTGTTTTCGCTGGCGTCGATCTTTTACTATCTGATCGGCTACAACCTGATGTACCCGCTGGGCGATTGGGCCATTGCCACCACCAAAATCGTTGATGGTGAGGAAGTGGTGATCGGCTACCTGTCCGGCGTGTTTGGCCCTGGTGTGCTCGAAGCGGTTGGCGTCACCGCCGATGCCGCGGATGACTACTCCTATGCCTCCACCGGTTCGGACTTTTTCTTTCAGCTGATGTTCTGCGCCACCACCGCCTCGATCGTGTCCGGCACCCTGGCCGAGCGGATCAAGCTGTGGCCGTTCCTGATCTTCACCATCGTTCTGACCTCCATCATCTATCCGCTGCAAGCCTCCTGGAAATGGGGCGGTGGCTTCCTTGACGCGGCTGGTTTCCTCGATTTCGCCGGCTCCACCGTTGTGCACTCTGTCGGTGGCTGGGCAGCCCTGACCGGCGCGCTCATCCTCGGCCCGCGGATCGGCAAGTATAAAGACGGCAAAACCATCCCGATGCCGGGTTCCAACCTGACCCTGGCCACCCTCGGCACATTCATCCTGTGGCTCGGTTGGTTTGGTTTCAATGGCGGCTCGCAGCTGGCCATGGGCACCGTCGGCGATGTGGCTGATGTGTCGCGCATCTTTGCCAACACCAACGCAGCTGCGGCTGGCGGCGCTGTGGCAGCCCTGCTTGCAACCCAGTTCCTGTTCAAAAAGCCGGACCTGACCATGATCCTGAACGGCGCGTTGGCTGGCCTTGTGTCGATCACCGCAGAGCCGCTGACCCCGACCCTTGGTGCGGCAACCCTGATCGGTGCTGTCGGTGGTCTTATCGTGGTCTTCGCCGTGCCGATGCTCGACCGGATGAAGCTCGATGACGTTGTTGGTGCCATCCCGGTTCACCTGATCTGCGGCATCTGGGGCACCATCGCGGTTGTGCTGACCAATGGCGACGCCTCCCTGGGCACCCAGCTCTATGGCATCGTTGTGGTTGCGCTCTTCACCATCATCACCTCTGGCGTGGTCTGGATGATCCTAAAGGCGACCATGGGTATCCGCGTCACCGAAGAGGAAGAGATCAACGGTCTCGATATGGCCGAACTGGGCATGGAAGCCTACCCGGAGTTCAAAGCGGGCTAAGCCTTCCCTCCCATGCAACAGCAAAACGCGGCTCTTCGGGGCCGCGTTTTTTGTTGCGCCGAGGAGGACGGCCTATCGGGGGGAGCAACCGGGCCGGTGGCGCTCCCGCCCCCTCGCAGCACCGCCTGACGGCGCTGCACTCGGCGTTGGGCGTGGCAGCGCTATCGCGCTGTGCGCACTACTGCGAACATGGGGCTGGCTGTCGGGCCAGTGGGAATTCATGTCCAGGCTTGCAGCCCTTACAGCGCGCCGCAGGCGCGCTGCCACGCCCAACGGGGGCGGATGCATTTTCAATGCAGCCGACACGGGCGGGAGCGCCACCGGATATGAAAAACGCGCCCCAGAAGATGGGGCGCGTTTCAGAGATTTCAGCGGAGAGGTCGCTCAGACGCCGGCGTCGATGATCGCCTTGGCCAGGATCGGCACCGTTTGCGCATTCAGCCCTGCGATGTTCAGGCGGCTGTCGCCGACCATGTAAATCCCGGCGTCCACACGCATTTTCTCCACCAGCTCCGCTGTGGTGCCCAGCAGCGAGAACATGCCGCGGTGCTGCGCGATAAAGCCAAAGCGGTCCGAGCCGCTCAACCGTTGCAGCTCATCCGCCAATTGCTGACGCAGCCCCAGCATGCCCAGGCGCACATCCTCCAGCTCCTGCATCCAGTCGGCGCGCAGGGCATCGTCGTTGAGGATCATCGTCACCAGCCGCGCGCCGTGATCCGGCGGGAAGGAATAATTCTGCCGGTTCAGAAACGCCAGCGTCTGCTGGTTTTGTGCCTGCGCTGCGCCATCCTGAGAGATTGCCATCAACAGGCCGGTGCGCTCGCGGTAGATGCCGAAGTTCTTGGAGCAGCTCGCCGCGATCAGGCATTCCGGCACCGAGGCGGCCACCAGACGCACGCCTGCGGCATCTTCCTCCAGCCCGTCGCCAAAGCCCTGATAGGCGATGTCGATCATCGGGATCAGGCCGCGTTCATTGACCAGATCGACAACAGCCTGCCATTCGGTCTGGTTCAGGTTGGCGCCGGTCGGGTTGTGACAGCAGCCATGCAGCAGCACCACGTCGCCCGCCTTGGCGCTTTTGAGATCCTCGATCATCCCGTCGAAATCCACGCCCCGGGTTTCGCGGTCAAAATAGCGATAGGCCACCGTCTCGATCCCCAGGAACTTGAGGATCGACACATGGTTGGGCCAGGTCGGATCAGAGACAAAGACCCGCGCCGAGGGATTGGCCATCCGGATGAGCTCAAAGGCCTGCCGCACCGCGCCGGTGCCGCCCGGAGTTGCCACAGCGGCGATCTTGTCGCGCGCAACCGCAGTGCCGAGGATCAGCGAGATCATCGCATCGGCATAAGCAGGATCCCCGGCCAGGCCGGTATAGGCCTTGGTGGTCTGCTCTTCCCAGAGCTTGTGCTCGGCGGCCTTGATCGCGCGCATCACCGGGGTCAGACCCGTGGCATCCTTGTAGACACCGACGCCGAGGTCGATTTTCTGCTCCCGCGGGTCATCGCGGTACATTTGCATCAGCGCCAGGATCTTGTCGGCTGGCTGCGGTTTCAGGGTCTCGAACATCAGTCGTCTCCGGTTGCAACGGGAAGTGTCGGAAAGGCGCCCCATTCGGACCAGGAGCCATCATAAAGCGCGTGATCATATTTGCCCATGCGCTCCATGGCGAGGCTGAGGACCGCCGCTGTCACCCCGGAGCCACAAGAGGTGATCGCGGGTTTGCTCAGATCCACGCCTGCGGCCTCAAAGATTGCGCGCAGCTCTTGGGGCGCTTTCATGGTGCCTTCGGGGGTCAGAAGGGTGGTGAAGGGAACGTTCTTGGCGCCGGGAATATGCCCTGCGCGCATGCCCGGGCGCGGCTCTGGCGCCTCGCCACGAAACCGCTCGGCGGCGCGGGCGTCGATGATCTCGTGATCGCCCAGCTTGGAGGCGGAAGAGACCTGCGTGACATCCCGCACCATCTGGTTTTGCACCCGCACCGTCATGTGGCGGTCGCGGATCACCGGCGGCAGGTCTTCCAGCGGCCGGTCTTCGGCCTTCCACTTGGGCAATCCGCCATCCAGAACCGCCACATTGACCTGACCCATCAGCCGAAACAGCCACCAGACGCGGGCGGCGGAAAACAGCCCCATGCCGTCATAGACCACCACTTGATGCCCGTCACCAACACCCATCGCCCGCAGGCGCGACATGAATTTTTCAACCGGCGGCACCATATGGGGCAGCTCGGAGCGGTGATCGGAAATCTCGTCGATATCAAAGAAACGCGCGCCGGGAATATGGGCGGCGTCATATTCCGCTTTGGCGTCACGGTCCATCTGCGGCAGATACCAGGACGCGTCGAGGATCCGCAGATCGGGATCCTTCAGGTGCGCGGCCAGCCAATCGGTGGAAACCAGGGTTTTTGGATCGTCCATTCTCAACGTCTCCCGGGGCTTGCGTTGGCAAAATGCCTACTACCCGCGCCCCGGTCGTGCAAGGCTGCTGGGCGGGAATCCGGTACAGCAGGACCGATGTTAGCGCACCAGCCGCAACTCCGGCGTGCCGCGTAGCCTGTTGCGGGCGCCCGAGGGGAAGCGATCCGCAAAGGACAGCCCGGCGCGGATCAGCGCCGGCTCCATCCGTCCGCGAGTCAGCGCCTCCACCGCATCGCGCGCCTCTGGGGTCTCGTCGCGGCGCATATGGTGCAGCATGGCGATGAATTGCGCCTCATCCGGGCTTAGAAAATCGCGCAGATCCAGGTCCAGCGGGTCTTTATAGGCGACATCACCGCCGCGCAGCGCCAGCAGCTCTCGCACCACCGGCCAAAGCGCATAGGCCACGGCAAGGCCGTGCGTCTCGCCCCAGGTTTCGGCCGCGACGACAAATCCGCGATGCCAGGCCTGGCTGCCCGGCGCGGCGGCGGTGGTCAGAAAGTGACGCATCACGGCGATCAACCGTGTCTCGAAGGGATCAAAGCCGAAGGTTACCAGCGGCGCCTGGGCAAAATCGGGGAGGAGGGAAACCTGAAACGTCATCGGCCTGGCCTATACCTGCCGCCCGTGGGGCACCTTTCTCAAGAGGGCGCGCAGGGCGTGTTTACATCACGATCCGGGCGGTTTTGGCGCGGCTAGGCGCCAAAATAGGCTAGGTGCCGTTTCCTTAGTTATTTAGTCAGGTATATGCAAGGGCAAAAAGAAACGCCGCAGAGCGCGGGGCCCTGCGGCGGTGTGGCAACCCTCAAGATTGCGGAAAATCAGTAACGCGGATCGTCGCTGTCGTCATCCTCGTCCTCGTCATCCCCTGCCGGCAGGTTAAAGAAGCTGTCGGCATCCAGGATGTTCTCTTCCTTCTTGTCGCGCGAATCAGATCCGCCCAGGGTGAAGGTCTCCAGCCCCTCGATCGCCGTCGGCATTTTCGGCTCGGCATCCATCTCCAGCGATTGCTCGGTGGAGACCAGCTTGCGGCGCTCGTCATCGCTCATCACGCCACCTTCGGCAGCGCGTTTTTCGGCGGCTTTCTGCACGGCGGCGTCCAGCTCGGATTGCTTGCACAGACCCAGCGCAACCGGATCGATCGGCTCCATCGCGGAGATGTTCCAGTGGGTGCGCTCGCGGATCGACTGGATCGTCGGCTTGGTGGTGCCGACCAGCTTGGCGATCTGACCATCAGAGAGTTCCGGGTGGAATTTCACCAGCCACAGGATCGAGTTCGGCCGGTCCTGACGCTTGGACAGCGGGGTGTAGCGCGGGCCACGGCGTTTTTCCTCGCCAGCGGCGGCGGCGTTGAACTTCAGCTTCAGCTTGTGCAGCGGGTTGTTCTCGGCGGTGGTGATTTCCTGCTGGGTCAGCTGGTTGTTGGCAATCGGGTCGAACCCTTTCACGCCAGCCGCCACATCGCCATCGGCGATGCCCTGAATCTCCAGCTCGTGCATGCCAACGAAATCGCCGATCTGTTTGAAGCTGATCGTGGTATTGTCCACCAGCCACACGGCGGTCGCCTTGGCCATCAACGGTTTTGCCATGTGCTCTTCTCCTTATAACACGTCTGCCCCCGGCCCGGACCACCTGCGGATAAACCTCTCCCGTCGCCTTAAATCGGCTACCCCTTGGGTTTCGGGGGTGGTTTCCGTTGTCGGGGAACTTCAGAACTATATAGTCGCCTTGAAAGCATAAGGAAAGAGGCGAATGCGCGGGCTATTCTTCACAATATTGATGGGTCTTGGGCTGCTGACCACCCCGGTGCGGGCTGATGGCGAGATCGCGGGGGAGTTTGATTACTACGTTCTGTCGCTCAGCTGGTCGCCGAATTGGTGCGCGCTGGAGGGCGACGCGCGCGGCTCTGATCAATGCGACGACCGGCATGATTACGGCTGGACGCTGCACGGGCTCTGGCCGCAGTTTCATCGCGGCTGGCCTGCCTTCTGCCGCACCGCCGCCACGCCACCGACCCGTCGCCAGACCGCCGACATGGCGGATATCATGGGCAATGCGGGGCTTGCCTGGCATCAATGGAAAAAACACGGCAGCTGTTCTGGCCTCGCTGCGCGCGACTATTTTGCGCTGGCGCGGCGCGCCTATGACACGGTGAACCGCCCGCAGATCTTTCGTCGTCTGGACAAACCCGTGAAGCTGCCCGCCTCGGTGGTGGAAGAGGCGTTCCTTAAGGCAAACCCGGCCCTGAGCAAGGACAGCCTGACCATCACCTGCCGCGACGGGTTTATCCAAGAGGCCCGAATTTGCCTGTCCCGCGAGATGGAGCCGGTGCCCTGCGGTCGCGATGTGATCAAGGATTGCACGCTCAAGGACGCGCTGTTCGAACCGGTTCGCTAGGCGTGATCGGCGGCTCGCAGGACTGTGACCGCCGAATCCCCTCGGTTGTGCTACTCTGCTGGCCAGACATGCCGCGCCCCGACCCGTTTCAGAGGTCACGCTCCGGGACCACCCGAGATGTCCTGCGTCCTGTCCCTCTCTTCCCGGCCCGGTCCCGGCCCTGATCCACTGGTCTTCTGCGCGGCGTGACAGCACGCCATAGGAGGAGCCAAGCCATGACAGATATCGCACGCAAAGCCATCGGAAATCCGGCCAGTTGGCTGTTGCAATCGCTCCGTTCCGCCGGGCACGGAACGGCTGACGCCATTGACGAGATGCGCAGCGAGGAGGCGGCGCGGCCACGGGTGCGCAGCTTGACCATGAGCGATATCTCTCACGCCCTGCGCGCCGGATGGGAGGATTTCAAATCTTCGCGCTCTGATGCGATGTTTCTGGTCTTCCTCTATCCGCTGATCGGCTTGGCCATGGTGATGACCGGCTTTCACCTCGCGGTGCTGCCGCTTCTGTTGCCGTTGATCATGGGGTTCGCCATTGTCGGTCCGGCGGCGGCGATCGGTCTTTACGAGATGTCCCGGCGCCGCGAACAGGGCGCGCCCGCAGGCTGGATGTCGGCGTTCTCGGTGCTGCGCTCACCGGCCTTTGGGGCGATGTTTGTGCTGGCCTTCTATTTGGCGGCGCTGTTCGTGGTCTGGATCGTGACGGCGCAGGCGATTTATAACGCGACGCTTGGCCCCGTTGCACCGGCCTCGCTTGAGGCTTTTGCGAGGGATGTGCTGACCACCCGCCCGGGCTGGGTGATGATGGTTTCAGGCTTTGCGGTGGGGGCGGCGTTTGCCTATGCGGCGCTGGCGGTCAGCATCGTGTCCTTTCCGCTGTTGCTGGACCGCCATGTGGGCCTGCCGGTCGCCGTTGCCACCTCGCTTGAGGTGATGCGCAAGAACCGCCTTGTCTGCCTGACCTGGGGCGCGATGGTCGGCAGTGCGCTGCTGATCGGCTCCATCCCGCTGTTCGCGGGGCTGATCGTTGTGGTGCCGCTGCTGGGTCATGCCACCTGGCATTTCTACCGCCGCGCGGTGGCCTAGGGGCGGATCCCTAGGCCATCCACATGGAGGTTGCTGGCATGGGGGTCACGCGTCGCCGCCGACCTCCAGTACGATCTTGCCGATGTGGCCAGAGCCCTCCATTCGCGTATGGGCGGCGGCGGCTTCCTCCAACGCAAAGGTCGAATCCATCACCGGGCGCAGCTTGCCTGCGGCGATCATCGGCCAGACCGCCTCTGCCAGATCCCGGGCAATCCGTGCCTTGGCGAGGTCGCTCTGTGGACGCAGGGTCGATCCGGTGACGGTCAGCCGGCGCGCCATGATCTGTGCAAAGTTCAGCTCGGCCTTGGGGCCTTGTAGGAATGCGATGTGAACCAGTCGCCCATCGTCTGCCAGTGCTTTGATGTTGCGGGGAATATAGTCGCCGCCAACCATGTCCAGAATTAGATCCGCACCGCCGTCGGCGCGCAGGATCTCGACGAAATCCTCGTCCCGGTAGTTGA
>NZ_JAATOX010000041.1 GCF_011806385.1 Phaeobacter sp. HF9A | reverse complement strand
ATCCTGCACCGGGGAATTGGGCGCATAGACGATATAATCCACCTCTTCCGGTGCAAAATCCTGACGCAGATCCACCGTGAGCCCGGCATCGGCAAAAGCATCCTTGAGCGGGCTCTCGTAGGTGTCCCAGCGGTCGGGATGGGCGGCGAAGAGGACATTGATCATCGGGCTTGGGCTCCGTTTGTCGGGCGTGGGAGGCGGGCGATCAGCGCGGGCGGTGGACGTTTGCGCTCTGGATGATGCCAAAGGCGGCGAGCAGCACCAGCATCGCCGAGCCGCCATAAGACACCAGGGGCAGCGGCACGCCGACAACCGGGGCGAGGCCCATCACCATCGACATATTGACCGCAAAGAACAGGAAGAAATTGAGCGCGATCCCAAGGGTTACAAGCGAAGAGAACCGATCCTTGGTGGAAATCGCGGTGGCGACGCAGAACACGATGATCAGCACATAGATCGACAGGAGCGTCATGCCGCCGACAAAACCGAACTCTTCGGCCAGGGTGGTAAAGATGAAATCGGTGTGTTTTTCCGGCAGGAAGTTCAGCCGCGACTGGGTGCCCTGCATGAAGCCGCGCCCGGACCAGCCGCCGGAGCCCAGGGCGATTTTCGACTGGGTGATGTGATAGCCCGCCCCCAGCGGATCCTGCGAGGGGTCAAGGAAGGTGTCGATCCGGCGGAACTGATAGTCCTTGATCAGCTGCCAGGGGGTGCCGCGGCTCTCAAACACGGTGACGACCAGCCCGACGGCGGCGCTGATCACCGCAACGAAATAGGCCCAGTGAACCCCGGCAATGAACATCACGCCACCGCCGGCGGCCAGCAGCAGGATCGAGGTGCCAAGGTCCGGCTGTTTGAGCACCAGAAAGGTCGGCACCAGGATCAGCAGCACCGGCAGAAACACAAAGAGCGGCTGCGAGGTGCGATTGGCCGGCAGCCAATCGTAATAGGCGGCCAGCATCATCACCAGGGTGATCTTCATCAGCTCCGAGGGTTGCAGACGCACCGGGCCAAGCTCGATCCAGCGTTGCGCGCCCATCCCGACGGAGCCAAAGAGCTCCACCGCGAGCAAGAGCAGAAGCGCGGTGGAATAGGCCAGCACCGAGATATTGCGCCAGAACCAGATCGGCACCATGGCCACCGCAAGCATGACGCCGATGCCAAGAAGAAACCGTTTGAGCTGTGGTTCGAGCCAGGGCGAGATGGAGCCGCCCGCCACCGAATAGAGCATCAAAAAACCGACGCTGGCCGCCGCTGCAAGCAAGAGCACCAATGGCCAGTTCAGATAGAGGATCTTGCGCAGGCCGGTTGGGGTCGATTTGGCGTGATACTCAAGATAGCTCATGCCTGGTCATTCCCGCTCTCTTGTCTGCGTTTCAGCCGCTCGCGTTCCAGCCGCTCCTGCTGGGCTTCGATCTTGCGGCGATCCCCGGCGGGGTAGGCCTCCAGCGGCGGGGTGCCGTTGTAAAGCGCCTGCAAAAGCACATCCCGCGCGATGGGGGCCGCGACGGAGGAGCCGCCGCCGCCGTGTTCCACCACCACCGCAACCGCGTATTTGGGTTTGTCGAAGGGGGCAAAACAGACATAGAGCGCATGGTCGCGGCGCTCCCAGGGCAGATCCCGGTTGCTGATCACCCCGGCGGCGCGCTCGGCTGCCGTGATGTTGCGGACCTGGCTGGTGCCGCTTTTCCCGGCCATGCGCACACCATCGGCGATGATGCGTGAACGATAGCCGGTGCCGCGCCGGTTGTTGCTGACCGCATACATGGCCTTGCGGACATCGCGCAGATGAGCCTCGGAAATATCCAGCGGCTCGCCCGCGCCGGAGGGTTCCTCGACGCCGTCAATCGACTTGATCAGGCGTGGCGTGACGCTGCGCCCGGAGGCGATCCGGCCGCACATCACCGCAAGCTGCAGGGGCGAGGCCAGGATATAGCCCTGACCGATCGAGGCGTTGACGGTATCGCCGACCAGCCACTCCTGACCATGGACGCGGGATTTCCACTCCCGGTTGGGGGCCAGCCCGGCCGCGACCGCCGACATCGGCAGGTCGTGGCGAATGCCCAGCCCCAGCTTGTTTGCCATCTCTGAAATCTTGTCGATCCCGACTTTGATGGCGAGGTCGTAGTAATAGACGTCGCAGGATTGTTCGAGCGATTTCAACAGGTCAACATGGCCGTGCCCGGCGCGTTTCCAGCAGTGGAAACGCCGCCCGGAGACCTCCAGGTGACCTGGGCACCAGGCGGTTTCCTCGGGGGAGACGACCCCGTTTTCCAGCCCCGCGAGCGCCGTCACCATCTTGAAGGTCGAGCCGGGCGGATAGGTGCCCTGCACGGTCTTGTCGGCCAGCGGGCGATAGGGGTCTTCGGTCAGGCTGCGATAATCGGCGACCGAGATCCCGCGGACAAACAGGTTGGGGTCAAAACTGGGGCTGGAGCAAATGGCGCGCAGATCGCCGTTTTCCACATCCAGGATCACGGCGGCAGCGCTTTCCTGTCCGAGGCGCGCCTGCACGTAGCTTTGCAGCTCCGCATCCAGCGTCAACTGCATGTCGGCGCCTGCCTCGCCTTCGCGCCGGTCCAGCTCTCGCATGACGCGGCCCATGGCGTTGACCTCGACCCGTTTGGCCCCGGCGGCCCCACGCAGCACCTTTTCCTGCTTGGCCTCAAAGCCGACCTTGCCGATCTGGAAGCGCGGGATGCGCAGCACCGGCTCCGGGTCCTCGATCTTGGAGAGATCATAATCGGAGACTGGCCCGACATAGCCCACCACATGGGCAAAATCACCGCCCAGCGGATAGACGCGCGCAAGGCCGACCTCGGGGGTGATGCCGGGCAGGGCGGGGGCGTTCACCGCGACCTTGGATATATCATCCCAGGAAATCTGGTCGACCAGGGTAATTGGCAGGAAGGGCGGCGAGCGGCGCATCTCGGTATGGGCGCGCTCCAGGTCTTCTTCATCCAGCGGCATAAGCCGGTTCAGATTGGCGATGACCCGCTCCACATCGCCCGCGTCCTCCGGCACCATCACGATGCGGTACGACGGGGTGTTCTGGGCGATAATCACGCCATTGCGGTCGAATATCTCGCCCCGGTTGGGGGCGATCAGGCGGATGTTGATCCGGTTTTCCTCGGCCAGCAGGCGGAACTGATCGGCCTGATCCACCTGCAAGAACCGCATGCGCGCGGCCAGCGCCCCGGCAAAGCCCAGTTGCAGCCCGCCGAGCAGCAGCGTGCGGCGGGTCAGCTTGCGGTGGCTGCTGTCTTGGTCCTTCGGGGTGCGTTTCAATGACGGGCTCCCAGGCTTTCTGCGTCGGCCGGTGACAGGCGGCGCACGCCAAACAGGCTCTGGCTCAGCGCCACGACGATCGGGTAGGTCACGATTGTCACGATAATCTGGAGCAGTACCAGAGCAATATGCCCCTGTTCCACTGCCAGCACGCTCAAAATTACGCGATTGAGCAGCCCTGCGCCGATGATCACCACGGCGACCGCAGACCATTCGCCCAGAAACGGGGTTTCGCGGCTTGCGGGCATGCGGGATTTCAGGAACTCGCAGGCCAAAAGCACCAGAAGCGCCCAGAGGCCGGGCGGGCGTTGCAGCATCAGATCGGCAAAGAACATCACCAAGGCGATCAACAGCGGCGGCACAAAATCGGGGCGGCGGAGCGACCAGGCCAGGGCGGTTGCGAACAACAGGTCCGGCGGGCTCCAGCGGCGGGGCAGGGTGTCCAGCGGCAGCAGCAGAAAGAACACGATCACCAGCGCCTGCGCGACAAAGACGGCGCGCATGAACCAGATACCGGCCGGGGTGGTCCTAGCCATTTTCGGCCTCACTGGCCGTTTCGGCGGGGCCGCTTTCACCGCCTAGCGAATCGGGCCGGGGCGGGGGCAGCATGTCATCGGGCATCGGCGCGATCAGGGCACCGGGATCGGTGATCGGAATGCTGCCCTGATGGCGCAGGACGCGCAGGAATTCCAGCCGCTCATAATCGGCGGACAGACGCACGCGCAGCCGCCCGGCGCGGTCCTGCGCCACCTGGCCGATCAGCAGGCCAGAGGGGAACACATGCCCGTCGCCGGAGGTCACAACCCGGTCACCCGGGCGCACAAGCTCCGGGTTTTCAACGAAATTCAGCAGTGGCGCGGCGGTGTTGTCACCGCTGACCAGCGCGCTTTGGCCAGAGGGTTGCAGCGTCGCCGGAACCGCGCTGGCGGCATCGGTCAGCAGGATCACCCGCGCGGTCTCCCGCCCGGTGCCGGAAATCCGCCCGACAAGGCCGATCCCATCCATCGCGGCCCAGCCGTCCTGTATGCCGTCCCGCGCGCCGACGTTCAGCAACACCGACTGGCGAAAGGGTGAGCCGCTATCGGCCATCACCACGCCGGTCACATAGGTGAGCTTGGGATCCAGGCGCACATTATTGAGGTCCAGCAAGCGGGCGTTTTCCTGCTCCAGCTGCAAGGCGGCTTCTTTCCAGGCGCGCATCTGGCGCAGTTCGGAACGCAGCTGCTGGTTCTGCTCAGAGAGGCGCTGGTAGCTTTGAAAATCTCGCAGCAGGTTGATTGTGCCGGTGACCGGCACCATCGCCCATTGCATATTGGGCACCACCGCATCCACCACCTGGGCGCGAAAGCGTTCGACCCGGGGGCTGTCGATGCGCCAGATCAGAAAGACAACCGCGAGGATCAGCGCCAAAAGCCCGACAAGCAATCGCTTGAGCGGGCCGGCATAATCTTCTCGCTGGGACCGGTCTTTGGCCAAGGCTCTCCTTTCAGCCGCGAGGACGCGCAAGGGCGCGCCCGATCAGGGCGACAGGTATCAGCTCTCGTAATCGATCGCGTGGCGCAGCTGCTTTTCGTATTCCAGCGCCTTGCCGGTGCCAAGAGCCACGCAGTTCAGGCTCTCGTCCGCGATGGAAACGGCAAGCCCGGTCTGTTCGCGCAGCGCCAGATCCAGATCGCCCAGCAGCGCGCCACCACCGGTGAGCATGACGCCCCGGTCAACGATATCCGCGGCCAGATCCGGCGGCGTGGTTTCCAGCGCGGTCATCACTGCCTCGCAGATCTGTTGCACCGGCTCGGCCAGGGCTTCGGCGACCTGCGCCTGGGAAATCTCGATCTCCTTCGGCACGCCGTTCAACAGGTCGCGGCCACGGATCTGCATCGACTGGCCACGGCCATCATCGGGCATGCGGGCGGTGCCGATGGAGGTCTTGATCCGCTCTGCGGTGGCCTCACCGATCAACAGGTTCTGCTGGCGGCGCAGGTAGGAAATGATCGCCTCGTCCATACGGTCCCCACCAACGCGGACCGAACGCGCATAGACGATATCGCCCAGCGACAGAACCGCGACCTCGGTGGTGCCGCCGCCGATGTCGACAACCATGTTGCCGGTCGGGTCGGTGATCGGCATGCCCGCACCAATGGCGGCCGCGATGGGTTCCGCGATCAGGCCAGCCCGGCGGGCTCCGGCGGCCAGCACCGAAGAGCGGATCGCGCGTTTTTCCACCGGGGTGGCGCCATGGGGCACGCAGACGATGACTTTGGGCTTGGAGAAGGTGGAGCGCTTGTGCACCTTGCGGATGAAATGTTTGATCATCTCTTCGGCGGTGTCAAAATCGGCAGTCACCCCTTCGCGCATCGGGCGGATCGCCTCGATCGAACCGGGGGTCCGGCCCAGCATCAGCTTGGCGTCTTCGCCAACCGCGAGCACTTTTTTCACGCCATCCTTGACGTGATAGGCGACCACGGAAGGCTCGGACAGGATAATGCCTCGGCCCTTGACGTAAACCAGCGTGTTTGCCGTGCCGAGGTCAATGGCCATGTCCGAGGTAAACAGACCGCCGAGATTTCCGAAGAGCGCCATATAAGTGGGATCCTGTGAGTTCTGCATTTATCTGACCGCGACTCTCTCGCCGGGTCGCAGATCTTGATCTTATAAGCAGCGCAGCCCTGCCGTGAAAGGGAGGAATCGGCTCCCCTAGCGTCTTTTCGCCGGTGGAGCCCCATATTTGGCTGCTCAGACCCGGGAACGGCGCGGCGCGGAGGCCAAAGCGCGTCAGCCGGAAAAGATCTCGTCCATCTGCGCCTTGAAGCTGGCCCAGGTCACAGTGGCGCGGTTGCCTGCGTAATTGTGGTAATAGGATTTGCCGCTGGAGGTCGGCAGCCCGGCCCAGATCTTGGCCAGGTTGTTCATGAATGCAGTCTGCGTCATCTCGCCCGCCTTATAGGCGGAGAGGCCGGCCTCTTCGATCAGCTGATGGGCCAGTTGATCCTGCAAGGCAGGAGAGAAGCGGCGGCCAAGCGGCACCTGCTGGTTGCTGGCAAGGCGTTTCAGGGTGGCCGGGATGAACTGATAGCGGCCGATCGCATGGGGCTGGCCCGGCGTGGCCTCGATCCAGCCATAGATTTCGCCCAGTGTCATGCGGGTCGGGTCGGCGGGCGGTTTGATCTTGGCGCCATGTTGCACCGCATCATAATCGGCGCGACCGGCCTCGGCGCTGGCGATGACATTCATGATTTCGGCCACGTCGATGCCAACCGCCGGGGGGGTGGCAAAGAGGCTGCCGCTGCTGCGGCCGCGAAACAGGCTGGCGGCCTGCGGGTTCAGCGACACTGCGCCATGGCCGGTGTCGTCATCCCCCAGTAAATCGGCAGTCGGCGCTGCGGGGACAGAGGTGCGCATGAAGAATCCGCCATCGCCGACCAGGGAATAGCCACCGGAATTGGACAGCACCGGCGTGGTCCAGGCGAGGGATAGCAGCAAGGGTGCGAGCAGCGCACCGGGGGTTGGGCTCGTTCTGAGGGACATCTGGACCTGCTTCTGCGGGCGTGTTCAGTTGTCAGACTGCCGGATCGGAGTTGAGATTTCGTTTAGAGAGCGGTCTTTCACGCCGATGAAATTGGCGCTAAGGGGGAAGCATGCTGTCCTATCAACATATCTATCACGCGGGCAATCTGGCCGATGTTCACAAACATGCCCTTCTGGCCTGGGTGCTGAACTATATGACCCGCAAGGATAAACCGCTGTGCTATCTGGAAACCCATGCGGGGCGGGCGCTGTATGATCTCTCCTCCGCCGAGGCGATCAAGACCGGAGAAGCGGCCAAGGGCATTGAGATCGCCCGCGACTGGTTCGGTGCCGATCACCCCTACCGGCAGGTGCTGGACGCCGTGACAGCCGCAGAGGGTGCGGGGCGCTATCCCGGCTCGCCCCGTGTGGCGTCGGAGCTTTTGCGCAAGGGGGACAAGCAGCATCTGGCAGAGCTGCACCCGCAGGAGGCACAGGCGTTGCGGGCGGCGATGGCAGGCCGGGGCGCCAAGGTGCATGTGCAGGACGGGTTTGAAATGGCCCTGTCGCTGGCTCCACCAGAGCCGCGCCGGGGGCTGCTGCTGATTGATCCCAGCTATGAAATCAAATCTGATTACAGCCGCATTCCCGGCATTATCGGCAATATCCACCGCAAATGGAACGTGGGTGTGATTGCCCTGTGGTATCCGATCCTGACGGAGGCCCCGCATCGCCCCATGCTGGCGGCGCTGGAACGTCAGGCGCTGCCCGGCGCGGTGCGGCATGAGGTGCGCTTTCCGCCAGCGCGCGAGGGGCATCGCATGGTGGGATCGGGTCTCTTTGTCGTCAACGCGCCCTATGGGTTTGACGCGGAGGCCGCGCAGCTTGCGGCACGGTTTGCCAGCCTGCGCTAGACAGGGAATGCCAGCGAGGGGGAGGCTCCCGCGCCTTTGCCCCGGATCAAAGATCCAAGACAAAGCCTTGGGCCCGGCGCCGCTGACGCGGCGCGGAGGCCGACGCGGGCCTTGGCGTAGTGTTACTGGGCAGCGGCCTCGGCGTCGCGCTGCTCCCACGCGCGGATCCATTGCCAGCCGCCGAGCGCCTCGATCATCGGGGCCAGCCCCGGTTCAAAGGGGCGCCATTTGTCGAGCCCGGACCGGTTGATACCTTCGCACACCTGGGTGATCGAGGCGGTGCGAACCTCCCTGTCATTGTCTTCGGGGCGCAGGCAGGCCTCTTGCCAGTCCAGCGACAGGTGATCGAGAAGCGCAGACAGCTGGCTCTGTGGTTGTTCGACAAGCGCGCGGTAGGACTGAAGCCGCAGCCGGGGGCCAAGGGCGCTGCGCAGCGCGTCGCAGGCGGCGTAATTGGCACGAATGTAGTGGCCGATCCACTCCATCCGGCGGGCGTAATAGTGCCCACGATGGAAGGTGTTGGACAGCAGCGAGAGCCCGACGTCGAGCGGATGGCGCAGCATGAACACAAAACGTGCCTCGGGCATGATGTCAGCCGCCCAGCCGAGCTCAAAGATATTCTGGGGCAGCTTGTCGATGATCACCGGGGCTGGTTGCGTCAACCTTGATTGGTTCATCTGAAAATAAAGCGCCCGCCCTTGCGCCAGCAGTTCTGCGGGCAGGGTTTCATGCATGTCCGACGTATCCGGCGACAGCCCGGCGGCAGCAAGAAGGCTGGCGCGGGATTGAATGAGAGCCGGGCTTTCGCCGACGCTGGCGACTGCCTCATGTTGGGTGAGCATGGTTTCCAGCAAGGTGGTGCCGGACCGCGGCAAGCCGGTGATAAAAACGGCCCTGGGGGATCTGGCCTGCGCCTCGGCCGACGGCAAGGGGAGGGGGCGGGCGTATGCCTTTTGCAGGATCGCAACCTTGCGATCCGTGGCCGCGGGATCATAATCGCCGCTTTGCAGCGCCTTGGAGCTGACAAAATGAGCCAGCGCTTGCGCCGGGGCGGAGGCGGCCAGGATCCGGCCAAGCGCATTATGCAGCCCGGCCCGGTCGGCCGCGCTGATGTCGCTGTCGCAGAGGCGGGTTTCCATCTGCCGGGCCTCGGCGCTGTCGGGGGCAAAACGCTCCACCTGGTTCAGGGCAAACAAGATGGGCAGGTGGCCGGGTTGCAGAGCCAGGGCGCGCTGAAATCCCGCCTTGGCCTCTGGCTTGTGGCCCAGCGTCAGGTGGCGCGCGGCGCGCTTGGCCCAGATGGCCGGATTCTCGGGCCACAGCTCCGCCATCGCGGAGAGCACCTCCAGCGCGCGGGTGGTTTGCCCCATCGCCCAGTAGCAGCCCGAGACCGCATCCAGCACCTCTGGCGTGGGGGGGCCGGTGGCGACATAGGGTTGCAAATGGCGCAGCGCTTGCTCGTATTGGCCGTTCTGTATCATGGACTGCACAAAGGCGGCAGAAAACGGCGGCAGGCTGGCTTGAGGGGGCGGGGTGTGAAGCATGAGTGAGGCGTGCTGTTCCAGTGTGTTCAAGTCTGTCGGGCAGCATCCCACATGATGGTAAAGAGAAGCTTTCGCAGCGCAGCAAAACGAAAAGCGGGGCGGGCCTGTGACAGCCCGCCCCGCTTGTGATTGCGCCTATATGTCGAGGTTATTCGACGTCCTTATAGGAAATCTCGCGCGCATCGGCGCCTTTGCCAACCTTGCCACGGCGTACAATCAGCCGGTTCAACGCGCTGATATAGGCCAGCGCCGAGGCAACCACCGTATCGGTATTGGCGCTTTCGCCGGTGGCGATGACGCCGTCTTCTTCGAGGCGGACAGAGACGGTGGCCTGGGCGTCGGTGCCCTCGGTGACCGCATGCACCTGATAGAGCTGGAGATGCGCATCATTGGGGTGGATCGCGCGGATCGCCTTGAAGGCCGCATCGACCGGGCCGTCACCCTCGGCGGTTGCGGTCACGTCCTTGCCTTCGACTTCCATCTCCACGGTGGCTTCGGCGGGGCCGCCGGTGCCGCAGACCACTTTCATCGACACCAGTTGCAGGTGATGGTCCTCGTCGCCACTGCTGCGCATCAAGGCGATGATATCGTCGTCAAAGACCTCTTTCTTGCGATCCGCCAGCTCCTTGAAGCGGACAAAGATGTCCTTGAGCTGGTTGTCGCCCACCTCAAAGCCGAGGTTGTTGAGCTTGTCGCGCAGCGCCGCGCGGCCGGAGTGTTTGCCGAGGGGCAGCGAGGTGCCGGAGAGGCCGACATCCTCGGGGCGCATGATCTCGAAGGTTTCCTTGTTCTTGAGCATGCCGTCCTGGTGGATGCCGGATTCGTGGGCAAAGGCGTTCTTGCCGACGATCGCCTTGTTGAACTGCACCGCAAAGCCGGACACGGTCGCGACGCGGCGCGAGATATGCATGATCTTGCGGGTATCGATGCCGGTCTGGAAGGGCATGATATCGTTGCGCACCTTCATGGCCATCACCACCTCTTCGAGGGCGGTATTGCCTGCGCGCTCGCCCAGGCCGTTGATGGTGCATTCGATCTGGCGCGCACCAGCCTCGACCGCCGCCAGCGAGTTCGCCGTCGCCATGCCGAGGTCGTTGTGGCAATGGGTGGCAAAGACCACCTCATCGGCGCCGGGCACGGTTTCGATCAGGCGACGGATCAGATCGGCGCTTTCGCGCGGGGCGGTATAGCCGACGGTGTCGGGAATGTTGATGGTGGTTGCGCCCGCCTTGATGGCGATCTCGATCACCCGGCACAGGTAATCCCACTCGGTGCGGGTGGCATCCATCGGCGACCATTGCACATTGTCCACCAGGTTGCGCGCATGGGTCACGGTGTCGTGGATCCGTTCTGCCATCTCGTCCTGGGTGAGGTTGGGAATCGCGCGGTGCAGCGGCGAGGTGCCGATAAAGGTATGGATGCGCGGGCGGGCAGATTTGCGCACGGCCTCGGCGCAGCGGTCGATATCCTTGAAATTGGCGCGGGCGAGGCCGCAGATCACCGCGTTCTTGGACCGCTCGGCAATCTCGCTGACGGCCTTGAAGTCGCCCTCCGAGGCGATCGGAAAACCGGCCTCGATAATATCGACGCCCATATCATCGAGCAGCTCGGCGATTTCGAGCTTCTCGTCATGGGTCATGGTTGCGCCGGGGCTCTGCTCGCCATCGCGCAGGGTGGTGTCAAAGATCAATACGTGATCCTGGTCGGTAACGCTGGTCATATCTAATGTCTTTCTTGCTCTGGTCCCCGAGGACGTCTGTTGCGGCGGTCGGGGGAAGGGGTCCAATCCATGGCGCGCATGCACATCCTCTGAGCGGGCGCGCCGGATGGCACGCTCAGAGGCGGATTAGGAGCAGTAGGCCACGCGAAAGCGCGCTGCGGTTGGCAGCGTCTGCAATCTGGATATCGGCGTACGTGGTCATGAGCCGATTTATACAGGCCATGTTGCGAATGGAAAGGGGCAAAATCCTCTGCGCTGCAGCAAAGCAGGTTTCTGGCTGCAAGCGTCGATGGATATTTAAGAAAAGGTGAAAGTGCACTGGCGAGTGGCGTTAGTCCAGCACGTCCTGCCAATACTGCTGCCAGCGGGCCTGGGTCGCGGGTTTCAGCGCGGCCTCGGGCAGGGCGGCGGGGGCGAGCTTCTTGAAATCCTGTTGCAGCTTTTCCGGGGCGCGAGAGGAGTGTTGCAGCATATCAAGGGCGATATTGGCCCAGACATCGCGCCCCTCGTTGGTGGGGGCCGCAAAAGCGCAGAGATAGGCGAGATAGCCAAATGCGGTGCCGCGCCCCAGCCCGTGGCGCAGGGCATAGGCCTTTGCCTTTAGCCTCAGAAGCGTTGGCGCGGGCGGTTCGGTGATCGCGGGCAAGCGCTGGGCAAGGGCGGTGTTGACGGGCGCGCCGGGCGGAAACATAACATCAAACCGACCGTGGTAGACATGGCGCATATAGCCTCTGTAGCGGGTTACCAGATCAGCGGCAAAGCGGATATTGTCGCGATTGGCCTGAAGCGCGGCGCTGAGGCAGAATTGTTCGATATCATCAAGCGGATCGCTGTTATCGACCTTATATGCCAGATTAATTGCGTGATTTATGATGTCGATTTGTGCCGGGGAGGCCCCAATCACGCCTGTGTCAAAGACCTCGGCACCCTGATCCGTTATCGCAAATTGGCTGTCCTGGCAGGCATCAACCCATGTGGCCCAGTCCGGCCGGGTGGAGACCCAGCCGTCGCGATCCTGGAGCAGGATCTGACCCGGGCCGCAGCGCTCAATGAGCGCGCGGGGGCTGGACGTGAAGGCCGTGTCCGTTGCCATCACACAGACCGGCGCGCCGGTCTGATCCAGCAGGTGGGCCAGCGCATGCAGCCGGGCCAGCGCGGGCGCGCGCCCGGTCAGGGTCCAATCAGAGAGCTGCCGGGGGGGCACGTCGACAGGCGTGACCGGCAGGTCGGGCCGTCGGTTCGCGGCATCGCAGAGCAACAGGATCTCGACGCCCTCCAGCCCGGATTTGAGCGCGGACAAGACGCTATACGAGAGTTCCTGCTGCGCCCGAGGGGCGTCGCCGGTCACCAGATAGGCGAGGGTGGCCATAGGTTTGGAGGCTCGCTTGAATTTCGGTTTGCTTATTCGCTCGGCGCGGCATCTGTGGCCGCGTCCGGCGTGGATGTAGCATTGCCGCCGGTGCCGGTCAGCGCGCCATTGGCCCAGGTGCCCGTGGCCTCCTGCCCGGAGGCATAGCGCATGGTGCCCGGCCCCTGGCGTTTGGAGTTCACAAAACTGCCCTCATAGACATCGCCATTGGCATAGGTGGCCACGCCCTGGCCATTGATCTTGCCTTCGGCCCAATCGCCCTCATAGGTGAAGCCGTCGGGCATGGTGATCTTGCCGGTGCCGTGGCGCTGGCCGTTCTCGAACTGCCCCTCATAGGTGGAGCCATCGGCATAGGTCACCGTCGCCTCGCCATGGCGCAACCCGTCTTTCCAGCCGCCCTGATAGCGGTAGCCATCCGGGTAGGTCATGATGCCCTGACCGTCGTTCTTGGCGTTCTTGAAGCCGCCCTCATAGGTGACGCCATTGGCATAGGTGGCGATGCCTTCGCCCTCAATCACGCCGGCAATCCAGGCGCCCTGATAGGAGGAGCCATCGGGGTAGGTGATCTTGCCGACGCCATGCGCAAGGTCATCGCGGAATTCGCCCTGATAGACGGAGCCGTCGGGATAGGTGACCTCGCCGGTGCCCTCGATCTGGCCCGCCTGCCACTGGCCGGTGTAGATATAGCCATCGGTGCCGGTGAACGTGCCCTGACCCTGACGCAGGTCATCTTCGAACATGCCCTCATAGACATCGCCATTGGCATAGGTCAGCTTGCCTTCGCCCTGGCGGCGGCCATTCACCAGCGGGCCTTCATAGACATCGCCGTTGGGCTGGGTCAGCGTGCCCATGCCGTTCATCTGGTCAGCAGCCCATTCGCCTTCGTATTTCAGCCCGTCCGGCATCACCAGTGTGCCAAGCCCGTCGAGCTTGCCGTCCTTGATGCCGCCCTGATAGGTGGCGCCGTTGGGGTAGGTGATCTTGCCGAGGCCTTCCTTGCGGCCCTCGACCCAGTCGCCCTCGTATTGATAGCCGCCGGGGTTCTGCATGGTGCCGGTGCCGTGGTGCTTGGCGTTGACGAAATCGCCCTCGTAGCGCACGCCATTGGCGTAGATCGCGATGCCATGGCCGTTGATCACGCCATTTTGCCATTCCCCCTCATAGGTGCCGCCATCGGCAAAGGTGATCTTGCCGAGGCCCTCGGGCTTGCCCTTGACGAATTCGCCCTCATAGACCGAGCCATTGGGAAAACGCGCAACGCCCTGGCCACGGATCTCGCCCTCGACCCATTGGCCGGAATATTCGTAGCCATTGGGCAGCCGGTAGGTGCCCTGCCCATGTTGCAGCCCGCCCTGGAATTCGCCCTCATAGACGCCGCCGATCTCATCCTGAGTGGTCAGCACCTGCTCCGCTTGTGCAAACGCTGGCGAAAGCCCACCCGCCGCCGTTAGCGCCAGCAGGGAGGTCAGTAGGAAAGTGGAGCCGATGCGGATCATGGAAACCTCGGTAGCCTTGGAGAGTGGGAGCACTGCCTGGAAGTGGGTGGCCTGAGCAGAACCTATGCGCTTGGTGGCTTTGCCGCAACGGTTTTGCCTCACTGGTCTTTTCCTTCGGCGGGGATCTGATACATGGCTAGGGACGACAGGTATTCGAGGACCCCGCAAGATGGCCGATAGTTTCCGCATCACGCTGGCGCAGCTGAACCCGACGGTGGGCGATCTGGCAGGCAATGCCGCCAAGGCAAAAGCCGCCTGGCAGGAGGGCAAGGCCGCCGGGGCCGATCTGGTGGCGCTGCCAGAGATGTTCATCACCGGCTATAACACGCAGGATCTGGTGATGAAGCCGGGCTTTCACACGGCGGCGATTGCCGAGGTCACGGCGCTGGCCGCTGAATTGGCGGATGGGCCGGCGCTGGCGATCGGCAGCCCCTGGGTCGAGGGCGGCAAGCTTTATAACGCCTATCTGATCCTGAAGGGCGGCAAAATCGCCTCCAAATGTCTGAAACATCACCTGCCGAACGAGACCGTGTTTGACGAGGTGCGGATCTTTTCGTCCGGTCCCCTTGGCGGGCCCTATGTGGTGGGCGAGACCCGCATCGGCAGCCCCATCTGCGAGGATGGCTGGCACGAGGATGTCGCCGAGACGCTGGAGGAAACCGGGGCGGAGTTCCTGCTGATCCCCAATGGCTCGCCCTATTATCGCGGCAAGATGGAAACCCGTTACAATCACATGGTGGCCCGCTCGGTCGAGACCGGCCTGCCGGTGATCTATCTCAATATGGTGGGCGGTCAGGACGATCAGGTCTTTGACGGCGGCACATTTGCGCTGAACCCGCATGGGGCGCTGGCGGTGCAGATGCCGGTGTTTGAGGAATGTATCACCCAGCTTGATCTGGAGCGCGGGCCGGAGGGCTGGCGCGTGGTCGAGGGCGAAAAGGCGCATCTGCCGGATGCCTGGGAGCAGGACTATCGCACCATGGTCACCGCCCTGCGGGACTATATGGGCAAGACCGGTTTCAAGAAGGTGCTGCTGGGCCTTTCGGGCGGGGTGGATTCGGCGCTGGTGGCCGCGATTGCCGTGGATGCCCTGGGGGCTGAGAATGTGCGCTGCGTGATGCTGCCCTCGGAATATACCTCCAGGGAATCACTGGAGGATGCCGAGGCGGTCGCCAAGGCGCTGGGCGTGCATTACGACTATGTGCCGATTTCCGAGGGCCGCGACGCGATCACCAACACGCTTGCGCCGCTGTTTGCGGGCTATGACGCGGATCTCACCGAGGAAAACATCCAGTCCCGCCTGCGGGGGCTGTTGCTGATGGCGATGTCGAACAAATTCGGCGAGATGCTGCTGACCACCGGCAATAAATCCGAGGTCGCGGTGGGCTATGCCACCATCTACGGCGATATGAACGGCGGCTATAACCCGATCAAGGATCTGTACAAGACCCGCGTCTTTGAAACCTGCCGCTGGCGCAACGCCAATCATCGCGACTGGATGATGGGCCCAGAGGGCGAGGTGATGCGTCCAAACGTGATTGACAAGCCCCCAAGTGCAGAATTGCGCGAGGATCAAAAGGACAGCGACAGCCTGCCGGACTACCCGGAGCTGGACGCCATTCTGGATATTCTGGTGGATCAGGACGGCTCCATCGCCGATTGCGTTGCCGCAGGCTTTGACGCCGCCGTGGCGCGGCGTGTGGAGCATCTGATTTATATCAGCGAATACAAACGCTTCCAATCGGCGCCCGGGGCGCGGCTGACAAAGCGGGCGTTCTGGCTGGATCGTCGCTATCCGATCGTGAACCGCTGGCGCGACCCGAGCTGACCACCGCGAAAGGCGGGCGAGGGGGCGCGAAAATCGCCGCCCTCCCGGCAGCGATTGAGGCCGGAAGAACACAGGCCAAGGGAACTGCTCCGCTCGTGTCACGCGCCACTAGACCCGCCAAATTCGCGCGGACTAGAAGAGGGCATGCCTGGACCTCAGCTGCCCCAGTTCAATGCGGATCGTGTGCTTCCCCAAACGGTCGATGTCGTCGTGATCGGCGGCGGGATCATTGGCGCGTCCACGGCTCTGGAACTCGCGGAGCGCGGCCATAGCGTGCTGCTGTGCGAAAAGGGCCAGGTCGCGGGCGAGCAGAGTTCGCGCAACTGGGGCTGGGTGCGCATGTCCCAGCGGGATCCGCGCGAAATGGAGCTGATGGCCCATGCGCTGCGAATCTGGGACGGGCTGGACGCGCGCACCGGCTATGCCACCGGTTTTACCCGCTCCGGCATCGTGTTTTCTGCCCGCAGCAAACGGCGCGAAGCGCAGCTGGCGCGCTGGGCGGAGCATTTGAAACCCTATGACATTCCGGGCCATATGCTGTCCGGCGCTGAGCTTGAGCCATTGATGCCCGGCTATGGTCGCCGTCTGCGCGCCGGCTATTACACGCCTCAGGATGGCCGGGCAGAGCCGCAGGCAGCCACCAATGCAATCGCCGGCGCCGCGCGCGACAAGGGCGCCGCCATCGTGACCGGCTGCGCGGTGCGTGCGCTGGACGTGGAGGCCGGTCGCATCTGTGGTGTGTTCACGGAAAAGGGCCGGGTCAAGGCTACCGCCGTGGTGCTGGCCGGTGGCGCCTGGTCGCGGCTGTTCCTGCGCAACGAGGGGATTTTCCTGCCACAGCTCAAGGTGCTCAACTCGGTCATGCGCCTGTCTCCGGTCGAAGGCGGGCCAGAGGCTGCGCTTTGGGCCAACGGGTTTTCAATCCGCAAACGCGCCGATGGGGGTTATACCGTTGCGGCGGGTGGCGAGAACACCTTTGATATCGTGCCGGATATGTTTCGCATCGGGCATCGCTTCCTGCCCGCGCTGATGAGCGATCTGCACGCGGTCGGCTTCCGCCTGTCGCGGCGCTGGACGATCGAGATGGCACATGATCGCCCTTGGGGCCCGCAGGATCGCAGCCCGTTTGAACAGACCCGTATCCTGGACCCGGAGCCCTCGCAAAAGGCGCTGCGCCGGGCGCTGGCCGCGGCGCGGGACGCCTTCCCGGTTCTGAAACAGTCCGATGTCACCCAGAGCTGGGGCGGGCTGATCGACGTGACCCCGGACGAGCTGCCGGTGATTTCCGAAGTCCAGACCCGCCCGGGCCTGTTTGTGTCAACCGGCTATAGCGGCCATGGTTTTGGCATCGGCCCGGCGGCGGGGCGGCTGACGGCGGATCTGGTGAGCGGGGACGCGCCGATCGTGGATCCGCGCCCCTTCCGGCTCAGCCGCTTCTGATCGCCAGATCCGCCGTCGATCCGCGCCTCAACCCATCATCTGATAGCTCACCGGCACAAAGCGAAAGCCCGCGTCGCGGGCTTCGACAAAACCGGCTGCCGGGAACGGCATGTGATAGCCGATCATCGGGGTGCGGCTGGCGGCGAGCATCTCCATGATCCGGCGCCGGGTGGCAGAGGCCGCATCCTTGTCCACATCAAAGCTGGTCTGCCATTCGGGATGGGCGAAGGGGAACACATAGTGGTTGGCCATATCCGCCGTCAGCAGCAACTGCTGCTCGCCGCTGTCGATCATATAGACCATATGCCCCGGCGTGTGGCCAAAGGCGGCCATGCCGGTCACGCCGGAGGCCACGCTGCCGCCATCCTCGATAAATGTCATCTTCTCCGCCAGCGGCACCACGGTTGCGCGCACCCGATCCGCGCCGCCATTGCCTTCGGGCAGCTTGGTCCAGTGATCATATTCCCGCGCTGCCGTCACATAGCGGGCATTGGCAAAGGTCGGCGCGCCGTTGTCATTGACCAGGCCGCCGATGTGGTCGCCATGCATATGGGTCAGCACCACCACGTCGATCTCCTGCGGCGTCACCCCCGCATCCGCCAGCGCCGCGGTGATGCCAGCGGCATTCAGGCCGGTGTCAAACAGGATCTTCTCGGCGCCGGTATCGACCAGGGTCGGCGTAAAATAGAACTGCGCAGCGGTATCGGAGATGAAATTCTCCTCCGCCACCTGCGAAAACGCCGCCTCCGAGGCGCCACCGCCAAAGATGTCCTTTACGCCCTCGCGCCCGGTGCTGCCGGCCAGCAGGCTGTGCACGGTATAATCGCCAAGCGTAAAGGCCCGGGCATGCAGGGGCTTTGGCGCATCTTCATGGCCGGCGGCATGGGCGGCGCTGGTTGCGACAATCGGGCTGGCGGCGGCACTGGCCAGCATCGCGCGACGGGTCAGTTTCACTGTCATTCTTGAACTCCCTGATGAATGATCTCTGACAAGTTTAGTGCAGATAGGTCGCAGATCCGCCCTCGCCTGATCACGAATGCGTGGGGTCTTCAACTTGCCCGAAATACCTCCGCCGGAGGCCGCGCCCCGTCAGGGGCGCCCCATCGCCCGCAGCTCCGTGAAACTGGACAATTCTGCGCGCCTGTGACAGAGCAGGCGCAACAGGAGATTTGCCATGACCACCACCCGTTTCGCGCCGTCGCCCACCGGCTACATCCATGTGGGCAACCTGCGCACTGCGCTGATGAACTACCTGATTGCCCGCAAGGCTGGCGGCACCTTCATCCTGCGCATCGACGACACCGACCCGGAGCGCTCGAAAGAAGAATATGTCGATGCGATCAAGGAAGACCTCGAATGGCTCGGCCTGACCTGGGACAAGGTGGAACGCCAGTCCGAGCGCCTTGATCGCTACGCCGAGGCCGCAGACAAGCTGCGCGAAATCGGCCGCTTCTACGAGGCGTTTGAAACCCCGACCGAGCTGGACCTGAAGCGCAAGAAGCAGCTCAACATGGGCAAGCCGCCGGTCTATGACCGTGCCGCGCTTGAGCTGTCGGATGCGGAAAAAGACGCCCTGCGCGCCGAGCGCGGCAATGGCGTCTGGCGTTTCAAGCTGGATCAGGCGCGGATCGACTGGACCGATGGCATCCTTGGGGACATCTCCATCGACGCGGCCTCGGTCTCTGATCCGGTGCTGATCCGGGGCGACGGGCAGGTTCTGTATACCATTGCCTCCGTGGTGGATGACACCGATATGGGCGTCACCCATGTGGTGCGCGGCTCTGACCACGTCACAAACACCGCGACCCAGATCCAGATCATGGCGGCGCTGGGCCACGGTCACCCCGAGTTCGCCCACCATTCGCTGCTGACCGGCCCGCAGGGCGAGGCGCTGTCAAAACGCCTGGGAACGCTGGCGCTGCGCGATCTGCGCGAGGCGGGCGTACAGCCGATGGCGCTTTTGTCGCTGATGGCGCGGCTGGGCTCTTCGGATCCGGTGGAGCTGCGCACGGAAATGGCCGAGCTGATCGAGGGCTTTGACATCAACCGTTTCGGCTCCGCGCCGACCAAATTTGATGCCGAGGATCTCTATCCGCTGACCGGGCGCTATCTGCAAAGTCTGCCGGTCTCGGCTGTGGCGGCGGACCTCGATGCGCTCGGCGTTCCTGCCGACGCGCAGGAGGGCTTCTGGGCCGTGGCAAAGGAAAACATCACCACGCTCAAGGATCTCGCCGGCTGGTGGGCGCTGTGCCGCGATGGCGCAGAGCCGCTGATCGCCGAGGAAGACGAGGAATTTGTCGCCGAGGCCATGGCCCTGCTGCCCGAGGGCCCCTATGACAGCGAGAGCTGGGGCAAATGGACCGCTGCCGTGAAGGAAAAAACCGGCCGCAAGGGCAAGGGGCTGTTCATGCCGCTGCGCAAGGCGGTGACCGGCATGGAGCGCGGCCCGGATATGTCGGCGCTCTTGCCGCTGATGCAGGTGATCCGCGCGCGCGGCTGATTCGATTGATCTGACTGATCGGGCTGCACCGGTTGCGGCCGGTCAGCACCGCACGACAAAAAAGGGCAGGGCGCAGGCTCTGCCCTTTTTATGTCAGGGCCTGCGTGCGTCAGTCCTTGTCAAAATAGCTGTCGCACATCTCGCGCGCGGCGGTGGTCATCGCGGTATTGGGATGATGTTCCAGTGCTTCCAGCGAGGTCTTCATCCATTTCATGACCTCTGGCGCATCCTTGGCATAGAGCGCGATCGGCGGGAAACTCGCCTTCAGCAAAGCCTGGGCGGTCACCGGGAGCATATGCACATGCGGAAACCTCGCCTTTTCCTTCGTGGCCTCGGTGTCTTCGGGCAGGTTTTCCCACAGCAAGCGCGTGATACGGCCCATGACCTCATAGGCGGTGCCCGGATCATTGACCCCGGGTGACAGGGCGCGCTGCGCGGTTTCCGCCATCAGCGTCAGGCCAAAGGTCGGGTCCTGTTCAAAACTGCGTACATCGCCGATATCAATCAGGCCGCTTGCCTCCTTGCAGAAGCTCTCTTCTGCGCCATCTGCCATTGCGACGGGGCGACCCCGGAGCACGAATTCGCCGGGCAGGCGGGTCAGATAGAGCGTGACGCCGGCCTCCTTGGCGCGGCTGTTCAGCGCCGCCATGTCGATAAACCGTACAAACCCACTGCGGGCAGCCGCAATCGGGCGCGCATCGGAGGGCGGTTCGCCCTCGCCGGAGCAGCCGCCCAGGCAGGGGGTCTCCTTGCGTGCCACAAGGCTGCTGCGGGTGCGGGTTTCAATCAGGCGCAGGGTGTGATCCATGCTGCCCAGATCTGAGAGGTGATCAATCCAGCGCAGGATCGCAAGCACGATCAGCATCACCACCAGCGCTGTCATGACAAAGACCACAAAGGCAGAGCCGGGCGGGTAGATCTTGGCGCGAAACAGGATGATGGCGCTGAGCGAATAGACAAAGCCGCCGGTAAAGGTCGCCAGGACGCTTTGGGTGACCGTATCCTCCAGAAGCAGCCGGTAGACGCGAGGGGTCGCCATGCTGGAGGCCGTCCGATAGGCGCTGACCATGACGTTCAGCGAAAAGGTTGTCACCGCCAGCATGCCCGAGGCCAGGATCGTCAGCACCGGCAGCACCGCGTCGCGGCCAAACCGGTCGTCCCAGCCTTCTGGCAGAATAGGTGCCAGCAGCGGTGCCACGGCGAGCGCCAGCAAGGAAAACAGGGATATCACCACAACCCGAAACCACAGCTGACGCGTGATGCGCCGCAGCAGGAGCAGGCTGCGCGAAATCATGCGCTGTCCGCCAGAACCTGCGCGCCCGCATGCGCGATCAAGGCGTCGTGAAACGCATGCTCCATGTCCGACATCGCCTGGTGGCGCGGGTAGCGCGGCGTGGCGCGATCATTGAGGATGGGGGTGTGCCAGCCGTCTGTTGTATCGACAAAGGCGCGCGCGCCCTCCTCGCCAAAGACCTGCGTATAGCCGCGCAAGACCACATCGAGATAGCTCATCAGGATCGGCGCGGGATCCGTGCCCGCGTCCTGATCGGCAACCGGCACCCGATAGAGCGAGATCTGCGGCGAGGGGTCCATGTCGTGATCGACCTGCGGCGTGACATCGACCCTTGTATAGGCGTATTCCCGTTCGTCCAGCGCCGCCCAATCGCCATTTGGCACCGCCGCCAGCAACCCGTCGATCGCGTGGCCCTCGGCGGGGGTGACGCTCAAAAAGGCCAAGTCACGCGCCGGGGTGCTGACCCATGTCCGCCGCCAGCCCTGCAAACGGGCGGGTTTGGTATCGCTGTAGATATGGGTGGCGGCGTTGACGAGGCTGCCGAAGCCAAAGAAATGTGGGGTCATGGGGCCTTGTGATTTTCTTTGCGGGTTTTGATGTATGTCAAACCGCTTTTTGCCGGTATTTGCAACAAGTACACTATTACCGTTAGCGGGAGAGTGTCCATGCGCATTACCAAGAGAACAAATATCGCGGTCCGCTTGCTGATGTATTGCGCGTTGAACGAGGGCCGGCTGGTGACCAAGGCAGAGGTCGCGGCGCGGTGCAATATTTCGGAAAACCACCTGGCGCAGGTGGTGAACCAATTGAGCCAGCTTGGATTTCTGAACACGCAGCGGGGGCGCAATGGCGGGCTTGGGCTTGAACGTTCTGCCGCCGAGATCTGCATCGGCGATGTGTTCCGCCAGGTCGAAGGCGGCTTGCCGATGGTTGAATGTTTCGCCGATGCCGACAACACTTGCCCGCTGGTGGATGCTTGCCGCCTGCGCGATGCGCTGAGCCGCGCGGGCGAGGCTTTTTACGCCGCGCTGGACGGGGTCACGCTGGAAAGCCTGACCTGCGATAACTTTGATCTGCAACGCATCCTGGCGCCGGTCGCCTGTCCCAAGCCGGAATTGCCTGCGGTCCAGGCCTGAACGGGTGCGTCATTCACGGCTGCGCAGGACCTGAGCCGGGCGGGCGGCAAGCGGGCGCAGCGCATAGGCGAGCCCGGCAAAGAGCGTGACAAGGATCCCGCCGCCCACGACGCCGATCGCATTGGGCCAGATCACCGCGAAATCCGTTTCCAGTACAAAATGGCTGATCGACCAGGCGCCGAGAAGCCCCGCCATCAAGGCAACGCTGCCCGCCGCCGCGCCTAACAGGGCCGAGCGCAGCGCAAAGCTGCGCAGGATCTGGCTCCGCGGCGCGCCGAGCGTCTTGAGGAGCGCGGCCTCGTAGCGCCGTTCCGGCTCTGCCGCCGCTGCGGTACCCAGCAGAACCAGAAACCCGGTGAACAGGGTGGCCGCCGCGCCATAGGCGGTGGCGGTGGCGAGCTGGCCCAGGATCTCGGACACCCGGTTGATTGCATCGCGCACCCGGATTGCGGTCACATTGGGCATGGCGCGGGCCACATCGCGCAGGATCATCGCCTCGGCTTCGGGCGCGGCATAGACGCTGGCGATATAGCTATGTGGCGCCGCGCGCAGGGCGGCCTCGTTCATGGTGAGGATAAACCCCATGCCCGCGTTGGAAAAATCCACCTCGCGAAAACTGGTGATGGTGCCGGTGATGTCGCGGCCCAGGATGTTGACGGTCATGCTGTCGCCGAGCTTCAGGCCCATTTCTTCGGCTTCCTCTGCGGCAAAGGAGATCTGCGGCGGGCCGGAATACTCCTCGGGCCACCAGGCGCCTGCGGTAATTTTTGTGCTGGAGGGTTTGGCGGCGGCATAGGTGACGCCGCGATCCCCCCGGATCACCCAGTGATCGCCGGCAACCTCCTTGGCCGGGCGGTCATTGATGCGGGTGATAATGCCGCGCAACATCGGCGCGTTTTCAACCTTGCTGACGGCTGGATCGCCTTCGACGCGGGCGAGAAAATCGGGCATCTGGTCGCGCTGGATATCAACAAAGAAATAAGAGGGCGCCACATCGGGCAGGTTGCCTGCAATGGCGCGTCGCATATTGCCGTCGATCTGGCCGATGGCCGCCAGCACGGTGAGCCCAAGCCCCAGCGCCAGCACCGCAGGGATCGCTCCCGTGCGCGGCGCGGAAATCGAGGCGAGCGCCCAGCGTAGCGCCGGTTTGCCCCGTGCTGCGCGACGCCCCAGCCGCGCAAGGGCGCCAATGGCGAGCCCGGCCCCCAGCAGCACGAGCAGGGCGCCAATCAGCCCGCCCGCCGTCCAGAGCGCCAGACGGGGCGCGCCGCTGAACAGGGCGGCGGCGGCGATCAGCAGGCTCAATGTCATCAGCGTGGCGAAGATATAGCGCGGCGCAGGCCATTGCAGCGGCCCGCCCACCGCGTCGCGATAGAGGGCCGCGGCTCGGATCCGCTCGGCCCTGGCCAGCGGCCAGAGGGTAAAGAGCAGCGCCGTCAGCACACCATAAAGCGCAGCTTCCGCCAATGCGCCGGGGTAGACGGAAAACACCGCTGGAAAAGGTAGCTGTGCCGCGATCAAGGGGCCAAGCAGCAGCGGCCCAAGCCCGCCCAGCACCAGGCCCAGTGCGATACCGCAAAGCGCAAGCACGCCGATCTGCAAAAAATACGTCAGGAAGATCACCCGACGTTCCGCGCCGAGGGTGCGCAATGTGGCAATGGTTTCGGTCTTTTGCGCCAGATAGGCGCGCACGGCGGTCGAAACCCCCACGCCGCCGACCGCAAGCCCGGATAGGCCAACCAGCACCAGAAAGGCGCCGAGCCGCTCGACAAAACGGGCAATCCCCGGCGCGCCATTGCGGGCATCGCGCCAGCGCATGCCGCTGTCGCTGAACAGGGCGCTGGCCTCACGTTTGAGCGCAGCCAGATCGGCCTCCCGGGGCAGGGTCAGCCGGTATTTGGTCGAAAACAGGGTTCCCGGCGCCAGCAGGCCCGATTGCGCCAGCGCTTTGGTGCGCACCAAGGTGCGCGGGCCGATGGAAAAGCCGGAGCCTGCCGCGTCCGGCTCCCACGCCAGAATGCCGCCAAGGCGAAACGCTTGGGTTCCCAATTGAAACGCGTCGCCCGTTTGCAGGCCAAGCCGATCCGCCAGGACCCGCTCCATCACCGCGCCGGGCAGGCCGTCTCGCTCTGCCAATGCGTCGCTCAATGGCAGGCCAGAGACCAGCGTGACCGCGCCGCGCAGGGGATAGGCGGCATCGACGGATTTCACCTGCGTCAGGGCGCGTTCCTCGCCGACAACGGCCATGGAGCGGAATTCGACCACCTCCGATTGCCGGGTGGCGGTGTCGGCCATCCAGGCGCGCTCGGCGTCAGAGGCAAAGCGATAGGTGAAGGTCAGCTCGGCATCGCCGCCCAGCAGGCTCGCGCCCTCGCGCGACAGCCCAGCCTCGATCGAGGCGCGGATGGAGCCAATGGCGGCGATCACCCCAACCCCCAGCGCCAGGCAGGCCAGAAACAGGCGAAAACCGCGCAGACCGCCGCGCAGCTCCCGCAGGGCAAAGCGCCAGGCGAGGCGGAGCTGCGCGCGCCATGGCTGTCGCGAAGGGCTCATTCCGCGGCCTCTTGCCCGGTTTCGGGCAGGATGCAACCGTCGCGCAGCTGCACGATGCGATCACAGCGCGCCGCCAGATCCGGCGCATGGGTGACCATCACCAGGGTGGAGCCATGCCGGTCGCGCAGGTCAAACAACAGATCCATCACATGGGCGCCATTGGCCTGATCCAGGTTGCCGGTGGGCTCATCCGCCAGGAGGATTTCCGGGTGGGTCACAACCGCGCGCGCCAGGGCCACCCGCTGCTGCTCGCCACCGGACATCTGGGCGGGCATGTGGTCGCAGCGATGGCCCAGCCCCACGGCATCCAGTTCCGCCCGGGCGCGGTCAAAGGCATCGCGCGCGCCAGAGAGCTCCAGCGGGGTGGCGACATTTTCCAGCGCGGTCATGGTGGGGATCAGGTGAAAGCTCTGAAACACCACCCCCATATGAGCACGCCGAAACCGCGCCAGCGCGTCCTCGCCCATGCGGGTGAGATCCTCGCCCATGGCCCGCACGATGCCGCCGCTGGCCTGCTCCAGCCCGCCCATGACCATCAAAAGCGAGGATTTCCCCGACCCGGAGGGGCCAACCAGCGCCAGTGTTTCGCCTTTTTGCACGTCCAGGGTGATCGCCTCCAGAATTGACACCGGGCCGGTGTTGCCATTCAGCGATAAATGCACATCTTGAAGCGAGAGAACGGGGCGGGCGTCGGAGCTCATGAGGGCGCAACCTGTTTGAGGGATCTCAATTGGATATGGAGTGCCCTATCAAATGCACAAGTTTCTAAAGAAAATTACACTGGCATTTACATTTGTCTGGGGCTTGGCGGGGGCAGGCATGGCGGAGCCGTTGAAGCTGACCGTCTTTGGCGACAGTCTGGTGCAGGGCTATGGTCTGGCACAGGGCGACGGGCTGGTGCCGCAGCTCCAGCGCTGGCTGGCGGCGCAGGACGTGGTGGTGCAGGTGGTGAATGCGGGCGTTTCGGGCGATACCAGCGCCGGCGGGGCCGCGCGCATCGACTGGGCGCTGGCGGATCACCCGGATGGGGTGATTGTGCTGCTTGGCGGCAATGATCTGCTGCGCGGGCTGCCGCCGCAGGACACCCGCGCCAATCTGTCCCACATCATCGAGGCCGCGCAGGGGGCAGGCGCCGAGGTGATGCTCGTCGGTATGCAGGCGCCGTTGAACTACGGGGCTGAGTACAAGGCGCAGTTTGACGCGATCTATTCGGATCTGGCGCAGCGCTATGGTGTGCTCCTGCATCCGCTTGCCTTTGCGGGGATCATGCAGGAGGTGGGGTCTGACCCGGCACAATTCGGAGCCTACATGCAGGACGATAACATTCATCCCAATGCGAGGGGCGTAGCGCTAAATGTTGCCGCGATGGGGCCGCAGCTTCTGGATCTGCTGAAGCGGATGCAACAGGCGCAGGCACAGGAATAGGGCGCGCAGCGCTATCGGCTCTGGTATGTGCTGGCCTCAGCCGACCGCGGTTTCCTGATTGCCAGCCTTGAGCCAGGCGGCAGTGCTGCTGCGAAGAAAATACGCGATTGTGGTGATCGCAAGAGTGCTGAAGGCGCCAACCAGAGAGTAGAGCGCCAGGCAAATCCAGAAAGACAAGTCAAAGGCGAGTAGCCCGATGCTTGCAGTGATGAAACCTGCGATCATTCCGAACAGTATGCCTGCAATTGCCATGGTATTACCGTCCTTTCCGTCCGTGATGCATGCGGATCCGAATATGTACCTTTTTAACCTTAGGATGTACTGGGTATAAGTATATCGGCCACTACTCCTATTTGTCGCTAAATTTATTACTAAAATGTTAAGAGCTTCTTGAGGATTTCCTCCCGCTCTGGTTGATTTTACGATGGCACGGCTGGGGCGGAGCCCGCCAGCGCGCCAAATGCACGGCAACGATTGCTCCTGAGCGGCGCAAGCGTTATCACCTCTGGCAACCCATCTTCCCCTATCACGGAGCAATCGAAATGGCCTCCTATCAATACGTCTACCACATGCAGGGGGTATCCAAGAGCTACCCCGGCGGTAAGAAATGCTTTGAAAACATCCACCTGTCCTTTTTGCCCGGGGTGAAAATCGGTGTTGTCGGCGTCAACGGTGCCGGTAAATCCACCTTGATGCGCATCATTGCGGGCATGGACAAGGATTTCACCGGCGAGGCCTGGGCCGCCGAGGGGGCGACCGTCGGCTACCTGCCGCAGGAGCCGCAGCTTGATGAAGACCTTACGGTGCGTGAAAACGTCATGCTCGGCGTAGCGGAGAAAAAAGCCAAGGTGGATCGCTTCAACGCGATCGCCGTGGAGATGGCCGAGAACTATACCGATGAGCTGATGGAAGAGATGACGGCGCTGCAAGACGCCATCGATTCCGAGAACCTCTGGGATCTGGACAGCCAGGTCGATGTCTCCATGGAGGCGCTGCGCTGCCCGCCGGATGACGCGGCGATCAAGGATCTGTCGGGCGGTGAAAAACGCCGGGTGGCGCTTTGCAAGCTGCTGCTGGAAGCGCCCGACATGCTGCTGCTCGATGAGCCGACCAACCACCTGGATGCGGAAACCATCGCCTGGCTGCAACAACACCTGATCGACTACAAGGGCACCATCCTCTGCGTCACCCACGACCGCTATTTCCTGGATGACATCACCGGCTGGATTCTGGAGCTCGACCGCGGTCGCGGCATCCCCTACGAGGGCAATTACTCCAGCTGGCTGGAACAGAAGAGCAAGCGGCTCCAGCAGGAGGCGCGCGAGGACAAGGCCCGCCAGAAAACGCTGGAACGCGAACTGGAATGGATGCGCCAGGGCCAGAAAGCCCGTCAGGCCAAATCCAAGGCCCGGATCGCCGCCTATAACGAGATGGCCAATACCTCCGAGCGGGAAAAGGTCGGTCGCGCCCAGATCGTGATCCCCAATGGTCCGCGTCTTGGCGGCAAGGTGATCGAGGTGGAAAACCTCAGCAAACACTACGGCGACAAGCAGCTGGTCGAAGGGCTCTCCTTCTCGCTGCCGCCGGGCGGTATCGTCGGCGTGATCGGCCCCAACGGTGCCGGTAAATCGACGCTTTTCAAGATGTTGACGGGGCAGGAGCAGCCGGATCAGGGCTCGGTCACCTATGGCGACACGGTGAAGCTTTCCTATGTGGATCAGAGCCGCGATGACCTCAATGATGGCGATACGGTCTGGGAAGCGATCTCTGGCGGGGCCGAGCTGATCGAGCTGGGCGATGCGCAGGTGAACTCGCGCGCCTATTGTTCCTCCTTCAACTTCAAGGGCGGCGATCAGCAGAAGAAGCTGAGCCTGCTGTCGGGCGGCGAGCGCAACCGGGTGCATATGGCGCGGCTGCTGAAAGAGGGCGGAAACGTGTTGCTGCTCGACGAGCCGACCAACGATCTGGACGTCGAAACCCTGCGGGCGCTGGAGGATGCGCTGGTCGATTTCGCCGGCTGCGCGGTGGTGATCTCGCACGACCGTTTCTTCCTCGACCGGATCTGTACCCATATCCTTGCCTTTGAGGGGGATGCGCATGTGGAGTGGTTCGAGGGCAACTTCGAGGACTACGAAGAAGACAAGAAGCGCCGTCTGGGACCGGACGCGCTGGAGCCCAAGCGCCTGAAACACAAGAAGTTCGCGCGCTGAGCCCTGGACGTTCTGCTTGGGCGTCACGCCCTTTGAAACAGCCTCCAAACCTGAACCTCGGGTTTGGAGGCATTTGAAGCATGGCCCGCTCGGCCACATCTCGCGGAGCGCAGGTCGCGCCGCTCAAAGACCGGGTTTCGCCGTTGAAGGTCACGCGGTGGCCGCTTATGTTTGCCCTCAACGGAATGCGCATAAAGGACGTCGGACAGATGACAGAAGAAACTCTCCAGCTGCTCACCCCGGAGGACTGCCTGGTGGCGGTGATGGTGGCGGTCTCTGCATCGGACGAGAATATCCGCACCGCGGAGCTGGTGAAGATCCAGAACGCGGTCAATATGCTGCCGGTTTTTGCCAGCTATGATACGGATCGGATCAATGTGGTGTCGCGCACGGTGTTCGATCTGTTCGAGCAGGAAGACGGGCTGGACGCGCTGTTTGGTCTGGTGCGGGATATCCTGCCGGAGCGGCTGAACGAAACCTGCTATGCGCTGGCATGCGATGTGGCGGCGGCGGACGGAACGCTGAATGAAAACGAGCTGCGCCTCCTGGAAGAGATCCGATATGAGCTGAACGTGGATCGCCTGCATGCGGCGGCCATCGAGCGCGGCTCGCGCGCGCGGCATATGGTATAGCGTCGCTGTCCTGGGCGAGGCTCTGCCTCGCGCTCCGGGATATTTGAAAAAAGATGAAGAAGGGATCGCGGGACGGTCCCTTTTTTTGTTCCTCGGCCGGATGTTAGCTGGCGTAGACTTGGCCCCAGCGCCGCAGCAGGCTTTGCTGCAATTTCTTGGCGCGGCTGTTCCAGGCTTTGCCGCCGGGCGGGCGTTCGCGTTCGGCGCGGCTGATGTGCGCGCGGGCATCCAGGTCGGCAGAGAAGATCGCAAAGGCCAGCTCGCGACCGTCTTCGGCGGTGACAAAGCCGCCGAGGCCGGACACAAAGTTCAGCGTTCCGGTTTTTGCGGCAATTTTCACCGGGTGGTTCTTGATGGGGCGTCCCTGGGCGTCTTGCAGATAGATCGGTTTCAGAAGCGGCTTTAGCGCGCCGCTCTTGTCCGCCACGACCAATGCGCGCACCAGATCCCTGGCGGTCAGGCGGGAGTCCTCGCCGAGGCCGGAATGGTCCGTCATCTTGCACTGCTGCATGCCCAGCGATGCCTCTGCCCAGGCGCTCATCCGGCGGCCGGAATCTCGCAGCGTGTTGGGGCGTTCGCCGCGGTGCAGGCTCGCGGTCATGCCGATCATTTCGGCCATCAGGTTGTTTGAGTATTTCAGCATGGCCTGGAGCATCACTGGCAGCGGCGTGCTGGGGTGGTCTGCGATCACCGTGCCGCCGGGATTGTGGCGGATCTGTTTGGGCGCGGGCAGGGCGATGCCATGGGCGCGCGCCAGGGTCTGGAACACATCCCCGGCATAGAGGGCGGGATTGCGCACCGGCAACCAGCGCGACCCGCCCTTGCCTAGCGCGCCACTGGCCACGGTCCAGGTGTCGATGCCTGCCTTGTCCTGATAGGTGTAGACCGGCAATTGCCGCTGCGCGACGGAGATCTTCGAGGTAAAGACCTCCGGGCGGTAGGATTTTGTGCGCGCATCCATGGTGACCGCCCAGCGGCCCCCCGCGGGTTTCCATTCAAAATGCACACGGTTGAAGTTCAGCGCGATGCCGCTGACGGCGGGGCTATAGCCGACGTGATCGGGCTGGCCGGGGTCGATCGAGTCGATATAGGGCAGAATCCCGTCCCAGATCAAAAACCGCCCCCGCAGTTCGCGCAGCCCGGCGGCTTTCATCCTGGCGGCGAGATCTGCGAGCGCGTCGGTATCCAGGGTCGGATCGCCCCCGCCCAGCAGGACCAGATCGCCCTTCAATATGCCGTTCTGGATCGGCGCGGTCGCGATCAGTTGGGTGTGAAAACGAAACCCCGGGCCAAGCGTGTCCAGCGCATAGAGGCTGGTCACGATCTTGGCGACGCTGGCGGGGGGCAAACCCTTGTCTGCGCCGACCTCTTCCAGCAGTGCACCGCTTTTGGCATCGGCCACGGCGCAGGCGATCTGCCCCCGCAAGCCGGCATTCTTGAGGATCGCGTCCAGCCCCTCGATGCCCGGGCTGAAGGGGTTGAGCCCGCGCGCCTTTGGGCGTGGGGTGGAGAGCGGCGCATCGGCCAAGGCAGGACCGGCGGCAACAGCGGCGAAAGCGGAGGAGAGAAAACGGCGGCGTGAAATCATGATGCGTATTTTGAATCAAATTCCCTACAATTCGGCAAATGCTTTCCGCGGGGCGTCACAAAAATTTCGCCTCTCATCGCTGCCATTCGCCGCGTTTGCGGATCTCGGTAGAGGAGGCATCGACCATCGGCACGTTCAGAAAACACCAGGCCGGGGCCTCTGCGCGCGCCAGGGCGCGGCTTTGCGACGAGGGGATACGGGCGCTGCCATAGATCCGCGCCGCCGGGGAGAGCCGTGCCGAAATGCGTTCTTCGGGGCGGGCAAGCACGCCGACGGGCACGGTGTCGAGGATCTCGCGCCAGTCTTTCCAGCGGTGAAAATGGGCGAGGTTATCCGCCCCCATCAGCCAGACGAAATGCACATGCGGATAGGTCTTGCGCAGGGCGCGCAGGGTCTCGGCGGTGTAGCGGGTGTCAAGGCGCGCCTCGATATCGGAAATCTTCACCCGGGGGTGGCGCATGATCTCTGCGCTGGCGGCCCGGCGACGCGCCATTGAGGCGGGCGGGTTTTCCTTGAGCGGGTTGCCCGGGGTCACCAGCCACCAGAGCTGGTCGAGGTTGAACCGTTTGAGCGCCGCGAGGGTGATCTGCACATGCCCCTGATGCGGCGGATCAAAGGATCCGCCCAATAGGCCCACGGTCATGCCCGGGCGCAAAAAGGGATACGCGGTTTTCATCGCGCACTTGATGCACAGATTTATGCGGGGATGGCAACGGGATATGCGGCGAGGGCGGATCTGATCCGGGGGGCGGCAGGCAGACAGCCTGCGCGGCCGTCCCCCCTCTGCGGCCCTTGTGTGTTGCGGCGCGATCTGCTTTGGAAAGGGCGGCAGACGGGGTAGGCCTCGCACTCTTTGACGGAATTGGAAGAACGCATGGCGCAGAATGCCACCATTTATAAAGTCGAACTTTCTGTATCGGATATGGATCGCCACTATTATGAGACCCACAAGCTGACGGTGGCGAAACACCCCTCGGAGACCGACGAGCGGCTGATGGTGCGGCTGGTCGCCTTTGCGCTGAATGCCCATGAGCATCTGGAGATGACCAAGGGGCTGTCCACCGATGACGAACCGGACATCTGGCAAAAAAGCCTGAGCGGCGAGCTGGATGTCTGGGTGGCGCTGGGATTGCCGAGCGAGAAGGTGATACGCCAGTCCTGCGCCAGGGCGGGCAAGGTGGTCATCTACCCCTATGGTGGCCGCGCGGCAGAGATCTGGTGGGACAAGGTCAAGAACAGCACCACCCGTTTTGACAATCTGGAGGTGGTAAACCTCTCCGAGGTGGACACCGG
>NZ_JAATOX010000004.1 GCF_011806385.1 Phaeobacter sp. HF9A | reverse complement strand
ATCAACCCCACAAACCCGATGATGCCTGAGAAGGCGACCATGACCCCGGTGATCAACGCGCCCACCACAAAGACCATCAACCGGAACCGCGCCACGGCAATACCAAGCGTCGCGGCGGTCTCGTCCCCCACCGTCATCGCGTTCAATTGCGGCGTCCGGCTCATCAGCCAGATGCCACAGGCCGACAAGACGGTCAGCGGATAGATGAGTTGGTCCCACTGTGCCAGCCCAAGCCCTCCCAGCATCCAGAACACCACCGTATGAGAGGCCTGCGGCTCGCCAAGGAAGATCAGCACATTGGCCCCGGCCATGATGATGAAGGAGACAGCAACCCCTGCCAGCACCAGCCTGTCTGCGCTTGTCGCATCGGCCAGACGAGAGACGCCAAGCACGATCAGGGTTGCCATCAGCGAGCCGCAGAACGCCAGGATCGGAACGGTCAGCAATCCCAGAAACAGCCCCGAATGGAGCAGCGCAAAGATCGCACCAAACGCCCCACCCGATGAGATGCCAAGCAGATGCGGATCGGCAAGCGGGTTGCGGGTCACCGCCTGAAGGGCTGCCCCCACCATGGCCAGCCCCGCCCCCACCAGAATGGCAAGAAGCGCCCGCGGAAAGCGGATATCCCAGACGATCGCCGCGCGCCCCTTGCTCCAGCTCTGTTCAACCAGCCCAGGCGACAGCTTGTCCGCCAGGACGCCCCAGACGGTGCTCGTCGGAATCGGAACCGCCCCCACCGAGATCGCAATGGACAAGGACAGGAGCAGCACCACCGCGCCGCAAAGAGCAAGGATCCTGTACGGCCCCAAACGGAACCGCCGCGTTTGCGGCAGGGTCGCGTCTACCATGGGTTATTCGCCCCGAAACGCTTCGGCCAGGGTCTGGATCGCCCGGATATTGCGCGGGCCGGGCGTGGCCTCGACATATTCCAGCGTGACAAAACGATCATTTTTCACCGCGTCGATATCGGCAAAGGCCGGATTGGACATCATGAACGCGCGTTTCTGCTCCGCCGTCACAGTACCGTAATTGACGATGATGATCACTTCCGGGTTTTGTTCGACAACATCTTCCCATGTCACGGTGCCCCAGCTTTTCTCGAACCCGTTCATCACATTGGTGCCGCCCGCCGCTTCGATCAACGCCGTTGGCATCGCATAAAGCCCGGCGGTGAAGGGCTTGTCTTCGCCGCTGTCATAGACGAAGACGCGCACAGGTTCAGCGGGTTCCACCCCCTCTTTCACCGCTGCCACGTCCGCCTTGTATCCCTCGATCAACGATGCGGCCTTCTCCTCGACGCCGAAGATTTTGCCCAGGTTCATCAGGTCCGTATACATGTCGTCAATGCTGGCCTTGCCCTTGTCCATGACGTGAGCGCAGCTTTCGGTCAATTCGTAGACCTGAATACCGAAGGGCTCCAGCGTCTCGGGGGTGACGTCGCCGCCAACCTTCATTCCATAATTCCAGCCCGCAAAGAAGAAATCCGCATCGGCGCCGACAAGGACCTCTTTGCTTGGGTATTTCGCGGACAGCTCGGGCAGTTCTTCAACACCCGCCCGCATCTCTTCGTCCAGCGTCTTCCAGCCACTTATGCCGGTGTAGCCCACCATACGATCCGCCAGACCCAGCACCAGCATCATCTCGGTCAGGTTGACATCGTTCGAGATCGCCCGCTGCGGCGGGGCGTCAAAGGTAACGGTGCGGTTGCAGCTTTGAACCGATGTATCCGCCACTGCGGCGCCGGCGGACAGGGCGATGGCGACAGAGGCCACGAAAGATTTTGTCATGGATGATATCCTGTGTTCTGAAGATGAAATGTAAGGTGGTCGGCCCGGCTTTGAGACAAATGCTCGCGGCGGGCGATGACCTGGAAAGCCTGGGACACGGCAGCCTCCGACAGCACCTGCGAGGGAGGACCAAAGCCCAATGTCTGCCCCGCTTGGATAAGCAGAACATCGTCGCAAACGCGCGCGGCGAGGTTCAGGTCGTGCAGGGATGTGACAATCGTCAGCGGCAGCGTTCGGATCAGCTCCAGCACCTCAAGTTGGTGACGAATGTCGAGGTGGTTTGTCGGCTCATCAAGGACCAGCAACCGGGGCTCTTGTGCCAGCGCGCGGGCGACCATCACCCTTTGGCGCTCGCCGCCGGACAATGTGCCCAGATGACGATGCGCAAGGCCATGCAGGTCGAGCCGGTTGAGCGCACGCTCGATGACCTCCCTGTCGTGAGATCCGGAACTGCCTGCGAAACCGCGCCGATGCGGCGTGCGGCCCAGAGCCACGATCTCGGCAACCGTCAAGGCAAAGTCGCTTGGTTGTTCCTGCAAAACGGCGGCCACCCGCTGCGCAACGTCGCGCGCCGGGAGGCTCCAGATATCGTCCCCGTCGATGCAAACAGAGCCTGTCGTCGGGCGGTGGAACCGATAGAGCAGGCGCAGCAGCGTCGTCTTGCCCGCTCCGTTCGGACCAACAATCCCAAGCACGCGCCCGGCCGCCAATTCAAAGCTGGTTCTGTGCAGCAGCGTGCCCGTCTCGCGCCCCGGCGACCACGAGAGATCCCGAACAGAGAGATCCGCACTCATGAGCTGTGGGCCTTTTCAGTTTCACTGTCCACGATCACGGCCGGAACCCGGGCCAGAGTTGATTTTCTCAACTTGCCTGGCCGATCCACGGAAGAGCACCAACCATCGTGCAGATAGGCATATTGTCTGGCAAAGGCCACGAGGTCGGCGATGTCGGTTTCCGGGTCGATATCGCCGAACAGATAGGTGGCCTTCTTCGGTCCATGAAAGGCAACCGTGCAGGGGCGATCACAGCCCGCCATGCAGGCGACCCCCGAAATTTCGAAGAGTTCCGGAATTCTATCCCCAGCCTCCGCAATGCCTTGCCGGAGCTTTTCAATAAGCCCATAGCCAAGGCGGCTTTTGGTGCCCTTATCCCTACAGGATGTACAAACTGTAATTCGATGGTCCATCGCGCCCGCTACCCATCCGGCGAGCGAAGGACGAACCATAGTGTTGGCGGCAAGACCGCTGTACCATCATATGCTCCTGACCAGGCGCCCCGCCTGCATCGAGTTGAAATGCCGGCACGTGAACACGTACCGATGATGGCAGGTCTCCTGACTCGCGGGTCGCAGCTTTCCCAAACCTTCCCGGACGATCTGTCCAGTGGCTTGTCTTGGGGTCACTCACCGCTCACAGTTGCGGGGGCAGTCACGGGTTTGGTGCCTGATGGCTACGCCTCACCGTGTTCCCTTTTCATCTCGCATGCCTTGGGCTGCCGAGAACCATCGGCGAGACAAAACAGCAAAAGCCGAATTTAGTCAACGACCGGCATAGCGGAGATTGCGGTTGTCCCGCTCGAGCTGGTCCCGCAGAAATCGTCGCGACGATCACGCGCCGAGGCTTTCGAGAATTGTCTGCGTTTCCGGCATCCGTTTCAACGCGTTACCGATATGCTCGCGCCAGCGCGGGCCAATCTCCAGGGCGGTGGCATAGGCCTCGGCCAGGTCATCGGGGCGGTCCTCGGCCATTGCCTCGATCAGGAAGGCCGCCTGCTCGCGGTCTTTCGCGGATTTGAGGCTCCCTGCCCCGTCCCGCCGCCGATCCGCGATGATCAGTTTATGGACTGCAAACCTCTCCGGGCGTGGCACCTGGACCAGAACGCCGGACCGATAGATCGCCGCGGCATGGATCGGCGCGGCAATCAGGAAGTTGAGATAGTTCAACCCTTGGGCGTTCACGCCCAAGGCTGGCAAATCACGGATGGTCTCATCTCCGAAGGCCGGTGTGAGAAACTCGACCAACTGGCCGCTGCCACCTTGGGCCCATCGCCAGGTCCGACCCTGATCCAGCGCCGGCAACGGATCGAATTTGAGCGCCGAGAACGTCTCGGCAAGCCCCGGATCAACCTGATCCTGCAAGGCAAGGCTGAGCTTTTCGAACTGCGCGATGTCGATGTCGCCGGTATTGGCCATCCCCCCCAAGGGAAGGCGAATGCCAAGCTCGCCCTCATAGAGCCGGAAGGCATTCGTGCCGACGATGGTGCCGCCCAGCCGGAAGGTCCCGACTGCGGCCATCGCCGACAGGATGGAACCGGTCGCCCGGTCGGTGGGCGTCATGCCTTCGGCGCGCAAAAGCCGAACGAGCCGCGACCGTTCCGCCTGACGCTCCTTGGCGGTTGCCCGCAGCTCTTCGATCCGGTCGATGCGGGCGCGCGTCTCGTCGCTGTCCTCGCCGATATAGATGAACCGCATCGCCGTTCCGACACGGCGCGCGGCGTACCAATAGGACTTGTCGCCGCGCTCTTTCAGCGTCGGTTTGCCCTCGACATCGGACAGCGCGTCGTCCTTCAGAAGACGCACCAGGTCGGTATAGGCGCTCATCGCGATACTGCTGAGTGGGGTCATGCCAATCATTTCCAAATTTTGCTTGGCATTTGTATACCTAGCAAAATAAAAAATTGCTAGGCAAAGTGATGTGACCCTCTGATCAAACGCGCGGGCTCATTTGCCTTTTCTGTTTTTCGGCTTTTGTCTAACGTGCCCCACATGAAGATCTTGCTTGCAGAAGACGACCCAAAATCCGCTGACTACATTTGCAAGGGTTTGAGGGAACAAGGGTTCGTCGTGGATTGGGTGGCCGATGGCCGCGAGGCCTTGACCTATTGTCTTTACAATGACGCTGACATGGCCATCGTTGATCGGATGATGCCGGGCATGGACGGGCTGTCGCTCGTCAAAGCGTTGCGCGCGGCCAAATCGGACCTGCCGGTGATCTTCCTGACCGCGCTTTCAGATGTCGATGACCGTGTGGATGGCCTGTTGGCGGGCGGCGATGACTATCTGGTCAAACCGTTTCACCTGTCGGAATTGCTGGCGCGGATAACGGTGCTGGGACGCAGGCCGAAACAATCGACCCAGGAGGCAACGGAACTGGTTGTGCACGACCTGAAGCTGGATCTGCTGACCCGCCAGGCGCACCGGCAAGGCAAGTGCATCGACCTGCTCGGAAAGGAGTTTTCGCTGTTGCAGCTGCTGATGGAGAACCCTGGCCGCATCTTCAGCCGGACCCTCATTCTGGAAAAAATCTGGGATTTCAACTTTGATCCCGGCACCACCGTGGTCGAAACACATATCAGCAAGCTGCGCCAGAAAGTTGACAAGCCTTTCGACGTCACATTGATCCATACGGTGCGCAACATGGGGTATACGATCCGTGCGCCTCACTAGCCTGACCTCTGGCCTCCCTTACAAGGCGGCCCTTTGGTCAAGCCTGGTTTTCCTGACGATCTGCGCCGTCGCGGGCTGTTTTCTGATCAGAGCCATCGATTCCGCCCTGGTGGCCGAACTGGCCGCGCAGGCCGAATCCGAGGCGGTGCTGTTGTCGGAAATCTATACCGAAACCGGAGAGGCCGGGCTGATCGAAACCCTGCGTGTAACCGGGCAGACCACAGAGAACTCCGACCGCTTTGCCAGCTTCCTCGGCACCGACGGATCCTCTTTGATCGGCCCGATTTCGATCCTGCCCGATTTTCTTGGCACGCGGCGGGTGACACTTGATCGCTTCACCGCGCATGCGTTGCCCGGCGGCTATGTCGTGCATGTGCGCCGGATCGACCAAAGGACATTGGTTGTGGGCCGCAATGATGCGCCGGTCAGGACGGCGCGCGCGCGTCTGATCGTCGGGCTGTCCGCTTTTGCCGCCGTGATCACCCTGACAATCCTGTGCCTCGGGCTTTGGGCCAGCCGGATGTCGCTGCACCGGCTGGAGCAGATGGGGGCGGCCTTGCACGACGTCGGCGAGGGCAACATGTCCGCCCGGCTGCCGGTTCTGAAACGCCATGACCAGTTCGATCAGGTGTCGATCCGGGTCAATCAGAACCTCGACCTGCTGGAGCGGGCGGTCGGCAGCATGAAGGCCACGGCCTCGGCCATTGCGCATGATCTCAAGACGCCATTGAGCCATGTGCAATACGCGCTCCATGCCGCCGCCGATGCCAGTGCGGCGGGGCAGGACCCCCTGGCCCATATCGAAACAGCCTTGCAGGAAACCGAAGAGCTGAATGGCATATTCGAGGCGGTGCTGCGGATTTCCCGCATTCGCGCCACCCGCGATCACTCCGGCTTCGAGATGGTCGATCTCGATGTGATCGCAGAAAAGACAATCGAGTTCATGACCCCGCTGGCAGAGCAGCACGACCAAAGCCTGACATTGGAAACCACACATCCCGCCGCCATCTTCGCCGACAAGGGGATGGTGCAGCAGGCGCTGGTCAACCTCGTCAAGAACGCCGTGACCTATGCAGGTGAGGCGGCGCAGATCACGATTGTGCTCTCGGATCGCAAGATCGCGGTGCAAGACAACGGCCCCGGGGTGCCGGATCAGGACCCAAAACAGCTTCTGGAGCCGTTTACCCGCGCAGATTCCGCGCGATCCACAGAAGGCTCGGGGCTTGGTCTGGCATTGGTCAACGCCGTGGCCGAACGGCACAATGCATTGGTTTCAATCAAAAACCTTGATCCCGGCTTCTCCGTCACCCTGATTTTCAACGACACCAAAGCCCCCTCCCCGCCCGTCTGAGCGCCTACTTCAAGAAAGTTTAAGAATAGCAGCAAGCCGAGTTGAAGCTGGCGGTCCATCTCTTCGTCATCAGAGCAATCCCTGCTCTCGCAAGGAGATTAAGATGAAAACAGCCAACACATTCGTCGCCACGGGCCTTGTCGCTATTCTGGGCTCCGCGGGGCTGGCCTCCGCCGCATCGGCCGAGGCTGCCGCAAACACCGCACCAACCACCGCACCAACCGTCAAGCAAGAGGTCATCACCGCAAGCGACATCGCTGTCTCGGGGACCGCGCGCAATGTCCTGACCGGTGTGCAATACGCAAGAGCCGCGATCGACCAGGGCCAGACCGATGTCGCCAAGAAAATCCTGGCGCAGGTCAATGGCCTCTTTGGCGATCAGGACGGCACCGTGATGATGAAAACCGATGACGGGTTCAGCCTGCCGGTGGACACGGGGCTGAGCGTGGCCGAAGGGTTCACCCCGACCAAGGATCACGAGGCCGCCTTTGCCACCGCCCAGACCCTGATGGCGAATGGCAATATCGACCAGGTGGTCACAACACTGACGGATGCCGGCGTGGATCTGGTCGCAGAGATCGCCCTGCTGCCCTACACGCCAACCGTGAACAGCCTGACACAGGCCGCCGCCGATCTGGATGCGGGGCAAGTGGATCAGGCAACGGCTTCGCTTGATGCCATCCTGGCCTCTGTCCATGTGGCGTCCTTTGCGACCGACGCATTGCCCGCGCAGGGCTACGCCATGAGCGAAATCCAGCAAGGCTAAGCGTCAGGGAAGGGCGCGGCCTGCGCTGCACATCAGCGCAGGCCGCCAGACCCCAGGAGATTTTCAGATGAACCAGATCACCCAATTGGAAACCACAGGCCAGAACGATCTGGTCTCTTACCTCAAGGCGCATATGAGCGCGCGTATCGTCGGGCAGGATCGTTTCGTGGACCGCCTGCTTCTGGCGCTCTTCGCCGACGGGCACGTGCTGCTGGAAGGGGCGCCGGGCCTGGCCAAGACCAAGGCCGTAAACGCGCTCGCCAGTACCATCGACTGCGACGCAAGGCGCATCCAGTTCACCCCGGACCTGTTGCCCAGCGATTTGACCGGCACCGACATCTACCGCCCCGAGGAGGGCAGCTTTACCTTTCAGAAGGGGCCGCTGTTTCACAACCTGATCCTCGCAGATGAGATCAACCGCGCCCCCGCCAAGGTGCAGTCTGCCCTGCTGGAGGCAATGGCGGAACGGCAGGTCACCGTGGGCGGGACGACCTATAGATTGCCCGATTTGTTCATGGTCATGGCGACCCAGAACCCGATCGAACAGGAAGGCACCTATCCCCTGCCCGAAGCGCAGCTTGACCGGTTTTTGTTGCATGTGACCATCGACTACCCCTCGCTGGATGCGGAACGCGAGATCCTGAAGATCGTGCGCGGCGAAGTCGCGGGCGAGGCCCCTGCCCCGCTTCGGATGATCTCGCCCGGCGATATTCTGGCCGCGCGCAAGGATGCAATGGCGGTCTATGCCTCGGAGGCGTTGACCGAATACATCCTTCAGATCATCCAGGCGACCCGCAATCCCAAAGCCTACGGCGAGGACCTGGCGGAGATGATCGCCTATGGCGCAAGCCCCCGGGCAACCATCGCCCTTGATCGCTGCGCCCGTGTGCATGCCTGGATGCGCGGCTCTGAATTTGTGACCCCGTCGGATGTTCAGGCCGTGCTGCACGACGTTCTGCGCCACCGCGTGATCCTCTCCTACGAGGCCGAAGCCGATGGCAAAACCCCCGATGCCTTCATCGACGCGCTGATCGAGCGAGTCCCTGTGGCCTGAGCCGGAAGGAGAAAATCATGTCTGGTGTTGTTGCAACCGTTCCCGAACTTCTGCGTGCCCGACCGCCGCGCCACCAAACCGGCTTTGCCCCCGGAGGCCGGGTCTCGACCCATGGCTGGGGCACCAATGCGTCGGTGTTTCGCGGGCGCGGGATGGAATTCGCCGAGGCCCGCGCCTATCAGCCCGGCGATGATGTCCGCGCCATCGACTGGCGCGTAACCGCCCGCACCGGCACCGCGCATACCAAGCTGTTTCAAGAAGAGCGCGAGCGCCCCGTCTACATCCTCGTGGACATGCGCGCGATGATGCAGTTCGGCACCCGCGTCCGGTTCAAATCCCACATGGCCGCCGAGGTGGCAGCGATGCTGGCCTGGGTCGGGCACGACGGCGGCGACCGGGTTGGCGGGCTCATCCTGTCGCGCGACGGGGTGATGGACTTTCGCGCCGGGCGCACCCGGAAATCGGTGCTCCGCTTTCTGGAAACCCTCAGCGAAGAAACCGAGCCAGAGCATGAGATCGGTCACGAGGTGATGCTGGCCGCGGGCCTGCGCCGTCTGCGCCGCGCCTGTCGGCCCGGCACATTGGTCTTTGTGATCAGTGACTTCAACGACTTTGACGATCTCACCGCGCAGGAGCTACGCCACCTCGGGCACAGCGCGCAGGTCACCGCGATCGAGATCACCGACCCGCTTGACGAAATGCTGCCCCCCGGTGGCGGCCGCATCAGCGACGGCACCGGGGGTCTGTCGCTGGCCGCGCTCGGGCGGCGCAAGATGCAGGACTACGCACAGGCCTTTGCCGCGCGTCACGCCCGGCTGGAGACCCTGTGCCGCAAGAACAGGATGGCCCTGCATCACCTGCATCCCGGCGATGACCCCAAGGCGATCCTCACCCCATCAAAACCCCGGCTGGTTTCAAAATAGGGAGCAGACGATGACCCCCGAGATAGAAGCCCAACTTGCGCAATTGCGCGATATTCGCCTGCCCGATCCGGTCGGCTGGTGGCCGCTGGCCTATGGCTGGTGGCTGGCCCTCGCGCTGGTTTGCGCCGCCCTCCTGGCCGGGCGCGTCTATGCGCGGTGGCGCAAACAGACCGCCCGCGCGCGGGCCCTGCGCGAACTGGCCGCGATCCCGGGAGACGATCCGCAGGGCTTTGCCACGGCTGTCTCGATCCTCCTGCGTCGGGTGGCCCGCCGCAAGGACGCGCTTGCCGCGCAATTGAGCGGCAAGCCCTGGGCGGACTACCTGGCCCAGAAAGGCCTGCGCGCCGATCTCGCCAGCTATCTGGCCGAAGCCACCTATGCCCCGGGCGGCGCCGATACACCGACAGATGACACCCTGCGCAACGCCGCAGCCCACTGGATTCGGAGGCAAACATGATCACCTTTCTATGGCCGCTGGCCTTTCTTCTGTTGCCCCTGCCCTATCTGGCGTGGCGCTTCATGAAACCGGTCGATCCCGGGCTGGCCGGCGCGCTGAAAGTGCCCTTCTTCAACGCTCTGCGCGCCCGCGCGGGGGCCGGACAAACCGGGGGCAAACCCAATCTTTTCAAGCTGGCCATGCTCACACTGGTCTGGGTTCTTCTTGTCGCGGCCCTTGCCCGCCCTGCCTTTGTCGGCCGCGAGGTTCCCCTGCCCGCAGAGGGGCGCGACATCATGATGGCGATCGATCTGTCCGGGTCGATGGAAGAGCGCGACTTTGCCGTGGGGGGCCGCCCCGCAACCCGGTTGACCATCGTCAAGGAAACGGCGGATGATTTCATCTCGCGCCGAGCAGGCGACCGGATGGGCCTCGTGCTGTTTTCAGACCGGGCCTATCTTCAGGCGCCGCTGACCTTTGACCGCGAGGCCGTGCGCAAGCTGCTGGATCAGGCGCAGGTGGGCCTGACGGGCCAGAAAACCGCCATCGGCGATGCAATCGCCGTCTCGGTCAAGCGGCTGATGGATCGCCCCAAAGACGGGCGCGTGCTTGTCCTGCTCACGGATGGCGCCAACAACAAAGGGGTGATGACCCCCCAGAAGGCCGCCGAGCTGGCCGCCGAGCTGGGCATTCGGATCTACACCATCGGCGTTGGCTCTGCCCGGTCGCGTGACCTTGACGAGCGCACGCTGCGCCAGATCGCCAAGACCACGGGCGGAGCCTATTTCCGCGCCACCGATGTGCAGGGTCTGGCCAAGATCTACCGGGCGATTGACCGGCTGGAACCCGTGGCCGGTGATCCGATCCACCTGCGCCCGGAAATCGACCTCTATTACTGGCCCGCCGGTGCCGCGCTGCTGCTCTGTGCGCTGCTCGCCCTCTTCTCCCTCATTCCGGCCCCTCTGCGCCGGATACGCCAAGGAGCCTGACCCATGTCCCTTGCTGATTTTCAATTCCTGCGGCCCGAATGGCTCTGGGCTTTTGTGCCCGCGATGCTCCTTGGCGTGATGTTGCTGCGCCGTCGCGGCATGGGCCAAGCCGGTGAGTGGAGCAAGCTGGTGGATGCGCATCTGCTCCGACATCTTGCCATCAGCGGGGCCTCGGCGAAACAATCGCGGCTTGTTCCGCTGGCCGCCTCCGCGATGATTGCCGCGACCATTCTCGGGCTCGCCGGCCCCACATGGCAAGACCGCGAAGTGCCCAGTTTCAAAGGCGGCACCCCCGTAGTCGCTGTCCTGAGCCTGGCCCAGAGCATGAACGCGGACGACCTCACACCCTCGCGCCTGACCCGGTCGGTGCACAAGCTGCGCGATATTCTGGACCGCACGCAGGGCGATGAACGGGGACTGGTGATCTATGCCGACGCGCCCTTTGTGGCCGCCCCGCTGACCAGCGATCCCAAGATCATCGAACAGATGCTGCCCGAGCTGTCCACCTCATTGATGCCGGTTCTTGGCAACAGGCTCGACCTGGCCATCAACGAGGCCCACGCGATGATGACACGCGCCGGTGCCCCGCGCGGCGACATCATCGTCATGGCAGACGACGCCGGCAACGATGTGAAAGCCAGCATCGCGGCGGCAAAATCCGCAGCGCGTGACGGCTTTACCGTCTCGGTTCTTGGCGCGGGCACCGAGGACGGCGCCGTGCTGCAAACCGCCGACGGTCGCGCCATTGCGGGCAAGGACGGACAGACCTTCATGACCGCGCTGGCCCGCAAGGATCTCCAGGCCGTGGCCAAGGCCGGCGGCGGCGCCTTTTCGATGATCACGGCGGGGGGCGCCGATCTGGACCATCTGCTGCCCGACAACGCGGTGACCGCGCCGGGCGATGCGCAGGATATATTCGCAGAGCGGCATGTGGACATGGGCTATCTGCTGCTCTTCGTGCCAGTGCTCTTGCTGCCTTTCGCCTTTCGGCGCGGGCTGGTGTTTTCACTGGCTCTGATCGGGGCGGGCCTTGCGATGCAGCCAAAACCCGCGCAGGCCAGCCCCTGGGATGATCTTTGGGCAACCCCGGATCAGCAAGGCCGGGCCGCGTTCCAGGCACAGAATTACAGCGCGGCTGCAGCCGACTTTGAAAACCCCGCCTGGAAGGGCGCGGCGGCCTATCGCGCGGGCGATTTCAAGACCGCTGCCGGTCTGATGGCATCCCCGTTCAACCGCGGCAATGCGCTTGCCAAGTCCGGCGAATTCGAACAGGCGCTGGCGGCCTATGACGAGGCCCTGACCCTAAATCCCGATGACGCCGACACGCAATTCAACCGCGATCTTGTGGCGAAGCTGTTGAAGCAGCAACAGCAACAGCAACAGCAACAGCAACAGCAACAGCAACAGCAACAGCAACAGCAACAGCAACAGCAACAGCAACAGAATAACCAGCAGCAATCCGGCACTGACAACAAGCAGGATCAAGCTCAGTCCGGCCAGGATCAGGCACAAAACCAAAGCCAGGGCGGCGGTCAGCAGGATCAACAGCAGCCCGGCGCGCAGGACACGCAATCCGGGGACCAACAGCAGACCGGAGGACAAGAACAGCAGCCAGGCGACCAGCAGCAGGTCGATGGACAAGAGCAACAGCCCGGCGACCAGCAGCAGCAATCTGGCGCGCAGGATCAGCACTCCGAGGGCCAACAGCAGGCCGAGGCGCAGACGCAAGCCGGGGCGCAAGAGAGCGCCGATGCCAACACCGGCCAAAGCCCCCTGCCCGAGGCCCGCCAGCAACAGGGCGCGCAGCACGCCGAAGACCCGCAACGGGCCTCCGACGATCAACAGACCACCGCCGACGCGCCCTCCGAAAACGGCCTGTCGCAGATAATGTCCGATCTGCTCGGCGATCCCGATCAGCCCCCACAGGAGAGGGTGGAGGGCGCCGCCCCCGGGGGCCATCCCGTCGATCAGGCGATCGAGCAGCAATTGCGCCGCGTGCCTGATGACCCATCCGGCCTGCTGCGGGCGCGCATCCGTCAACACTATGCCACTCTGCGGCGCGGGGGCTAAGATGCTGAACATAAAGGATAATAAAATGAAACTCTTGAAAACGACAGTTGCAGTGGCCGCCCTTTGCCTGAATGTCTCTGCCGCCTGGGCTGCGGGCCTGTCTGCGCAGGTCAACAGCACTCAGCTCGCGCAGGGCGACAGTTTTCAGCTGGTCCTGACAGCAAGACAGGCAACCTCTGCCCCGGACCTGACCCCGTTGGAGCAGGATTTCGATGTGCTTGGCACCTCGCAATCGTCGCAAACACAGATCATCAACGGGCAGCGGTCTCAATCCGTCAGCTGGATCATCACCCTTGCGCCGCACACCACGGGCGCGCTGACGATCCCGGTGCTGCATGCGGGCGCTTTGTCCAGCGATCCGCTGAAGGTTCAGGTGCTGGACGCCAGTCAATTGCCCAAATTACAGGGCACCACAGGCATCAGCCTGAGCACAAAGATTGACCCGGGCGACCACTACCAGTTTCAGGAAATCCCGCTGACCGTGCGGATCGAAACGGCCCAGCCGCTGCAATCGGCAGAGCTGATCGCCCCCACTGGTGATTTTGAACTGACCCGGACCGGGCCGGATCGCCAGAGCCAGATCACCCGCAACGGCCAGCCGATCACGGTGATCGAGCGCGACTACCTGCTGCGCCCCGACAGCACCGGGACGCTGACGGTTCCGGCCTTCACGTTGAAGGGCGCCGTGCCTGGCGGGACCGGGCGGCGTGGTGCCTTTTCCAGCCCCTTTGGCGGGGGGGATCCCTTTGCCATGATGGACCAGATGATGGCGCGCATGGGGCGCCCCGGCGGTATGGGCATGGGCAGCCCCTTTGCTGATATGTTCCAATCCGGCAAACCCTTCGTGGCCCGCTCCGACGCGCTGACCCTGACGGTGTTGGCCAATCCGCATGCCGGAACCTCCGACTGGTTCCTTCCCGCCAAGGCGGTGGAGCTGCGCGCGACCTGGCAGCCCGAGACCCCGAATTTTCGCGAAGGCGAGGCGGTAACGCGCAAGATCAGCCTCCTGGCGCTTGGGGCGCGTCCCGAGCAGCTGCCAAATCTGAGTTTCACCGATCCCGCCGGTGCGCGCCTCTATGTGGACAATGTTGACACCGATATGGTCGAGACCCCCGACGGCACCGCCGCACGCCGTGACTTCAGCCTGTCGATCGTGCCGACCCGCGGCGGGCAGGTGACCTTGCCCGAGATTTCCGTCGAATGGCTGGATACGGCCTCGGGCGAGACCAAGGTTGCAACGATTCCCGCCCAGACGATTTCGGTTGAAGGGACCCCCCCCGCCGCAGCGACGCAAAGCCTAGCACCGAGCGCCACCCCGGCGCCGGCGGCGCGCCCGAATACTGCGGTGGAACTCGGCCTGAGCGGCTTTGCGCTTCTGGCCGCTTTGGGCGCCGGGCTGGTCCTTTATCGGCGCGGGCGGCGCAGCTCCCCTCCTGCTAAGGCCAAGCCCTCTCGCAACAAGGCGCAGGTGCTGAAGACCCTGGCAAAAGCCGCAAGCGCAAGCGATCAGCGCGCCTTTTATCAGGGGCTCCTGGATCTCCGCGCGCTGACCGATCCGCAGGAGCGCGTGCAGATCGACACGGCGCTCGCACAGCTTGAACAGGCCGCCTATGCGCCGGCACAATCGCAAAAACCGACAGACCTGCGCAAAATGCTGAAGTCGCTGACACTGCGTCACCCCATCAAGGATCGCCTCGCCCGGCGGACGCGAACTGACACCCTGCCCGCCCTCTATCCGACCTAGCCCCCGCGCGGGCTCTGTCGCGAGGTTCGGCGTGATTTGCCGATCAGCTCGGGCGAATGCTGTCACTCAAACATGCGCAATGCCCGCAGGATGTTATCTTGCGAGCACTCTTCTTCTATGTCGCTGCGATCTGATCACGAAACTGGTGGCACGCAGATGAAAAGACGCGAATGAAGCCGCCCGGCAATATCGAAAACGAATGGTCGGCCCCGGATCACGCCAATTTTCTCAGCGTATCCAGATTGCACACGGTAGCATAGCCCATGGAGCGTTTGATGCCGGGCAAGAGTGCGGCGCCATTCAGCGCAAAACATATCTCGATCAAGCCCGCTTCGCCGTATGCGCTTATGATCTTTTCTCGCGCGTCCGCCGCATCAGTATGTGCTGCGGTTACGGCATCAGCGAGTTCAGCCACTGCCCTCAAGCTATCCGGCAAATCGCTATAGCTCGTTCCTAAGACGGCGTTGATAATCTCCCCCGAGACACCGGCAGCTTGTGCAAGGTTGATCTCAGCCTCGACACAAGTTCCACAGTCGGCACTGATTGCGCCACGGAGCCGAGCGGTATGATAAGCGTCAGGCGGCACATTCCTGTTGGGGGCAAGGAACGCAAAAATCTTGCCGTATCGCATGAACAGCCGGATGTCGGTTTGGGAAATTTTTCGAGCATAGTCCAGCTCAACGCCGATACGTTTCTCGGCTCTCCCAACAAGCTGAGCCGCAATCCATTTTAGCATACCACCACCACACTTTCTGCCTCTGCCAGAACTTCTTGCGGAGCTTAAACGCATCGCAGAAGTCCTGTAAATTGGGCTATCTCTTTGCCTATGCCGCCCGAAGGACGAACGGCCGCTATTCTTAACATCGCCTCACGAGCGTTCCACTCTGCCAAGGACGCATTGTCGAGAAGGGGGGTTGAGACATGATTTCTCACCCCGATTGCGCGATTTTGAATTCATCTTTTGATATTGTTATGTTTTATGGATTTTTAGGTAGATTTTCCCTGCTCCCATGGCGCGGATCACTCCGCGGCCATCATTGAGGCCCCATTGCGCGGCAAATCCAGTGTAGCGAAAGCCGACAGGTCGGGATCTTCGGCGTGCCTGGTGTCGAATACGCGCACATGCACCACCTGCCCTTCTCCATGTGATGGCGAGCAACGTGACCAGATCAACGCTCCGACCAGAAGTTGACAGCTGTCAACTTTTGCCGCCGTCAACGGGTTGGCCGGAGACACCGGGCTCGGCTTTTTGACCACATAGATCCAGGGCAATACGCTTGGAGCCGTCGCCGCTGGGATCATGCGGCGCGTTTGTTGCTGGTGTTGAGTAGCGCCATGACCATCGGCGTTGGCGAGAAGGTTCCGGCTGCGGCTTTGGTGGTCAGGCTGCGCAGATAGCCTCCCGGGTTTCGGATCTCTGAGAAACGTTGCAATATGCAGAGCAGTGTAATTGCAGCCGCTTCAGGCCCCATTTTGCGCTGTGCGTCTTCCCAAGCGTCTGGGCTGATGCCCAGCATCCCTCGGACAAAGGCGGCAGTTCCGATCAGCTCGTGCCAGCTTTGCGGTGGTCGCTCGCAATAGGGCAGAATATCGGGGCAAGCGGAGAGCACGACGGGCAGGGGGAGCGTTGTCGGAGCGGCTTTTGGCGTTTCTTCGCGCTGTTCAGATTCACAAGTATCTTTATCTGAATTCTGATAGTGCCGCTCATTTTGACTGTCACAGGCGCTCAGGGTTGTTGTTTCAGAGGCGGTTTCGGGCTGTACCTGGGCGCTGATCTCCGCAAGCATATCCACAAGCTGGGCCTCGATGGCCTGGAGGTCACCAAGCGCCAGTTTGCGGCGCAGGCGGGAATGCAAGAGGTGCAGCGCATCGCTGATGGCGTCCCAGTTTCCGGGCAGACCGCTGTCCTGCGCATAGGCGGCGAGCTTCAGCGCGTCGCGTTTCAGGAGGGTGATCCGTTCGCGTTGCAGGCGGAGCGCATCCTCGGCGGCGCGGGTGTCTTCGGCGGCGTCAAAGATCTCGGCGGCGCGAGAGAGCAGGGGGCTCAGGTCAAAGCCAAAAGCATGCGCAATCTCACCTCCCCGACGGCGGCGCACGTAGCGTTTGCCGTTGGGGCTGTCGTGGCGCGCAATCAGACCGCAGCTCACCAGCGCGGCGAGGTGGCGGCGCAGGGTGCTTTCGGCCATGCCATGGGTGCGCTCGCTGAGCGCGGCATTTGAGGGGAAGACGATAAGCTGGGCGTCAGGAGACAGGGACCGTTCCGGGTGAAAGCTCAGCAAGGCGTTCAGCACCAAAAGCGCGCGATCACTGAGGCTGAAGGTTTTCCGGGCGCAGGTGAGATCGCGAAAGAGGCTCCATTTGTCGGCAATCGGGTGCAAGGCTTGGACGCCGGGAACCGCAGCCTGTGTCAACAGGCCAGCCGTTACCGGTCGCCGCCCGAAGGGCGTCGTTGTCAGTTGTTCCATTATCTGTCACGAGACAAAACTTTTTTGACCACCGCAGGCGGGCGTTTGTTGACAGCTGTCAACTGTTCGACCTAGAGTGAAATTGCTACATAACCTTCAAGGCCTCTCGGGATTTTGTCCTGGGGGGTCTTTGTTTTTGGGTTCTGTCCTTGTCGTGCCTCCTGTCTTGTTATGCTCTGCTCAGATTTGACCGCGCGGGTGCGGTCAGCTTCCGCCGGTCTTGCGATCCTGCAAGTACCGGGCGTGAAGATCCTGGAAATTCTCGATCAGCCATTCGTCAAAACCGCTGGCCTTGCCGGTCTTGAGCGTCAGAACCGATTTGCCTTTGGTGCGCTTCACCTCGCCCAGGGGTTCGCCCGTCGCGCTCTTGAGCGTCGTCGTCGGGGCAGGGGTCTTGCGTGGGGAGAGCGCCTTGAACAGGGCTTCGAACCGCGCGTCGGAGGTGTCGCCATGGGCAAGAACCGGGGCCCATTCCACATGACCCCGTTCCAGCAGCTCGGCGAGTTTGCTCCAGCGATCCCGACCGATGCCAGGGGCGGCGCCGACGGCGTTGATGACCTCCTCCGGGATGCGATCCGCAATGGAAAGCATGCGTGAAATCAATGTCTTATCCACATTCAGCGCGTCACAGATGACCTTGCGTTCGTAATCCATATCGCGCATCTGACGGGCAAAATTCACCCGTTCGATAAAGCTGAGATCGCGGCGCGCGCTGTTTTCCTGACCCTGCGCGACGATCAGCGCGCGGTCATCCAGCACCCGGATCAGCGCCTTGACCGGCTGACCCAGCCGGCGCAGCGCGGCGACGCGGCGGCGGCCATAGACGATCTGGAAGCGGCCCTCCTGTTCGGGGTGGGGGCGCAAGAGCACCGGCACTTGCTGACCGTGCTCGGCGATAGACTCCGCGAGTTCGGCCAGCCCGTCATCGGCGTCCAGCCGGTCTTGCAACCCGCCGCTGTCGATCTGGTCGGTGGGAATGTCCTGAATGGCGCGGGATTTCAGATCCGAGATCGACTGGCTGACCGCGCCGATCGCCCCGGAGGTATAGCGCGGCTTGGCCACATCCACGCGGGTGTTGTCGGCGGTTGGGGCCGGGGCAGGGGAGGGGGCATCGGTCCGTGTCGCGGATGCGGCGGTGGCCTCCTCCATCAGCCCTTTCAGAAGGTTCTTACGCGCCATGACGGTTCCAGGCCTCCTGCACCAGATCTTCGATTTCGCCGTTCACGGCATTCAGGCTCTCCATCGCGCGCTCGTAGGTGGAGCGGGTGAATTGACCGCGATCCACCTCGTAGAGGGTTTGCTTGGTGATGCCGGCGTCCGAAATCGCGGTGGATTTCAGCACCGGATGATTGAGCACATGTTCCCCGAACATCGAGCGCATAAACGTCACCATCTGGTTCTGCGGCCCGTCGCCGGGCTCGTAACGGGTGACCACATAGCGCAGCCAGTCGTAATTCATGTTGCCGCCGGCCTCGGACACGACGCCAAGCAGGTTGGAGGTCATCAGCAGGAACTGGCACATCGACATCACGTCCAGCATCTGCGGATGCACGGTGACCAGCACCGCCGTCGCCGCCGAGAGGGCGGACATGGTGAGGAAGCCAAGCTGCGGCGGGCAATCGACAACAACAACATCATAGTTCTGTTCCACGGACTGAAGGGCATCGCCTATTCTAGTGAAGAACAGCTCACTATGTCCCTGCGACAGCGCACGGGGTGTTTCATGTTCGAATTCCATCAGGTCCAGATTGCCGGGAATCAGGTCGAGATTGGTGAAATATGTCTTTTGAATCACATCACTAAGCGGCACCGGGTCGTCGTAGCGAATGGCGTCATAGAGGGTGCCGCCGTCCAGCAGATCAAATTCCGGCTGGAACCCATGCAACGCCGACAGCGAGGCCTGCGGATCAAGGTCGATTGCCAGAACGCGATAGCCGTCCAGCGCCATTTTCTGCGCCAGATGCGCGGCGGTGGTGGTCTTGCCGGAGCCGCCCTTGAAGTTGATGACGGTGATGACCTGAAGATGATCGCCCTCGCGGCGGCCGGGCAGATAGGTGCCCTCGGCCTTGGCGCCGGCTTCAAGGAGGTCGCGCAGGGCCTGGATATCCTCGGGCGAGTAATAGCGGCGCCCGCCGGTGCGGATCTCTGGCGAGGGGCCGCGACCATCCAGGTGGAGCTTGCGCAGATAGGCGTCCTTGACCCCGAGCAGATCGGCGGCCTCGCCGGAGGTGAACTTGCGCAGGCTGCGCCGCGCATCCGGCGGGAACAGCTGCGCGCGATGCGCCTGCAAGCGTTCCGACAGTCGCCGGGCATGATCGCCGACAAGCTGGTCAATACGGGTCTGCGCGGAGGGGGCAGGCGAGGCCGCTGTGCCGTCTGCCTGATCTTGCGCGGGGGTGGAAATCTCGTCCATAATCGTCCCGGTCTGTCTGCTCTGGCCCTGTTCTCCGAGAGGCATCCCTTGAGCGGGACAGCGTTTGTTACGGACTTGGGCGTATTATTCACTCATTTCCGTAATTAATGGCGCATATACCGCGATTCTGGCAAGTCGTTTTTTCCACATGTTGTGGTCGAGAGCGGCGGTGTTGTGTATATCGGCAATTCTGCCGGGCCGTACCGGGGCGGCGCTGACCCATGAGCCGCCGTGTCGTGCGCCTTGCCCATCAAGGAGGCGCGCAAAGCCTATTCTGACCAGATGGAGCAGTTGGAGCGCAGAGCGTGTTCTGATGGCGCAACAGGTTGCGCTTGATCGTGCGGAGGTTTCAGGGAGGCTCGGATCTGGGGAAGGTAGAATTAAACCGTTCTTTTTCAGATGTTTACGTTGTGTCTTTCGGCGCGGCGGCGTCAGCCCTGCATCAGCTCGGCCAGGGCCATGCGCACCTCTTCGTCGAGGCCGGCTTCTTGGCGCAGCAGGGCACCGGCGGCGCGAACCTTGGGATGTGTCGCAGCTTCGAAGCGGGCGGCAAGATCCTCGCGGGTGGTGCTGAGGCCGACCGGGGTCATCAGCTCGGCCGAGATCCGGTCGGGCACCACATCAAGCGCGAGCCGTTCATCCAGGGTGTGACGCGCAAGGATGGCATCAAGCGCCTGGACCTGCGGCAGAAAGATCGTGCGGGCGGCGGAACTTTCACGGGGCAGGTGGACGTCATCTTCGACCCGCAGCCGGTCGATCTGGTTGACCCCGACATGCAGGCCCGCGATCCGCGAGGACACAGCCATGGCCTCAGTTTCCTCTCAGTGCATCGGCAAGCGGGCGCGCGGTGCGATCAGAGAATTGCTGCTGAATGAGCTTTTTCTGCGAATAGCGCAGCACATTGGAATATTTTGGATTGCGGCGCGACATATGCGCGACCGTCGAGAGATGTTTGCGCGCCGCTTTCATATTGCCAAGGGCGCCCTCGATGGTTCCGAGCAGCGCAAGCGAGCGCGGATCCTCCGGCCAGATCCGGGTGAGGAAAATCGCCACCCCTTGCGCCATGCCGTTTTCGCCCAGGGCGTGCATCTGGGTGGCAAGCCCATAAAGAGACGGCACCTGATGTTCTGTGTGCACGGCGGCAGAGAGAAAGGCGATCGCGGCCTGAGCGTTCTTGTCTGACGCGGCCAGTTCGCAGCCGGTGAAATAGTTCGGCTCGCTCATCCGGTCGGGGCTCAGTAGCGGGCGCAAGAAGGCCAAAAGCTCGACCAACTCCAGCTGCACGGGGCCGCTCTCGAATCGTACGGCCCGCGCGGATGCGAGATCCTGCGGCTTATCCTCTGGCAGAAGACAACTGGTTACATCGGGGATGATAAGATCCTCGAAGTCGGTCAAGGCTCCGGGATCCAGAACCTTGTCCACCATGGCATTCAGCATGTGGCCATATCCCTGTTTGAATGGAACCAAAGGTTCGGACATGATTTCGCATTTTCACACTGCCAGAGTTCGACCGTCTTGAACTTATCATTTAACACACTGACGAGTCGAGAATGAAGCAATGCGGGCATAATTTGCGCTCTAGCGGGAGGCACTGACCCTCCAGCGCATCCGCTCGGGGTAGAGCGCGACCTGATAGCCGGAGGCGAGGCGCAGCAGGACGCCCAGATCGCCGATCGAGACCACCCGACTGCCGATCGTCGGGGCGGAGCCTTCGTAGAGTTTGCGGCCGTTTTCCAGCATCACGTAGCGATCCCCGCTGAGATCAACGCCGCTCATGACCAGCGGAAAACGCGGCGTGTCTCTGAAGATATATTCGGCGAAGCGGTCATTGCGCTTGGTTTCCGCCAGGAAACTGGAGGAGGCCTCCAGGCGCATCGAGAACGGGCTGCGATCCTCCAGAAGGCAGCTCCGCAGTCGTGTCGGAGAAAGCGCGGCCTCAAGGATGGCGCGCCGGGCGGTTTCGTCCAAAGCGGATAAATCCGTATCCCCGCCGAGGCTCAGGATGTCGAGCCAGAGCATCACCGCCGGGATTTGCTCGGCATGAAGGGAGCTGCCGCTCCAGCATCTGCTTTCTTCGCTTTCGAGCCGATAGGGCTGAGCGGAGAGCGGTCTTGGGCCTCGCAAGAAGGTCTGACCCTGGCGCAGGGCGGTCTGCTGTCGCTGGGCAAGATCCAGCAGGTCGGGCGAGAGCTGCTTCAGCCCCGGCAAGGCGTCGCTTGCGGCCTGTGACAGTTCGAAACCGCCCTCCGGTCCCGGCGCAAAAAGATGGCTGCTGGCGGCCATCAGGGCGCGCACTTCCGGGGAATTCGGCAAACCGGCCTGGAAGTGCTGATACTCGTCCCCCGCGCCAAGAAGTGTCGGCGCATCGGTCCCGGGCTGTTGCGCGGTGGCGGTGGGGGTTTCGGTCTGCCCTTCGGCCAGAGGTACACTCTGCCCCTCAAATGCAGGCCCGATCTGCCCTGTTGCTGTGGGCTCGGTCTTGCGCCCGGACAGGAACATAGTCTGCCCGCTCATGGCAGCGGCGGTCTGCGCCTGTCCTGCGGGCGCAGGTCGTTGCTCCGCCGCGGTCGCCGTCTGCCCAACTGCTGTGGACAGAGTTTGCCCTTCTGTGGCGGGGCTGGTCTGCCACCCGTTGGCGGGCGCTGTCGGGTCCTGGGGGGCGCCCTCGGTTGCCGCTGTCGCGTCGCTGATCAGGGCGGCAATGGTGCCGGGTGCGACGGAGCGGGGCAGGGGATCGCTGGCCTCGGCGGTCTCGGGCGCTGTCGTGAACTGGCCCGATTGTAGCGCGCTGAGGCTGGTCACCTGCCCGTTGCTTGCCGAGGCGATAATGGCATCTACCACGGCGGGATTCCGGGCGGCGTAGTCCGAGATCACCGACTGGATCAGCGGCGGCACGCTGGTGCGGTTTGGCGCCGCCCCTGCGCCGCCGGTGCCAGGGGCCGAGGGGCCGGTTGTCTCGGTTGCGGTGTCGCCGCCGCCGTTGCCATCCGGTTCAAAGGTTGGGCCAAAGACCTGCTCGGGTCCAAGCGCGCTGCCTTCGCTGAGCGATCCCGCGGAGAGTTGCCGGCCGCCGAGCGGGGCGATGACCTCGCTGTTGCCGACGACGAGCGGTTCGGCAGAGGTGCTTTGCGGTGCGTTTTCCAGCGCCACGAAAGAGCGCAGCGGCAGGATTTCGGAAAAGCGTTTGGCATAGACCTGCACAAAGCCCACCCAGTTTTCGGCCTTTTCCGCCGGTATCACGCCGGTGGTTTCTATCAGCATCCCGTCCAGCCGCGCGATCACCAGATTGGTGAGCGACAGACGGTCGATCAGCGCCTGAACCTCCGCGAGGTAGGTCTCGGCGGTGCTGATGTTGTTGGTCACGCCACTGAGCCCAAAGACCTGGGTGCGGATCATTTCGACGATGGAATTGGCTTCCTCGGGGTCCAGATGAACGCCAGAGAGTGTGACATGCCCGTCCGCTGCCAGCTCTGCGTTGAGGGTCGGATCCTGCGCCGTCAGCAAGCCGTCGATATCGGCCTGCATCGCATCCAGCGCCCAGATCCGCCGCCGTACCGTCAGGCCGGTTTCCGCAATGGCATTCTCGACCGCGCGCCGTTCGGCGGCCCCGGCGACATAGCCGGTCACGATCAGCCGCCCGTCGGCCTGCGCCGACACCTCGAGATCGGACGGAAACGGCAAGCTGGCGATCATCGCGCGCAGGCTGGCAACCTCGGCCTGGGTGTTGGTGGCACCGTGATCGCTGGGCCGCCGGTCCGGGGACTGAAACGCAAGCCCGGCCACGCCAAGCCCGAGCAGCAGCACAAAGGCGGCGGCGGAGAGCGGCCATTTCCAATGTTTGAGCCCGGCCAGGCCGGGTCTGTTCTCGGCGGTGGGGCGCGCGGTCAGCCCGTCCTCGTCAGAGAGGAGCTCGGCCCAATTGGCATTCTTTACCCCCAGCGCAAAGCGCGTCGTGCCCGCCGTCACCACGTCGAGCTGCGCGATTTCGCGCCAGTCCTCGCCGCCCGGATCAATCACCATGCCAGAGGCGGTGGCCAGCGATGCCCCCAGGGACTGGAGCGCGATCTTGCCCCCCGTCACCCGGATACGCCCCTGAAGCTCGGGCATGGCGATGTCGATCATGCGCAGATCGGCCTCTTCGCCCGATCCGAAGCTGTAAACCCCGTCGGGCAAGGCGACTTCGGCGCCGGATTGCGTGCCGTTGAGGAGCTTCAGGATAATCTTGCGGTCTGCTTCTGGCATTGTGATCTTTCGCCCCGTTCGGGGTGGTATTGGTCGAATTCAACCGGGTCTTTGCTCGGAACAAACTGACTCGAACCGAATATCGCGGGTTGAAATTAGGAAAAGCGCCGCTCCGGGTCCATGTGTTGTCCCGTTCGGTGCGGCAGCAGGTGACAAATATCACTTGCGGACAGGCCGGCCGTGCCTGCGGCGGCCGGATCGCTTCTATCGGCAGGGTAGTCCGATATAGTTGCGAAAAAACAGGAACGGCGATTTCGCCATATCCGGGGGCGGCCGCGAAGCCCGCCCAGGCAGGAGTTGAATACATGGGCTTGAACGGTTTGAGGAGTTTCACGGTGGCAGCCGAGGCGTTGCGCGCCGGCCTGGCCAGCTGGCGTGCGCCAAACCTGCGGATGCTCGGGCTGTGCCTGCTGCTGGCGGCCTGCGCGACCGGACCCGGAACAACATCGGATTCCGCGCCAAAGCTCGTTACCGCCCATCCGCGCGGCGGCGGGCCGGAGGTGATTACGGTCGCCCAGGACGACACGGCCCTCAAGCGGTTCTTTTCCGCGCAAAACCTGCGCGAGACCGTGTTTTCGGCAAAGCCGGCGCCGCGTTTGACCGCTGCCGGGGGGGCGGAGCCGACCGGATACCTTGATACGCGTCAGCTGAACCAGCCCGCGCTGACCGGCCCGAACACCGAAGAGCAATTTGATTTTGACACCTCGATGCTGGTGATCGAGCCCCTGCGCAGGCAGCAGATCATCGGTGGCGAATGGCAGGGCGATCTGGGGCGCGGGCCGCGGGTTGCGCTGGACTACACCAACGAGCCGCTGCGCAATGTCGCCGAGAACATCCTGGGTGGCATCCTGGGGGTGAACTACATCATTTCCGACAGTGTCGAAGGCACGATTATCTTCCGCTCGGAAAAGGAATTTTCCAAGTCGCAGGTGTTGCAGGTTCTGTCTGATATTCTCGCCAGCCGGGGCTATCTGATGCAGTATTTCAACTCGGTCTATCATATCGGCCGGCCTGAGGAGCTGGAGCGGCTGACCGGGCTGCGCGGGCGCAGCACGCTTGAGAGCGACCAGACCTATGTCATTGAACTGTCTGGGCCGGTGCCGGAAAACTTGGCGGATGTGGCCGGATCACTGGTGCCGCCGGGCAATGTGGTTGCGGCGGTGCCGGGCAGCAACAGCATTGTGGTGCGGGGCGATCCGTCGCAATTTGAGTCCATCGAGGACATGGTGCGCATGCTCGCCGGGCGTCCGGGGCGTTCGCAAAAGCTCGCCATCCTTCCGATGCGCCGGGCCGCGCCTGCGGTTGTCGCGCGCCAGATGGGGGATATCTATGCGCAACGCAGCCTTGGCGACGCTTTTTTCCTGCCGATCGAACAGCGCAATTCGCTGCTGATCGTGGCGGAGTCGCAGGCGGCGGTGAACGCGGCGCGCAAGCTGGCGATGGGGCTGGACGTGAACAGCCAGGATGAAGTCAGCCTGCGCGTGATTCAACTGGCGCATCTGGATGCGCGCGAGGCGGCGGAGCAGCTCAACCAGATCTTTGCCGGACAGGGCCAGCCGGGCGCCAGCAGCGAAACAACAGCCGAGACCTCGGATATTATTGCCGCCGCCGCCGAAAGCGCCAATGCGGGAACCTCGGGCCGTGGAGTCAGCGTCACCGGTGCCAGCGCGCCGCGTTTCCTGCGCAATGGCCAGAGCGAGGACGCCCCGGCACCGGATCCGCGGGCGGTGACCGGCACATCCGCGACCTATCCGGTGCAGATCACCGCAAACACGCGAAACAACGCGCTTATGGTGCGATCAACCTATTCGGATTTCAAACGGATCAACGACGTGATCCGCGTTCTGGACACGCCAAAGGCGCAGGTGGTGATTGAGGCCACCATCGTCGAGGTGACGATCAACGATGCGCTTCAGTATGGGGTTCAGGCCTTCCTGGAGACCAACGGCGTGTCGCTGCGCTCGTCCAGCTCGCTTTCGGCCTCCGACAGGGGCGGCGCGGGTTTCTCTGCCATTCTGGGCAAGGACAAGAACCGCCAGCTGGTGCTGAGCGCGCTGCAATCGGCAACCAACGTCAAGGTGATTTCATCGCCCTATCTGACGGTCACCAACGGGTCGTTGGGCCGGCTCGCCGTTGGCGACCAGATCCCCTATGTGGTGGCGTCGCAGACCTCCAACTCTGGTGGCGATGTGGTCGTCACGCAGGAGGTTCAGGCCAAGGACGTCGGGGTGATCCTGGAGGTGGAGCCGACGATTTCGCCGTCCAATGGCGTCACGCTGGATATTTCCCAGGAGATCAGCAGCGCGGCGTCTGTCGATACGGCTGCCGGGTCCAATCCGGTGGTGTCGCAGCGCAGCGTGAAAAGCCAGGTCAATGTGAAGTCGGGCGATACGATCTTGTTGGGCGGGCTTATTCAGGAGCGGTCCGAGAACAACGAAAGCGGCGTTCCGGTGTTGCGCAAGATCCCGGTGCTGGGTCATGCGTTCAACCAGACCGAAAACACCCAGGTGCGGACCGAGCTGTTGATCCTGCTGACGCCACGCGTGGCCCGCAACACCAACCAGCTGACCGATCTGACCCGGCAGCTACAGCTGATGTCGGCGGCAAAGTAAGCGGCGGCGCAAGCGGGGCTCAGGGGGTCTCGCTTGCGGTCCTCAGGATGGCATAGAACATATCCAGAAAGCTCCACATCTGGTCCTGCTGGCCAAGGGCGTATCGGAACAGCAGGGGAATGTAGAAAATCAATACGAACACGGCGAGCGCGCTCTTGATCGGCATCGCAAGTATGAACACCTGGATCTGCGGCGCGAAACGGCTGACCATGGCAAGCGCGAATTCGGCCAGGAACATGATCGCGATCACCGGACCGGCATACAGCACCACCAGCATGGTGCCGTGATCCAGCACATTGAGCAGCAATTGCGGGAAGTCCTTGACCGTCAGCGGCAGCGTCTCAAAGATCGGCCAGTTCTCGTAGGACCGGTAGAGCATCTGAATGAAGATCAAGAAGCCGCCCACCGAAAAGAAATAGGTGATGAAGGCCTGCGAACACAACAGGCCCAGCGGTGACGCCTCGTGCCCCTGAAGCGGGTCGATGGAGGAGGCGATCGCCGCGCCGCGCTGGTTGTCGATGTAGTTGCCGGCCGCCTGCACCGCCCAGAACATCCAGAACACCAGATACCCCATCACCAGACCCAGCGCGGCCTCTTTGGCGAAATAGATCATGAAGAGGCCGATATTGTCTCGTAGAACGGGCGCGAAGGGAATGGCCAGCGGCGTCAGCGGCAGGGCGATAACCAGGATCGCCACATTGCGGGCCATGCGCGGCACCGCGGTGGGCGACAGAAGCTGTGAGGCCGCAACAAAGGCATAGGCGCGCGGCAGGCACAGCAAGAACGCCGCGAGCATGTGCTCGCCTTCGCGAAACAGGGCAACGATCTGGTCCAAGGTCATGTCCTTTACTAGCCCTGCCACAATGCCGCCGGGCGCGAAAACCGATTGTGTCATCTGACACCGGGCCTGTCTGCGCGCCCATGCTAGGCAAAGGCAAGCAAGATGAGGATTCCAAAGTGAGCATTACCTCCGCCCGCGAAACCGTCCAAAGCCAGATTGCCACCCAGAATGCGGCCTCGCCGGTTGGCAGCGAGGTCATGGCCGAGCAGCTTGGAAAATCGCGCGTTTCGGGTGAAAGCGTCCGGGCCACGCCGCAGCAGGCCGATATTACCGATGCGCTCGAAGAGCTGGGCATGGCGGCGGCGACACGGGGCAAGAGTGACCTCGACAAGATGAAGCTGCGGCGCGGTGCCTCCTCCAACCTGGAGGCGCTGGGACGGATTGCCGAATATTACGACAAGCTGCCCGATATGCCGTCTCAGGACCGGCTGCGCGATCTGGCAAAGCAATTCGCCGGTTATGAAGAGCTGTTCGAGCAACAGGGCGGCGGGTCGGGCATGGCGACCGCCGAGGACCTGCGCGAATTGCTGCAAGCCTTTGATGACGATATCACCCACCAGTTCGCCGCGCTTGAAACCATCCGCGAGAACGCGGTGCAATCCGGCGCCTCCGCGGGCTATGTGGCGGTTCTGGATACGCTGCGCCAGGAGATGCGTCAGCCGGATGTCGCGCGCGAGATCCGGGCCGGCTTTGCCTCGGCCGGGCAGGCGCAGAAAATGGCCGGCGAGATTGGCACCGATCCCGAAGCCTATCGCAATTCCTATCGCGAGATGCTGCGCGATACGCCCAACCTGGGACGGCTGTTCGGCGCATTGCGGCAGTTCGACCTGTCGCAGAATTACGATCAGCTGGTCGATAGTTTCATCGCCACCGCCGGGGCGGATATCTCAAGCTTTGGGCCCTCGACCGATGCTGCGCAATTGGGCGGTGTGGTGACGGAGCTGTCGAAACTCAAGACCCTGCGCACCGTGCTGGATATGACCGCCTCGGTAACGATGACGCTGGACCGCATGCTTCCGCCCGGCCAGGCGGTCAAGCGCCCCGACAGCGAAGAGATCGCGGCGCGGCTGCTTGGCTTTACCTCCTCGCCGACGCCATCGCGCGCGGAGGCGGAGAAACTGGTGAAACCCTATGAGGCCGAGCCTCCCGAGGTGCCGGTCGCGGTGACCAACCTCTTGCGCGACCTGCATGGTCAGTTGCCCGATGCGGCGTTTTCATCAGACAGCGCGCGATTGAGCCAGTCGCGTATTCTCGTTTCGCTGTCAGATCGGCTGGTTGCCGCCGAAGACGCCCAGTACGACGCCTAAGGATAAATTATGACAGATCTTTCCAGATACGTGGCTTCGGCCGTCAGCCGCTACGCCGACGCCATGGAGCTGACCGCCGTGCCGGCCTCTGACGGGAGTTTCGGTTTCGATTTCGAGGAAATGGGACGGGTTTCGATCGTCAGTGCGCAAAGCGGCGAGGTGTTGATTTCGCTGACCCGGCGGCTGTTGCTTGATGGGGTGCAGAACCTCGCGCAGCTGGCGGGGCTGGCCGGGATATCCGATGACGACGGCCAAACGATCCACGCGGCACGCAACAAATACGATCAGCCGGTGCTGGTGGCGCGGCTGCGCCAGGAAGACATCGACCCGACCCGCATCGAGGGGGTGCTGGCCGATCTGGATGGCCGTTTCAAGTCCCTTGGCTGGTGACACCCCTGTGATCAATGTCACCCGCCCCGCCCGGAAGGGGCAGTAGAGTAGCGCCATGACCCAGTTTGATGCAGACACGTTTGTAACCGCGCTCAACGCGCCTGAACATCGCGCGACGGTGGAGGCGATCATTGCCGCGGTCGAGACCTTCGAGACAGAGTCGGGAATGGCGGAGAACCCCGTGTTCCAGGGTCTGAAAGAGGGGCGCACCCTGGCGCAGATCCAGGGGCTGAGCCGCGACGATCTCGATGTGCTTTACGGCTATGGCTACGGGCTTTTGACCCAGGCTCATTTTGAACGGGCGCGGGTGATCTTTACGCATCTGGTGCTGATTGATCCGCTGGAAGGGCGCAATCACTACTGCCTCGGCGCCTGTCTTCAGCAACAGGGCGATGCGCGCGCGGCGCGCGATGCCTTTGCCACCTTTGTGGCGCTGGATGCCACCAACCCCGAGGGGCTGATGCGGCTGGGGGAATGTTTGCTGGCCGAAGGCGACCGCGAGGCGGCGCTGGATGCGTTCCGGCTGGCGCTGGCGGAGGCGGAAAAAGGGCATGGCACGCAGACCTCGCGCGCTTCTGCCGAGGGACGGATTGCATTGCTAGACAGGAAGGCGGGCGAGCAGGATGCGGATTGAGACACAGGCAGGTCTGACGGCACAGATCACCACACAGCAGGACGACAGCAAGAAGTCAGGCGCGAAATCGACCGGCTCTGCCGCGGCCTCGGGGCCGGTGCCGGACGCCGACAGCGCCCAACGGCCCAGCTATGCCAGCATGCTGGAAGGGCTGGCCGCCTTTGCGCCCACCGATCTGGGCACCGATTTTGAATCGCGGCTCGCTGAAATCGCCCAAAAGATGCAGGACGCCAAAGGCGAGGCCGACCTTGATCGGCTGAGCAACGAACAGGAAGCCAAGCGCCAGCAAATTCAGGAAAACCGCGAGAAGCTGGACTCCGCGCAAGGCAAGATGGACGATGCCGAAGTCGCCCATGATACCGGCCGCGTGAGTTCGATCGTCGGCTCGATCGCCGCCGCCGTTGGCGCGGCTGCAATGATTGCGGTTGGCACCGTTGTCGCCGCCGTGCCCGGGCTACAGGTTCTGGGCGGCGCCATGGTGGTTGGCGGCATATTCATGGCCGCCAGCGCGATCAACGGAATGGTGGCCGGCGCATCGGACAGCGGCATGGGCCTGAGCGGTACGGTCCTGGAGGCGATGGGCGTGGACCGCGACACGGCCGCAGCGCTGGATATGGCGGCGAATATCACGCTGGCGGTCGGGGCGCTTGCCTCTTCGGTCGTGGGCGCGGCGCTCTCGGGCGGGGCGGCGGCCCCGGCGGCGATCGCCTCGGCCATCACGCTGGTCAATGCGGTGAATGCCGCCGTGGCGGGGACCTCGGCGGTGGCCACCAGCACGGTCAACCTCGTGGCGAATGCGATCAAATCCGACGCCACCGAGATGCGGGCCCAGACCCAGGAGACCCAGGCGGCCATGCAACAGGGCGACGACCTTATTGATCAGGTGATGGAATTTGTTGCGAAATCCAACGAGCAGTTCAACGCGCTTCTGGACAGCATCACCTCCCTGCAACGTGACACCGGCGACAGCCTGTCAAGAACCCGCTTTGCCGGATAGGCGTATTTGAAAGGATCCCGAAATGGCTATTTCATCCATCACGACAACCGGCAGCACGGTCATCCAGAGCCCGCAAACCCAGGAGGCCGAGGGCGCCCAGGGCACCGGTCTTGGTACGATAGGCGGCAGCGGCTCCGCGCCGATCCTGCCGCAGTTCGAGGCGGCGCAAGGCACGGGCGCGGCTTTTGACACGCCGGAGAATTTCGATCTCGGCGAGAGCCTTGGCCGGTTGCAATCCGCCATCGAGCAAATGATCAGCTCCGGCGCCGACCCGATGGAGGTTCTGAACGGTATTCTGGGCGAAATGGGTGCCTCGAAGGATTTGGGCGCCCTGTTGATCGAATTCGCCGCCATGGGGCGCCAGAATGCGCTGGATCAACGGATGAACGCACGCGATCAGGCGCGTTCCGACCTTGAAGGGCAGGCGGAGACCATGCGCACGTCCGCGGTGACTCAGCTGGTTGTCTCGGTCGTGTCGGTTGCGGCCTCTGCCGCCTCTGCCGGGGTGTCCTTTGCCGGGGCGGCCAAGGCCGGCAAAATCGCCGCCGACGCCGCCGAGACCGGCGCCAACGGAACCGCAGAGGCCGCGACCGCGCTGAACACCAAGGCCCAGACCGTCGCGGCCAAGTCGCAATCGGTGTCGGGCATGATCGGATTGAGCAATACCTCGGGCGAAGCCACCGGCGGCATGATCACAAAGAACGTCGAAGCGGACGGGCAGGAACTGGCCGCAAAATCCCAGACCGAGCAATCCAATGCCGATCTTGCAAAGACCGTGATGGACGATTTCAAGGAACTCGTGCGCTCGATCATCCAGTTCCTCAAGGACATGCAGCAATCCGAAGTCGACCGGATGGCCATGACCACGCGGGTCTGAGATGCAGGATCGTTCCAGCCTCTCCGCCGGCCCCCAGGTTTCGGACGCGGTGGCGCGCATCTGGCGGGTGCTTGGCTTGCCGGCGCCGCTTGAGGTGATCGGGGATCTCTACACGTTCGAGCTTGAGGACACGCCTGTCGAAATCGAACGCACACCGGACGGAATGGGGCTGCGGCTGCGGGCGGTGATTGGCCAGCTCGGCGAGGATCCGCATCTGTGCGAACAGCAATTGTCACGCCTGCTGGAGCTGTCGCTCGGGCTGGCCGCCTTCAATCGCGCCGTGCTCGTCTTTCCGGCGGGCCGGGATGGCGCGCGGCTTCAGGCGCTGTCGCGGCCAGATCATGCGCCCGAACCGGTCTCGGCGGAGATCGCAATCCGCGATGCGGGCGAGGCCGTCGATGCGCTGCGTGATCTCATGCAATGGCGCAGCTATGCCGGTGACGTCATCACATCATCCGGCGCCAGGGTCGAACCGGCTTTGGCGCCGCAAAGCGACGCGTCCGACCCTGGCGAGATGGTCATCTTCCAGCCCTGATTGATCTGCGCCGAACTCACTTGCTACGGAATACCCGATATGTCGAACGAAACTGCTGCCACCGGGCTTGCCGCCCGTTTTGGCCTGTCCAGCACCGATCTTTTGCCCATTGCCCGCAAGGCGGCGCAGAAACTGGGATCGGGGCAGGCGGAAGAGGCGATGCGGCTTTTTGCGCAGCTTGTTCTGGCCTGCCCAGACAACCGCGATTTCCAGATCGGCCTGGCCGAAGCGGCGCTGCTGGCCGATCAACCTGCCCTGGCGCTTCAGGCCGCGAGTGCCGCCATCGCGTTTGATGCCAAAGGTGCCGATGGCTATCTGCTATCCGGTCGCGCCTGTCTGGCCCTGGAGGACAGGGCCGCCGCAAGAGAGGATTTTGCCGAGGCGCTGAGCTGTGCGCGGGCGCTGCCCGACGACAAGGCGCAGGCCCGTATCGCGACCCTGGCGGAGGGCTGTCTTGCGGCCTTGGCGGAGGATCATGACTGATCTCGACCTGACAAGGGGGCTGAACCCGGCGGAGAAGGACGCGATGCGTCAGGCGCTGGCCGAGCTGGCCGGGCAGACCGGTTTTGCCTTTGACCAGGTGTTTGATGCCCTGGCCGAGGGGCAGAGCCTGCTTGAGGCGCTGCATCTGCCGAAAGAGGTCACCGACCTGCTCTATGCGATGGCCTTTGCGCGTTTTAACGCCGGCGATGTCGGCACCGCGCAGAGCCTGTTTCTGGCCCTGACCTTGATTGCGCCTGAGATACGCGATCATTGGCTGGGGTTGGGGATTTGTTTGCGCCGCCTTCAGGAGTATGAGACCGCGCAATCCGCCTTTCTCAAGGCCGAGGCGATCGCCCCGGACGATCCTGCCGTGTTGTTTCACCTGACAGAGCTGACCTGTCAGCTGCGGAACTGGTCGGTGGCGCAGGGCTATCTGAACCGCTTTGTCGCGCTGCCGGAAACCGCCGCGCGGCTCCGGCTGATCCCGGAGATGCGAAAACTCGCGCTTGCGATAGAGGCCCAACAGCAAAGCCAGGCCAAAGGTCGCAGATGAGCGCGGCGGGCGGCATCTCTGATCTGTTGCAGGCGGTCCTACAGATCGAGATCGACCGTCTGGACGCCGAGGCGGACATCGAGGCAGACGAGATCGCCGACGGGCTGTCCGATCTGGTTGCGCAGCGACTGGAGGCCATGGAGCCCGCGCCGCCCGACCCGGCCCTGAGCCTCGCCGAGCTTGTCCCGCCGGTGGACTGGTCGAGCCTTGGCGTGTCGAGCGCGACCGATTTCATCGAAACCCTCGTGGTGCTGAATGCGGCCATGATCCCCGGCTGGCCCTTTGCCGACAGTATGGTGCGCGGCGGCGAGGTGGCTTTGCCTGTGAAGCCTGTGCAGGCGGAGGCAAGCGAAGAAGAGCGAGCGCAATATGTGGCCAGCCTGATGGCCCCCTATCGGCAGGCCCTGACGCGGCTTCGCAAACTGTTGCGGGACCTTGAGCAGCTTGATCCGGCGGAGGCCGAGGATGTGTTCCGCGCCTTGATGCAGGCGCTTGGCACGGTGGCGCAGGCGGTCAGGGAGGCGCTGGATCTGACCGAAGCGGGGCGGCGGGTCGCCGAGGAGCTCGCCTTGGCGACGCCATCGCCAAAGGGGCCCGGCTCGCGGCGGCGGCGCTATCGGCTTTAGCCTGCGCTGCGCCGTTTCAGTCTGCGATGCAGGACCATCAGGGCGCCAAGACCGATCAGGAACCCGACCCCGTTGCCAAGCCGCGCCAAAAGGATCTGCACCCGCGGCAACAGGCGCTGATCTGTTGATGCCGGTGGCAGTCGCAGCGCCTGGGCGGTGGTCGGTCCCGCGCCCTGTTGCAGCAAATCCGCAAGACGGAGCGTGAAATCCGCCCGTGAAACGGCGCCCGTTCCCAGTGCGAGAAACCCTGCCCGCCATCCCTTTTGGGTGCCCAGCCCCTCTGGAACGGTGATTTCGATCCAGGTGGCGCCGGTCTGGCGCAGGCGCGCGGGCACTTGATCATAGTGGCGCTGCGACAAGACGAACAGGAGCGCAGCTTGCCGTGCGTCCGTCGCAGAGGACACAAGGTGCAGCCCGCTGTCATCCAGATCATAGATCGCGGCCGTGCCCGGATGGAGCCGCAGCCAAAGCGCATCGACCAAGGCGTCGGGGCCTTGTGGCGGCTGGCTGTGACCGGTGCTTTGTTGGGGGCGGGGCAGGACGGCGACTAGGGTCAGCGCCACGATGGCCACAACCAGAACATTGGCAGCCATGTCCGGCAACCAGCGCCAGGGTGGCCTGGGCGAGGTCAGGGCGCGCATGACAGGCGCTGATCGGCCAGGGTGATCGGCTGACAGGCCCGGCTGCGCCGGATCAGGGTGATCTCCTGCGCGCCAAGCTGTGCCAGGCGGGACTCGGTCAAAAAGGCGGCGTCGAGGCCATCGGGTGTGACGATGAGGGTGACCGGCATTGAGGCGGGCAGCGGCAATGTGGCGGTGGTCAGGGTTTCAAGCGGCAGATGGCTGTGCGGCGATAGCCACAGCCCGTCCCGCATGGCGATCCACTGGGCGGCGGGATCGCGCTCTGATCTGGTGGTTTCGGTCTGCATGAGGGACATCACCACCAGCAGTATCGCCGCCATGGCAAGCATGACATCCGCCCCGACAAGGCCGGTGATCAATGTGTCACTCCTGCGGGGCATCGGGCAGCAAACTTGCGGTTAGGGTCAACACCATGGCGCCGCCAAGCCCGATCAATGTGGTCTCAAAGGCGTTGCCCAGACCGCGCAGCATCGGTGCAAGGGCCGCGTCCTGCGGCCCGCCCTGGGCAAAGATTTCGGGCAGGGCCTCCAGCGCGCCCATGAGGCCGAAAATCGTCCCGAAGAACCCAAGGAGCGGCAACAGCCCGGCCAGACCAGCGGCAAAGCGGGCAGTAGATGGGGGCAGTGGGCCGGTGGCGGCCGCGAGGGTCAGCGCCAGCGAGGACAGAAACGCCAGCCAAAGGCAGAGATGCACCGGGGTCTGCAACAGATAGGGCAGCAGGGCCGCCGCACTCAGGCTGAGCGCGGTTGCAAGCATCAGAACAAGCGCGCCCCCAAGCACAAGCCCATCGACCGGGCGCGGTGCCTGCGCCGTCATGCGCGGCAACCAGACGGCCAGACAGAGCAGCACCAGCGGCCAGGCTTGCAGCCGGTCCAGCCCCGCGCCATCGCTGCCGATCTGCCCCAGGAGCCCGCCCAATGTGGCCACGAAGGCCAGGGCCGGGACCAGATGAGCCGTCAGCCAGTGCAGGCCGGGCTGCCAGAAAAGCCGGGCCAGTTCCGCGATCAACGCCAGACCTGCCAGCAGGTCGCAGGCGGTGCGCAGCGGGGCTGGCACCATCCCGCGCCCCAGCCCGTAAAACAACAGCGCCAGCGCGGAAAACCCAAAGCTCAGATATATGTCGGCGCGGGCGGGGTGATCTGTCATCTCAGGACATCTCTATCCGTTCCAAAGGCTGGATATTGACCTGCGGGCTGAGCTCCTGAAAGGACAGCACGGCGAGATCGGGAAACTCCCGTTCGACGATCTTGCGCATGAAGCGCCGGATATCCATCGGCGTCAGCACCACCGGCTTCAGCGTATGGCGATTGAGATCGCCGACGGTCTTGCGCAGCGCGGCCACCAGTTTCTTGTGGGTGTCCGGCGAAAGGGTCAGATAGGAGGCGCCCGAGGTCTGGCGCACGGCGCCGCGGACCTCATCCTCGATTTTCTTGGACAACAGATAGGCCGAGATCACGCTCTGCCCGCCGGCAAATTTATGGGTGATGTAGCGGCTCAGGGCGGAGCGCACATGTTCGGTCAACAGGATCGGGTCTTTTTCGCGCTGACCCCATTCGACCAGGGCCTCCAGGATGGTGCGCATGTCCCGGATCGAGATCTCTTCCATCACCAGGCGCTGCAACACATCGGCGATGGTGATCACCGGTAATGTCCGATTGGCCTCGCGGACCAGCTCGGCAAAGTTCTTCTCCATCTCGCTCATCAGATACATGGTTTCCTGCACCCCGATGAATTCGCCGGCGTGGGATTTCAGCACATGCGCCAGGTGATAGGTCAGGATCGCCGGCAGGGTCAGGGTCTGGATGTCAGCCTTGCGCAGCAGCGGTTCGTGTTTGGCCGCCACCCAGAGGCTCGGCATATTCGGCAGGAAATCGTCGCCCTTCTCGAAGGGGATGTTGAACATTTCAAGGTTCGCGGGCGTTTCCCGCACGATCATGAAACCGGGGCGCGACCGTCCGACGGCAACCGGGATTTCATTGACCAGAATCCGGTATTCGTCCTCGTCCAGCGTGTCGTTCAAACGCAGATTGACCCCCGGGAAGGGCACGCCGAGGTCGAAGTAGAGCGCCCGCCGCACCTTTGCGACCTCGGTGTCCAGGCGACGCGGTTCAATGTAGTTGCGCACCGAGGAGGAGATATCGACGATCAGCGGCACGGTGAGCGCAAAGGTTACCGGCTCGACCTTCTCAAAGGGTTCGGCCCGCGTCTCCTTTGGCAGGGTTGGCAATTTGTCGGGCTGATTGGCCGGCGCCAATGCGGGCATGAATTGGCTGGTCTCCATATCGGCCAGCTTTTTGCGGCCCTTGGTGATCAGCACGCTGCCAAAACCGGTTATCGCGGCGAGACACAGAAACACCACCGTCGGAAAGCCGGGAATGGCGGCAAAACCGAGCAGGATGCCGGACGCGATCATAAGCGCCTTGGGCTCGTTCATCAGCTGGCGGCCGATGTCGGTGCCGAGGTTTTCATTGTCATCGGAGGCAACGCGGGTAACGATGAAGCCAGCGGTGATCGAGATGAACAAGGCCGGGATCTGACTGACCAGACCATCGCCGATGGTCAGGATCGCATAGACCCCGACCGCCTCGCTTGCGCTCATGCCGTGCTGGGTCGTGCCAACGGCCACCCCGCCGATGATATTGACGAAAATGATGATCAGACCGGCGATGGCGTCGCCCTTGACGAATTTCATCGCCCCGTCCATCGCGCCGTAAAGCTGGCTCTCCTTCTCCAGCTTGTTGCGCCGGGCCTTGGCGTCCTGCATGTCGATCATGCCGGCCCGCATGTCGCTGTCGATCGACATCTGCTTGCCCGGCATGGCATCAAGCGAGAAGCGCGCCGAAACCTCTGCCACGCGCTCGGAGCCTTTGGTGATGACCAGAAAGTTCACGATGGTCAGGATCAAGAAGATCACCGCGCCGACGACCAGGTTGCCCGACACCACGAAATTCCCGAAGGTTTCCACGATCTTGCCTGCGTCCGCCTGCAACAGGATGAGCCGCGTGGTGGTGATCGACAGCGCCAGGCGGAACAATGTCGTCAGCAACAGGATCGAGGGGAAGGCGGAAAAGGCGACCACCTCGGACAGGTAGATCGCGACCATCAGCAGGATCGCCGAGATGCTCAGGTTGATGCCGATCAGCACATCCACCAGTTGTGTCGGCAGCGGCAGGATCATCATGAACACGATGCAGATCAGCAGGAACGCAAGGATCACGTCGTTGCGTTGCGAGATTTTGGTCAGCAGTTTCTGCACCGGGTCTGTCCTTGAAGCACAACAAATGGGGGCATGAAAACGGCCCCTCTGGCCGGGTGTATCCGGCTCCGGGATCGACCAAGTGTGTCAAACTTCATTCCCGATTTTCGGCGGCTGTGTCAGGTCGTGTAAAGAAATCCTTAATCAGCGGGGCGAGCGAGCTTGGGCATGAACCTTGAAACCGACGTGGTGCGGCTGTTCGCGGAGATCGGATTCCTCGGCATCAGCCGCGGCGAGCTTGCGGCCGCCGCCGATATTTTCGAGACTCTGGCCATTTTGCGTCCCACCGAGGAGGTCGGCGCTGTCGGCTTGGCGCTGGCGGCGCTTGGCATGGGGCGGATCGTGCAGGCGCAGCAGATTCTGGCCAAGGCGCCGCAGACCGAGACCGTGGTTGCGTTTTCCGTCATGGCGCATGGCATGGCTGGCGACAGGCGTCAGGCCGAAGCCTTGCTGGACGATCTGACCGCGATGCGCGCCGCGCCGGAGCTCATCGCCATGGCCAGCGCCGCGCTGGATGACGCCCACGGACAACAACCAATAAAAGGACAGGTCGGATGACAGCGGCGAGCGAATTGGGGCGGACGCTCCTGACGGGGTTACAGCCTGGGTCAAACACAGCCGAGGCCGTTGGCAATGCGGCCAAGGGCGACAGCATGGGGCGGTTTGAAACGGCGATGCGCGATGCGCTCACCGGGCGCGACACCGCGGCGCTTTCGGGGGCTGAGCCGGTGCGGCTGGCGCAGGTTGGCCCGCTGACGGAATTGCCAGCTTCGACCGGGCAAATCCGTCCCGTCGGGGCGCAGGAGTTCAATCCGCTGTCCGCCGCGCAGGCACCGCAGCAGGTGTCGCAAGGGCGCGCTGCCGATGATCGCGCCGCAAGCGGGCTTGGTTTGGCCGGACCAGAGGTCGGCAGCGTGGAGGCAACGCCGGGCCAGACGATCCTTTCCGGTCTGGAACGCATGCGCAGTGTCTTTGATGACAAGATCGGCGGCATCGGCAACAGGATGGAGCACACCGAGATGAGCGTTCAGGCCATGGTCAGCCTACAGGCGGAAGTGGTCGAGTATTCGGTTCTCGTGGATGTCTCGTCAAAACTCGCCGGGAAATCCACGCAGGCGATGGACAGCCTGATGAAAGGCCAATGACGTCAGCCATGAAACGGTTTTTCCTGCGCCACGTGGCGATGGCTCTGACGGCGCTGTGTCTGCTGGCGGCCTGCCAGACCGAGATCTATTCCAACGTCTCCGAACGGGAGGCGAACGAAATGCTTGCGGCGCTTCTGGCGCAGAATATTTCTGCCTCCAAGACGGCGATCGGCGATGGTGTTTTCTCCATCTCGGTTGAAGAAAGCGATTTGCAGCGAGCGCTCACGGTACTGGACAACAAGGGCCTGCCGCGCAACACCCGCGAGACCATCGGCCAGGTGTTTTCCGGTGGCGGCATCGTGTCCTCGCCCTTTGAGGAGCGGGTGCGCTATATCTACGCGCTTGGCGAGGACGTGGCCAGGACATTGCAGGAAATCGACGGGGTGCTTGTGGCCCGCGTGCATGTGGTCATGCCCGAGGAAGCGGCGCTGGGTCAGCAGGCGAAACCGGCCTCCGCGGCGGTGTTCATCAAGCAGCAGGCGGGGTACGACCTTGATTTCCTGGTGCCGCAGATCCGCCGGCTTGTTGCCAATTCGATCGAGGGCGTGGACTACGAGGCGATCACCGTGGTGCTGGTGGAAGCCGCGTCCGAAACTGTTCCCAATGCGCCAGAGGCGATGCCGACCGTGCGCAGCATGGGGCTCGATGTGGCGCGCAGTTCCGAAGCGGCGCTGCGCACCGGGGTGATCCTGGGCGCGCTGGCGCTTCTCGCGGCCTTGGCCGGCATTGTGGTCCTTGCGGTGATGAACCATCGCTTGCGCGAGGCGGCAGCGCCCGCAGAGGAGGCGTGATGGCGCTCGCGCTGGACAGCGAGGCGGGACAAGCGACCCTGCGGGTGGCGCGTCTGCTGGCGGATCCGCTGTCGGTCCTGCCCGCGGGCGCGGCGACGCTTCCGGCGCTGTTTCATGCGCCGGAGTTTCGCGCCCTCGCGCCCAAGGCCCTTGCCGCGACCCCCGCCGGGGCGGTTCTGAGCGAGATTGCGCGGGCGACCCGGGCGCTGCCTGAACGTCTCACGCCGGAGATGAGCACCGCGCTGAAGCTGGCCCTGGCGCCCGAGGCGCAGCTGTCCAAGGCGCAACGGTTTCTTGCCGCCGCGATCCATGCCCCGCGCCTGCGCGCCGCACTGCTGAAAGCGGAGCGGGAGGCCATGGCGGCCCTGTTCGGCGCCGATGCCTTTGAATTCGCGCTGCGCGAAGGGGCCGCTTTTTGCCATCTCCTGGCACAATTCGACGAGGGCGCGACCTTGAGCGGCGCGGATTTCGCCAGCCATCCGGCAGCAAAGACCGCGCATCGGCTCATGGCGGCCTGCCTGATGGCGAGCCAGCCAGCCGCCGGTCACGTCTATGCGCTGCGCAGCACCGGCGCCCTGCCGCAGGACGCGCCGGAACCAGACGCGCAGACGGTGAAACAGGCCCTGCGCGCCATGGCGCGGGGGGGCACCGCATGAGCGAGGTCTACCGGCTGAATACCCTTGGGGTGTCGCTGTCCGCACCGGATGGCGTGCTGCGCGCCGAAACGCTGACCGCCATTGCAGGCGCTGACGCCCTGCTGAAGGCCGCCGAAGCGGAGGCCGAGGCGATCCGCCACGCCGCGCAAGAGGTTTATGACGCCGAGAAGGCGCGCGGGTTTGCCGAGGGCACCGCCGAAGCGGAGCGTCAAGCCGCCGGTCGCATGCTGGCAGAGCAGCACCGGATCGACCAGCAGCTGGCCGCGATGGAGCGTGATCTGGGGCGGCTGGTGCATGATTGTGTCACCCGGATCATCGAGCGCTATTCCGACGAGCAGCTGACACGTGAGCTGGCCCGCTCCGCCCTTGCGACCATGCGCAGTCAACGACGCGGGCAATTGTTCGTCGCGCCCGACATGCAGGAGGAGCTGCGCGCGACCCTGTCCGGGTTGCTGACGGAATTTCCCGAAATCGAGCTGGTCGATGTGATTGCCGACGCCACGCTTTCAGCGCCGAACCTGCGACTGGAAACCGACCTCGGCGTGGTGAGTTTCGTGTTGCAGGACACGCTGGAGCAGCTGCGCAGCCTTCTTGAACTGCAAGAGGGGTAGGGGCAGCGATGATGGCATCTGAGGACAACAGGACAGACAGCCTCCCTCTCCCCCGGGCGGATCTTGCGCGGCTTGCCGCCGCGCCGGACCGCCTGCGCGCGCGGGCGCTGCGCTGCCAGCCGTTTCGGCTGACGGGGCGGGTGAAAAAGGTGGTCGGCACGATCATTCACGCAGTCGCGCCCGATGTTCAGGTCGGCGAGCTGGTCAACCTCTATACCCGCGAAAGCGACCACCATCTGGCGGCTGAGGTGGTCGGCTTTGCCGGGCCCGAGGCGCTGTTGTCCCCGATCGGCGATATCCAGGGCGTGTCGCCTGCGACCGAGGTCTATCCGACCGGGCAGGTGCAATCCGTGGCCGTGGGCGACGGCCTTGTCGGCCGGGTTCTTGATGGCTTTGGCGATTTTATTGATGGGCTTGATCTGCCGTTCGAAGCCGAGGCCCATGTGCCCGTCTATCGCGCGCCGCCCGATCCCATGAAGCGCCGTATCATCGACACCCCCCTGTCGCTGGGGGTGCGCGCCCTTGATGGGCTGCTCACCTGTGGCGAGGGCCAGCGCATGGGGATCTTTGCGGCGGCGGGGGGCGGTAAATCCACGCTGCTGTCGATGCTGGTCAAAGGTGCGGATGTCGATGTCACGGTTCTGGCCCTGATCGGGGAACGCGGCAGAGAGGTTCGCGAATTCATCGAACATGACCTGGGGCCGGAGGGGCTGAAGCGCGCGGTGATCGTGGTGGCGACCTCTGACAAATCCTCGATGGAGCGCGCCAAGGCCGCCTCTGTCGCGACCGCGATCGCCGAGTTTTTCCGCGACCAGGGCAAGCGGGTGCTTTTCCTGATGGACAGCGTCACGCGGTTTGCCCGGGCGCAGCGCGAGATCGGCCTGGCCGCGGGGGAGCCCCCGACCCGGCGTGGCTTTCCGCCGTCCGTTTTTGCCATGTTGCCCCGCCTGTTGGAGCGGGCCGGAATGAGTGATCGCGGCTCTATCACGGCGCTTTATACGGTGCTGGTGGAAGGTGACGACATGAATGAGCCGATCGCGGACGAGACCCGATCCATTCTGGATGGGCACATCATCCTGTCGCGCAAGCTTGGTGCTCAGAACCACTATCCCGCGATTGACGTCCTGGCCTCGAAAAGCCGGGTGATGACCAAAGTTGTCGCGCCCGATCACCGTGACATGGCCGGAACCGTCAACGAGTGGCTGGCGCTTTATCAGGATGTCGAGCTGCTGGTGAAAATCGGTGAATACCAGAAGGGGAGCGATCCGCGCACCGACAAGGCGATCGAGAAACACGATGCCATCCGCGATTTCCTGCGCCAGCGGACGGATGACCTCATGCCCTATGAAGAGACGCTCGCGCGTCTGCGGGAGCTGACCCGATGATTGCCCAGTTCCGCGTTCTGAAAGAGGTGAAGGAACTGCGCCAGAACAAGGCGCTTCGTGCCCTGGAAGCGGCGCGCAGCACCCTGCGTGACGCCGAAGAGCGGGCCGAGGCGCTGTCGCGCGAGGTGGAGGAAAGCGCCGCGACGCTGCCGGCGCGCGAACGGGCGCTGTTCGAGCCGATCCTGGGGCAGGAAATCGGCACGGCGGAGGTCGATGAGGTCAAGGAACGGGTCCATGCGCTGATTGAAGCGCATCAATGGCTGTCGGACCGGCGTGACCGGGCGCGCGACCATGTGCGGCGCTGTCAGGAGCAGCTGAAACAGGCGCGTCAGGAGCTGCGCAAATGCGAGGCGGAGCACGAGAAGATCGACACTCTTCTGAGCGACATGCGCCAGATTGCCGAGGGCGCGGCCATGGCGCGCGAAGAGACGGAAATCGAGGATTTGTTCAGCCGCCCCCGCCTTATCGGAGGATTACACTGATGGATATCAACGGATCGGGCCAGCAGGATCAGCACGCGCGCACGCTGGATCAGGCACCGCAGCATGGAAAACAGGGCAACACCCCCTGGCGTCAGCAGCAGGAGCAACAGGCGGCCCTGGCCGAAGCCCTGGGACGGCAGGTGCAGGCCGCGCGCGCTCAGGCCGCGAAAGGGACGGAGGCCGACAGCGAGGTCGAGGATCTTGTGGTTTTGGCGCCGATGACCGGCTCGCCCTTGTTGACCCCGCCCGCTGCGGCGGCTCAGAACACATCCGCTGCCAGCGCTCCGGCGCAGGCGGTCGAGGTGGCGATGCACCAGCTTGAGGCAAAGCAGACCGGTCCGGCCCTGGCGGTTCAAGCCCTGCGTTTTGACATCCCGCTCGACATCGCCGGTGTCCGAGAGGCCACGCTTTCGATGACCGCCACCGCGATCACGGTGACGCTGCACTGCCCGGCAGAGGCAGACCGTGCGGCGATCATGGCGATCGCGCGGGACATGGCGGCGCAGATCCAGATGCGCCACCCCGGCAAGGCTGTTCGCGTGCTGTCAGAACAGGAGGAGGCCGAGGCGAAACCGGAGTTTGATCCGCTGCGCGGTCCGGTCCATGGGGCCAAGCCGATCAGATGAAAGATGGTCGCCTTGATATTCTGAGTCTGACCGATCAGGTGACGCTCTGGAACGCGGCCTGCCGGTTCCTGAACACACCGCTGCCGCTTGCCGGTGGTGCGACGGCCCGCTTGACGCTGGTCGATCCGCGCCCCGACACCGCCTTTTGGTCCGAAGACATCGGCAGCGGAATTCGCGCCCGGCTTGAGGCGTTTGATTTTGCCGGTCTGACCGGCGAAGCCTTTGACATGGACGCCCTCGCGGTGCTGGACAGCGCGCTCGCCGAGGAGATCGCCCGCGCTGCCCTGCGCATGTTGGTGCCCTTGTGGGGGGCATGCAGCATGCAGCCCTGTTCTGCTCCCCAGTCGGCCGAGATCTGGCTGCGCGCGGATATCACCCACCCATCGGGCGGAACCAGCGCGGTGCTGCTGGCCGGATCACAAGCGGGATTCGTGCGTGCGCTGATCGCCCGGGAGCTGACGGATTTCCAGTTGCCGATCCAAAGCGAGCACCTTGCCGCCGTGATCCCGGTTCGGATCAGCCTGGAAAGTGGCGGTCTCACGATGGCCTGTTCTGTCCTGCAAAGCCTGCGCCCCGGCGATTGCCTGATGGCGGGGCCGGATCCCGATCAATGCCGTTTGCGCGCGGGCAAGCTCCGTGTCGAAGCCCAGAAGATAAACGAAGAGTGGAAGGTGTCCACCATGAGCGATGATCCCGAGATGACCGCGACCGATGCAGCCGACGAGACGCTCCCCGCGACCGAGATCGGCGATATTCCGGTGGCCTTGGCCTTTACGATTGCGAAGGGCGAATTGCCGCTGGCCGAGATCGCCGCGCTTGCGCCCGGCGGGGTCTTTCCGCTGAGCCTTCCCGAGATTGGGCCCGGGCTGGAGGTGGAGCTGACCGTCAACGGCAAGCAAATCGGCGATGGGCACCTCATCACCATCGACGGCCAGCCCGCCGTGCGGATCGCCAGCCTGTTCGGAGCGCGCGGGAATGATTGATCCGCTCAATCTTATCCTGGCGCTTGGCGTTGCGGGTCTGGTGCCGTTTCTGGCCGTTGTCGCCTCGTCATTCATCAAGATTTCGGTTGTGCTCATGCTTGTGCGCAACGCGCTCGGGGTGCAGCAAATCCCGCCGAACATGGCGCTGAATGCCCTGGCGATCATCATATCCGGCTACATTATGGCCCCCGTTTTTGTGGAAACTTTCGACATTCTGGCCAGCGGCGACTACCGGTTCGACAGCGTCGCCGAGGTGCAGCGCACGTTTTCTGCGGCCAAAGATCCGCTGTTGAACTGGATCAACCTGCATTCCGACGAACGCGAGCGGACCTTTTTCGTGCTTGCGGCCAAGGAAATCTGGCCCGAGAGCCTTCAAGACAGCGCCACGGCCGAAAACCTTGCGGTGGTGCTGCCCGCCTTTGTGGTGAGCCAGCTACGCGAAGCCTTTGAAATTGGCTTCTTGCTCTATCTGCCGTTCATCGCGATCGACCTGATCGTGTCCAACATCCTGTTGGCGATGGGGATGATGATGGTGTCACCTTTGACCATCTCCTTGCCGTTCAAGCTATTTCTCTTTGTGATGGTGGACGGTTGGTCGCGGTTGATCCTCGGTCTCATTCAGACCTATGCCATATAGAGGGGCCGCATCATGACGCCTGCCGAGGCTACCAACCAGATCACCGAAGCGATGATGCTTGTCATGATATTGTCGATGCCACCGATCGTGGTGGCGTCGCTGGTTGGCATCGTGGTCAGCCTTCTTCAGGCGCTGACGCAGATCCAGGAGCAGACCCTGTCTTTTGCGATCAAACTGATCGCCGTGGCGATAACCATCGCCGCCATGGCCGGGATTCTGGGCTCTGAGATGGTGACCTTTACCCAGGGGTTGTTCGATAATTTCCCCAAGATGGTGCGCTAGGTCATCCGTACCTAGGCCGGCCCGCTTTGCCGCATGTAGAAATCAAGCGCCGCGCGGCCGTCTTCGCCCAGCTCCCCATGCAGCGCATAGAGGCTGCGGGCCTTGATGTAAGATCGCATCCGAAGCCGGCGGCGCGTCTTGGCGCCAAGGTTGACCTTGGCCGGCTCGACCTCCTCGCAGAGGGCCACCGCCTCCAGCGCAGCGGTATGGTTGCCAAGGGTGTTTTCCACGACGGCAGAGGCAAAGGCGATCTCGGGGCTGCGCAGCCCGGCCGCGAGCGCGCCGTCGATCAGCACCTTGGCTTCCTCCGGGCGCTGATGCTGCAATCGCACGAAAATCGCGATCAGCAGGAAATCGGCCTCTTGTGCTCCGAGGTCTGACGCCGCCGGCAGGAGCGCATCACGCATGGTATGGTCTCGCAAGTGGTCCCCGGAAACAAAAGGAACGGCCCCGCAGGCCGTTCCAATACGGGATGTCGCTGTGACACGACATCACCAAATCGCATCACGCGACGTTGCGAACAATCGTCTTGAGCGTATCGGCGATGGTCTTGAGCATGTTCGTGCGCAGGTTGGTCACGGCGGACCAGGTGTTCATTGCCATCTGCATCGCGTACATCTTTTCGGTGTCGGAAAGGTTCGCGTTCTGCTCGATCTCGGCGATATCGCTCTCGATTGCCTGGGTCTGGGCTTGCAGATACTCTTGGCGCCAGATCAGATCAAACCCGTCGCGCTCAACGTAGTTATAGCCGGTGGAGGATGACCCCGTGCCCCAGTTCGCTGAATCGATTCCCCAAGAATCTGTGGTTGTCCCGACGGTCATTTCTGTGTCTCCTTGAAACCTTGCGAGGCAAGAATGTGTTTGCAGGCCCCAATGGCCGTGAGAATGCGTTGCGCCGTTTCGTGGTCTTGCGGTGCAAGACCGGCATCGCTGGCTTTTGCGGTTTGCGCTTTCAGCGTTTCAAGGCGGGACAGGCAGTCGCGCATCACGTCGGATGCGGTCTCTGACATCAGCCTTTCTTCCAATTGCGAAAACCCGAACACCAGCGGACCTCTTCTTTCTGGGGCAACATGAATTCCGTTTCTACCTTGCCCGCTCAGCGCCCGGGTGGCTGTGTCAAATGACACCGGACTGGGCGCGCTTAGTCGGCGTTTGCGGCGATATTCTCAAGCCGCGTCTTGTCGCAGAGCAGGATGTGACGATCCTCAAGCGCGATGATGCCCTGTTTCTCCCAGCTTCGCAGCGTCTTGTTCACGTTCTCCCGGGTGCCGCGCGCCATCGAGCCAAGATCCTGCTGGGTGATGATCGGCCCAAGACATTCAAGCATTTCGCCCTTGTAGCGAATGCGGTTGCCGAGGGTGGCGGCCAGTTGCAACAGCACATGTGCCAGGCGCAGGGACAGGTTGGGCAGATAGAGCGCACGTGTCAGATGCACGTGATCGCGGTATCGTTTGGCGATGACAGTGGCGATGGCGGAGTGCACGCCATGGGACAGCTCGCCCAGATGCTTGAGCCCGTTGAGATCCAAGTGCAGCACCTCGGCCGGCCCGATCGTAAAGGAGGTATCGCAGTTCGGGCTGCCGTCAAAGGCCCCCGCCTCGCCAAAGCTCTGCCCGGCGGGAACAACAGAGAGAAGCGTCACCATGCCGTTTTCGTTGATGTAGGTCAGCCGCACATAGCCCGATATCAGAATGTGAAAATGCGTGGTGGGATCTTCCTGAAAGTAGATCACCGAACCTGCCGGATACTGAACCAACTCGCAGAAACGCTCAAGTTGCGCAGCCGCCGCCGGGCCTACGTTCAAGGCCTGGTCGAGCGCTGTCTGTATGCCGGGTTTCATGCAGTCGACTCTCTGAAAATGCATTTCGGGGGCATGATAAGATGTCCGCGCACTGGAGGTGCTGCGGAGGTCTTCAGTGCACTATGGATTTCCTAGGTTATTCATGCGTTTGAGGAACTTTCCATCGCAAAGGTTTATCATTTTGAAGAAGAAGTTATCATCTTAAGGATCGTGCATCATCGCCGCGGCCATGTCGGGAATATGCGCTGCCGCGTCGCTGTTGTGTCAGCCTGCCTGGTCCGGGGAATTCAGACCCGCCAGCGCTCACCCAGCTGGCAAAAACGGCAGACTCTGTGCAGAGCGATCAGCGGGGCTCCGTTCTATCACAATCAATTGTAACGTTGCGCTCTGGTTGCATTTTGCAATGGTTTTCCCGACCGGGCGGCGTTAAGTTACCGCAAGTTTCGAGCTACCGATGGTCCATGACTGTCTGACAAAGCCTGGAAACGGCGGTTCTTCGCAAGGCTGGGTGGGTCAGCGGGGGCTGGGTATTCCCGGCGCGCGCCTGGCCCGATGATTTCAAGTTATTGTTCTGAAATCAAATACGAATATAATCCAGAAGCCGAAGGTCCAAGTCGTTCAGCGTGTCAGGTGTTACACTGGGGTCGTTCAGTCTGTGACAGAACGGAACCGGATCGTCTCGCCAGAAATCATGAGACACAATCGCGGAGTGTATTGATGCATGAATTATGCTGGGAAACGGGAAGTCCGGGTGAACTGCGCCTGCCCGACCAATCGGGTCAGATGAAGTTCTATTACCGCGAGGGTGGCATGTCTTTTGTCACGTCTTCGATCAAGACGGACCGCGATACCCAGATCAATTTCAGCAGTGATACAAATGTCTGCCAGCTGTCGGCGCAGTATTTTATCGCGGGGGATGCGCAGATCTGCCTGGGGACCGGCGCCACCTACAATTGGCGCGCCGGTACGGCGATGCTGATCCGTGCGGATTCGCCGGGGTTCCACCTGAAAATCGGCGCCGGGCAGGTGCTGCGCCATGTCTGCATCTCGATGCATTGCGATTACTTCAGGGAGCGCGTCAAAACCGATCTGTCTGCCGGGATCGGCGAGCTGTTCCAACGGGAGAAACCCGTCGATGTGGGCATTCCGCTGCGCACCACAGAGCCGCTCAAAGTCGTCGCCAACGAACTCTACAACTGCCAGATGGAAGGTGAGCTGGAGGCGCTGCGGTCCGATCTTATCGCCAAGCGGTTTCTGGTCGAGGCGCTTGCGATCTATGGCAAGGACAGCGCCGAAGCCGAAACGGACATCTCCCCGGTGACAGATCGCCACAGGGACATCCTTGCAAAGATCAAAAGACGCATCGAGGCGGTGCCGACACTTGGTCTCGGCGAGCTGCTGTCGCAGTATGCCGCAGCGGGCACGCCCTCTTTTCTGCGCCATCTTTTTCAGGTGGAATACGGGATTTCCATGTCGGCCTTTCAGCGCAATCTTCGCCTGAGCGAGGCGCGGCGCATGCTTGAAACCCAGGATGTGCACGTCAAACAGGTTGCCTTTGCCAGCGGGTATTCGCAGATCGGCAACTTTACCCGCGCCTATCGCAATCAATTCGGCGAGGCCCCAAGCAGCACCCGCAAGCGGGTTCAGGGCTACTAGGCGCAGCGATCCCCTCCCGACGGCTCTGGCCGTGTTGTTTGTTACACGGCCCGCCCGCGTTCTTCCCTACACTTGGCGCAGATCAATGAGGGGAAGGCGATGACCACGTCACTCACATCCATTGCGGCGGCGGCCACGTCGGCGTCGCCGCTGTCCACGTCGGCCACCGATGCCGCGGCGCCGTCCAGCGCGGCGCAGCAGGTTCCGGCCTTTGATTTCGGCGTCAATGTCTCCGGCACTGCGGCCGCGCTTGGCCTGTCGCAGCCGCGAAACGTGCAGGACCTGGAGCTGATCTTTGCTCAGGTCGCCGGCGAGCTGGACGCCACCCGCAGCCAGACCGGCGATCTGAGCGCAGCGGCGGATCTGTCGAAAAAAGCCAGCGATATCGGACTGATGGGGCAGGGGGCGGCAGATTTGAACGCAATGTCCCCCTCCATCGAAGAAGACGACCTGCTTGCCAAGCTGGTCAGCTTTGTCGTGTATCTGGTCAATGCGGTCTTTGGCATGATCTCTGACACCGCGCAGAATTCCGGTGCGGTCACCTCCACCAACAGCAAGACAGAGCAGGGGATCGAGAATGCCATCGGGCAATCCGTAAAGACCGAGCAGAATTTCTTTGACCGGCAGATGAGCCGGGACATTGTCAGTCCTGACCAGATCGCGGCCGGCATGCCGGAAAACGAGGGCGATCCGGTCGAGGTCGCGCAGCGCAGCTCGGCTTTTGCTCTGGCGCTCGGGGTCGTGGCCTCCAGCCTGGAGCAGGTGCTTGCAACCGCCGTGCCGCAGAATGCCGGCGCGATGGGGCCATCGTCACAAGAAGACGGGCGGGTGCGCCTTGCCGTCTGATCGCCGCAATTCCTATCGCCAACAAGACTGGGCCACGCTGCTGCGCCAGATTGGCGCCCAGCTCGATCTCCTGGCCAGTGCGCCCTTTGTGAAGGGCGACGCCGAGGCGGAAGCCAGGCTTCGCATGATATTGCAGGCCCAGGACATGGAGGCGCTGGATAAGGCGACGGATCAGCTTGCCGATTACCTGACCCGAAAGCGCGATTTCGAGGCCGCGCTTGATGCTCACCGAAAGGGGCTGCCGCCCCCGCCCCCCTCGCGGCCGATCGCTCAGGGGCGCTCTGGCGGTGGCGAGGCGCGGCGTGCTGCCGCCTCCGGCCCGTCCGGCGATGATTTCGAACTGGGTACCCGCTCCGCCAGCGCGGAAAGTTTCATCCCCCCGGGGCGACTTCGACTTTGAGGCGGGCAAGACAAGAGAAGGCAGATCATGGTTGATGTGACTGAACTGGGCTACAGCAGTTTTTGGGAGTCTCTCGAATTCGGCGAGGGGACGTCCGGGGCGAGCACGGGCAGCGGGGGGCGTCCCTATACCATGCCGGGCGGCTCTGCCGGGGCGGTGCCGCAGCAGTATTCAGACGGGGCCAAGGCGGTCTACCCCCGGTATGATGGCATAACCAGCACGCTGCCGGTCGAGATGCGGCCCGCAAGCTGGCAGTCCGACACATCGGCAGACGGGTATGCCCCCGACGATTTTGGATCATGGCATTCGGCCTATCAGGCGGAATACATCGCCACCCAATCGACCAATAGCGTCACCATCGCCCTGGGCGGGGAAACGGTCGCCTATTACGTGCTGACCGATGACAACAGACCCATCAACCTGATGAGCATGGCCCTGGCGGAATTCAGCGCCTTGTCCGCCTATGACCAGAGCAGATTTGCAAGCGACCTTGCTGCTCTGGGGCGGTTGGCGGAGCTCGGGCTGACGTCGGATCTGACAGCGGTCCAGGCGCGCATCAACGAGGTGATCGACACTATTTCCAGCAGCTCCGTCAGCATGCCCACCGAGGACAAAGACGTCTTTCTGGGACAGATCAGACTGATCGTGGAGGCGATGGGCGGCACCTACAACGGCAGCGGCGACGTCACGCTTGGCACCGGTGTCATCGCCGAGGATACGGTGCTCAGTGCCCTTTCCAGTATCGCGGACCGCTTCGTGCGCGCCAATACCTTCTTTGAGACCGAAGACCCGACCCGCACACTTATGTATATGCGCGTCATAGCCAACGTTGACGGCTTCGGCGACAGCTTTTCCTCCGAGGGCTCCTCGGATCTGGTCATCAATTCAAGCAGTTCCGATTTCGGCGCCACCATTCTGCGCGGCTATGAGGAGTATATGCGCGCCGAACGTGCGATCCTGACGTCGGAAACGCGCCGCAACGCGATCTCCAATTCGGGCTTCGTGGATACGACCGTCGATGTCCCCAGCCTGATTATGCGGTTCCAGCTGCTCTATGAGGTTGGCTCCGAGGCAATCGCCGACGCCAGCACCGAGGAAATCCGTCAGCTGCACAAGCTGTTGCAGGACTATGCGGTTATGCAGCAGCTGGTGAATACGCAACTCAGCCTCTATGATCCGGGCAAGGTCGATGAACGGCGACGGTTCATGGATGTGGGCAGCTACACCAAGACCGATGGTACCACCCACATTGATACGCGCCAAGTCATTGACGACATCGACCTGCACGCCGGGGTTGGTCACGGCTCCACGTTCCAGCTCTATGAGGCAGCAGATGACGGCAGTTTTGGCGAATACGTCGTCCTCTATGGCGAAGACCCTGGCGGCTACAGCGGGACGGACAAAACGCGGATTGCAGCAGAGACGAATGTGCCGAAATACAGCATCGCGCTGCTTTTTGATGGGACGAGCCCCATCAAGACCTATGTTGACGGGCTGCCCAAGGACAATGCGGCCTACACCCCCAAATGGGACGGCGTGGAATTTGACCAGGAGCAAATGTCGGTGCTGTCGATGTTCATCGAACCGGGCATGCTGTCGAGTGCGGACAATTCGCATCCGCTTGAAAAGCTCTATGGTGTTGATCGGCCTGCCATCGACATTCTGGACTGGACGAAAAACACGGGTGACGGGTCCCTGGCCCTGATGACCAAGAGCGAGTGGGAGAGTTTCTCCACCTCGCTGTCCGAGGCCGTGACGATCCTCAACCAGAACAGCCAGATCAAGCAGAACGATATCGACACCTCGACGAAACAGAAGAACCGGCATTTCGAGCTGGGCAACAACGCGCTTGAGAAGATGAATGATATTCTCATGTCCATCGGGCAGATTTAACAATGGCGATCGATACATTCTGGACCACACAGAACAGCGGCGCCTATGACCCTGTTCTTGACGAAACCCTGGGCGATACATTCGATGCGCCGCACAGCTATCTTGCGGATGCGCTCAGCAATGGCACGCTGGCCGCGCAACTCGCGTCCGATGCGGCGCAGCTCTACCCGGTCTTTGACGGCGAGACCAACGTGCTTGCCGGTCAGCCCGATGATTTCGCGTCCCCCACGGCCGAGAGTTTTCTAAATTGGCACACCGGCCATCAACTCGCCTGGTTGAAGCAATACGGTACGGAACGCACGGTGGACGGGTTGACCGTGGTGTCCGGCAGCTTTGCCGGTGGCAGCCCGGCGGCGCAGGCTCTCACGGTGGTGTTGTCACAGGATGGCGCGTCGGTGATCACGCTCAATACGCTGACACCAGAGCGGATCGCGACGCTGTCGTTGGACGACCAAAAGGCATTGGCGGGAATGGCCGAGTTTCGCGCGATCGTCGCGGATACGTTCAACCTTGCCCCCGCCACGGCAGACGGGACATCGGATCAGCTGCGCACGGAGATCAAGACCGTCATCCAGTCGGCGGCGTCGCAGATCGCGGCAACCAGCACCTACACCCCCGGTGCGCGTGCCACGTTTCTGGCCGATCCGTCCAGCCGTGGCGATCTGTATCACTATCTGTTCACCGAACAGCTCGAACTGCTTTCTGACCGCCTGGATGGCATGGCGATTTTCGACATCGACAAGATCAACCTGGCCGTCGCCGACATCCTGGAGCGGTTCACCCGGCTTGAACGCTACAAGACCATGACGCCCGAGGTGGCTGGCACGGTCAATTCCTTTGCCAATTCCACCGATGGCGGTGCCGCAGTCGCGGCGGCGGCGGAGCTGTTCCTCACCATCGAGACGCGGATCTATGACACGCAGGTTCAGTCCCGAGACCTGTCGTCGTCGGGGGAGTATAACGGCCGAGACGTGGATGCGCCCGGGCTGATTTTTCTGTTCCAGACCTTCGCGACCTATGCGAGCGAGGCAAAAGCCGACGCCAAGACGGAAGAGCTGAACCAGAACAACAAGCTGCTGGAAGACTACGCGCGGCTGCAAGAGTTGCTCAATGACACGCTCAACGCCTTTTCGGAGGCTGGCGCTGCGGCAGAGGTCGGGCTGGGTGGTGTCTCGACCCTGGCCGAGCTCGAAGATCTGGCCGCCGGCAATGCGCTGATCCTCGCGATGTTCGACACCGGCGCCGTCAACGCGGACACGAATACGATGCATCCCTCCGAGGCGGAACAGGGGCTGAACCGCCCGACGCTGCCGCTGATTTCCTCTGATGGCAGCACGCTTGTCCCCCACAGTAAAGAGGACTGGAATGCCTTTGCCACCAATATCGGCGAAATGACCACTCTCATCGGACAGGATAGCGAAGTGCGGATGGCCGAAGTGACCGAGCTGGGCGAGACAAAAAACCGTCAATACCAACTGGGCAGCAATGTTCTCAACAAGATGACCAATATAATCAGGTCAATCATCCATAGCTGAAGGAGCTGACATGACTCTGCGCAACATGCATGATGTCGTATCCACAATCGCCGAGGCGGCCGGTCTTGGCGATCTCGCTCCGAATGCCGAGGGCGTATTCGAGCTGATCGTCGCCGACAGCCTGTCGGTCTATTTTCGCTTTGATGGCGAAGACGTGCTGGAACTCGCGGTCGAGGTGCCCGCGCTGGCCAAGGCCAAGGACCCCGCGGTGCTGAGCGAAATGCTGGCGGTGAATACCAGCTCGCCGGATGGGCGTCTCGGGATGGAGCCGGGCACCGGGCGGGTGTTTTTTGGCCAGCGCCTTTTGATCCCCGAAGTGACCCGAAGCCAGCTGTTGCGCCGGATCGACGCCTTTATCCGCGCCGCAGCCCCATGGCAGAGCACCAGCGCACAGGCGCTTCTGGAGCGTGCACGCGCCGCATCGGCAGAGGGTGAAATCGGCGCTGTGATGCCTGATACGGTCCTGCGCGCCTAGGGCCGTGTCAGCATGTCGAACGACACCGCGCCGCAGTTTTGCCAGGTGTATTCCGGTAGAGAGAAGCATCAGTTTAGGAAAAGGATCGGAGAATGACGGTCAATAGGATTGGCGGTGCAACACCTCAGCCGGGGCTTGGTCTTCCCACAGGGGCACAGGCCGAGACGGCCTCCAACACGGTCGACTTTTCGTCGATGAATGACATTCTGGCCTTCACCGGCATCGGCGGGAAACAGGCAGACCGCCCGAAAATCGCCAAGGGGACCGGGGAAGGGGCGCCGCGTCTTGATGGCAAGGCGAAGGAGCGCAAGCAGACGGTCGGTGATTTTATCGCCAAAATCGCCAAGGGCATCGCCAAGTCGATCAGCACCGCCTTTGCCAAGCTGGGCCAGTCCGACCAGCCCAAGTTCCACGCCGCCCGCGGGCGCGAAGCCTTGCCGCAGGGCGCGGAGATCAGCTTTCCCGACAAGAAACCGATGAGCGAGGGGCTGACCGCCTGTGAAAACCTGCGCGGGCATCTTGAAAACTTCAAGGATGTCGGGACCTTCCTGCGTGGCAATGGCAAGGCGCAGAACGCGGGCTCCGACTTCCTGCGCAGCCATGCGCGCTATGACGTGGCCGCAACCGACGCGCTGATCGCGGCGGACAAGCCACTCGCGGCGCTCAGCAAATCCATCGCCGGGGCCGATGATTTCGTGTTTCTCAAGCGCGAGAATTTGACCAGCGAGCAGAAGACCCTGGTCTATGAGGCCGCCGAGCAGATGCTGGAGGCCTTGTTGCCCGAACCCGGCAGTGACACGCGTGGTTTCTCGGATGTGTTTTCCGCCGAGGCCAAGGAGGTCACCACCCTGGGGTTCGAGCTGATCGCGGATGAAGACCGCTCCGGGCTTTCTGCCGACGATCAGAAGGCGGTTGCGCATAAATACGTCAATTCGGAATGCGTGCTGCGTGGCCTGGCACCCGAATTCATCAATATCCGCGCCGGGCTGGACAAGGAAGAGGACGGGGCTGCGCTCAACTTCGCGGTCAGCATCATGCAAAGCATCTTTTCCGGTGCGAAAGAGCCGGGCGGTATCACCCAGGACGACGTGCAGCGGCCACTCTACACCGCGCTTTACGAGGCCTTCACGCCCCGCGTCGAGGCCTTCCTTGGGGAGATGGGCATGCCGGAAGGGTTGCGCTATGACACTTGATCCGATCCATATTCCCGACTTTCCTGTCCGCAAAGGACCTCGTCATGACTTTCAATGACACGCTAACCATGCTGATACGCGCCTTTGATCTCACGCAGGCAGAGGCGCTGGACTCGGGCGAGATGGTTTACAGCTTCGGTGGTGATCAGCCGTTTGGCGCGATGGCCTTTCCCAATGATACCTTGCGCTTGCACGTGCCCTTGGCGGTGGAGGCGTCGGAGGAGCTGGCGCTCAGCCGCTTGCTGGAGGCAAATTGCCTCGGGGTAGAGACCGGTTCCGCGCGGATCGCCCAAAACCCGGATGGCGCGGGGCTTGCGATGATTGACTTCATTGTGCTTGACGGGCTCGACGTGGACCAGCTGCAACTGCGGATTATAGATCTGTTGCTCTATGCCGATTTCTGGGACACGCAGGGGGCGGAAATCCTCTGGCAGGGCGCGCCCGTGATGCCGGATTTTTCGGATATGACCACGATCCGGGTCTGATCTGCACAGGCTGATGCCCCGGAGGCGCGATGAGCGGCGAGAAGACCGAACAACCGACACCGAAAAAAGAGCGCGACGCCCGGCAGAAAGGTCAGGTGGCGCGTTCGCAAGAGGTTGTGACCACAGTGTCGCTCTTTGGGGTTATCGCGACGATCTGGCTGATGGCGGGGGTGATCTGGGAAAAGCTGGTTGCGTTGATGGATACGCTGGCGGCTTTGGCGGCGCAGAATGACGACATGGCGTTGCAAAACGGATTGTCGGCCACGTTCGACATCGGCGCCTCCATTCTCCTGCCGGTTCTGGGCGTGACGCTCGCCTTTGGCATCGCGGCGAATTATGTTCAGGTCGGATCGCTGTTTTCCATGGAAGCCATCCAGCCAAAGCTGGAAAAAATCAGCATTGCCAAGGGCGTGAGCCGAATCTTCTCGATGAAGCAGCTCGTTGAGATGCTGAAATCCATCTTCAAGATCCTGTTCCTTTCCCTCCTGCTTTATATCGTTTTGAAAGAGGCGATCGGGCCGTTTCTTGGCTCTATCACCTGCGGCATGCTTTGTGTCTGGGCGGTGACCAAAGTCGTGACCCTGAAGCTGCTTGTCGTCTCTGGCGTGGCCTTCATCGTCGTTGCCGGTCTGGATTTCGTCTATCAAAAACACAGCCACACCAAGAGCCTGATGATGTCAAAGGACGAGGTGAAGCGCGAATACAAGGAAAGCGAAGGCGACCCCGTCGTCAAAGGCCAGCGCAAGCAGCTTGCGCGGGAACTGGTGATGTCCGACGTGAAAAAGCAGGTGCCTGGGGCCTCGGCCGTTGTGGTGAACCCGACCCATATTGCGGTGGCCATCCGCTACAAGGAGGGCGAAACGCCCTTGCCGATGGTGGTTGCCAAAGGGCGGGAAAAACGCGCGCAGGACATCCGTATCGAAGCGGAACGCGCTGGTGTGCCGATCTTTCGCAACGTGCCCTTGGCGCGCAGCCTCTATGCGGATACGCCCGTCGACGGTTTTGTCTCGGACGAGGCATTCGCGGTGGTGGCGGAAATCCTGGCCTGGGTGCAGAACCATGAAATGGAGCTCTACAAAGGGCCGCTTCGGCATGGGGATCTCGACATGGAACGCGACGACCACAAGGCGAAGAGATACTGAGATTGAAACAGTCCGGTCGGGAGGGCCGGTCGGATCCTGCTGATCGGTCTTTTGGAGGAATCATCCGTAGCCAGCCTGACCCGGTTTGGATAGACAAAAGCCCCGGTTCACACCGGGGCTTTGTTCTTTGATCGGGCGCGGGGTCCGCTCAGAAATTCAGGTCCTGACCCCAGCGCATGATCGCCGCGTCATCCCCCGCCAAGATCGCCACCAGCATCTGACGCGCTTCAGGCCCCCCGATATTCATCTGATTGAAGACCTCATGATCCAGCAGGGCGCCGAAATCGCTGGCGCGTTTGTCGGGATCGGGATGCGTCATCAGGTTGATGAAATCGTCCACAAGAGGATCCCCGAGCGTGCTGCGCACCGCGCCATCATGAGACCCGATCGGCGCAACACCGCTTTCGTGAAGGCGCGCTTGTTCGTCCATACCTTTAGAGGAAAACTTGAACTCTGTTTCCGAAAGCGTGAAATCACCGGTCAGCATGTTCACCGCCGTCACCCCAAGCGCGAACATGTCATAGCTGCGACCATCGAACTGCGTTTGAGAGAGATAGTCGTCAGTGGCCGCTCGCAGAGTGCGCTGAGCTACTCTTGCCGCTACGTTGTCGAAGTTTTTTTGCTCCGCCGTTGAGCGTTCACCGGGTGCAAAGAACCTTTCAGCGAATTGCAGGCCCGCTTCCTTGGCGATCGGCTTCAACGGGGACTTCCCGTTGGCCTGGATTTCGCCATACAGGACCTTGGGGTCCTTCCAGGTGAAGTTATCGACTTGTTTGCTGTCTTTCAGAGTTGGGGTCTCGGTTTGGACTGTGGTGCCAAAATCCGCAAGCTGGCTGACGCCCTCGTCGGTGATGAACAGGTTTGGTGCCTTGAAGTCGATATGGGTCATGCCTGCTGTGTCGTGCAGGTGCTGCATGCCCTTGATCGCGTCGGCCATGACGGTCAGCGCCACGGTCTGCGCGGTCTTGGCGGAAATCTTGCCGTCCGCCAGTGCCGCCGCGATGGCTTTTTGCGCCTTCGATCCGTCGCCGGCGCCAGCAAGCGGGGTTGCGATCACAAAGTTGTCCTCGCGGGTCCGTGCAGCCCCGGAAAAGCCCAGAATGTTATCGTTCGGTTCTGCGGCGGCGTGACGATGGGCCGTGATTTCTGTTGCGAAGCTGTCGTGCGATGACGCGTTGCTCTCGATTTCGAATTTCACCGCCAGGCTGCCAGAGCCATCCTGCGCGTCGTAGCGTATCACCTCGCCAAAGCCGCCTTCGGCAATTTTGGGTCCGCGCGCGTAGTCCTTGCCGTCGATGGTCAGGACGGCCTTGTCATCGGAAATGCTGGCGCCCAGCATCTTGTTGGCGGTCAAATGAAAGGTTTGCTCGGCCAGCTCGCGCAGCTCGGCCTTGATCATTTTCGGCAGGCGCCCCTCGCCGGTGGCCTCGGCCATGTCCTGGAACTTGCTGGTGAGCGCTGCGATCAGATCCTCGCCGTCGCCCAGTTCAAAGTTCGGGTGCGCCGCGCGCATCTCTGGTGACGACATCGCGCTGGCCAGCGTGTCGGACAACGTTTCCGCGATCCCCTGTGCGCTGTAGTCCCCCGTCATCGCCCCGCTCAGGCGCTGGATCATCGCGTCGCCGGCTTCCCGCACCGCGACGCGCGCCTCAAACGGCATTTCGCTCAGCCCCAGCTTGCTGTTTTCCTGCGCGCGGCTATTGGCCAGATCGCCGGACAAGCTGTTGGCAAAAGAAGCAATCGCCTTGAGCGCTGTGCTGCCTGGTTTCATGAACTGGCCATGTGAGGTCATGTTGTGGATCAGGCTTTTGACTTCCAGGTCGGCAAAATCGCGGACATCGTTGCTGGCAACCTGATTGACCGCACGTTTTGCCATGTCGATCCGGTCCTGCGCCCGGCCGGTCAGCTTGGACAGCAGGCCGGATTTGTTCTGCGAGGCATAAAGCGTGATCGAGCCATCTTTGTTCTGCTTGCCCTTGAGGCGCATCCCATCGTCCAGCCCCTGAGCAAAGTCATTGAGCTGGGCGGCAGTGGTGGATGTATTGACGTTAAGCGAGGGTTTCAGTGACATGGTGCTGCTCCCTTATGCCCGCAGAATATGCTCGGCGGAGAAATCCACCGCATCCGCAGGCGCTTGCTGGAAAAACCGGTCCCATTGGCTGCGTGCGCGACGCAGATTGGCAAGCGCCAGGGACAGGCTGTCGCTGTCCAGCACCGCAACGGGCAGGTCGGTGATCAGAAATATATGAGACTCTGCAAGCGCGGTTCGGACGTTTCCTGTTTCGCGCCACATCAGGTTGTAGGTCAAAAGACCCTGCATCGCCTTTTCCAACGCATCTTGGCCGACATTGGCCAGCGTGGTGGAGAGCATCAGGCGCTGACCGGTTTCAAACAGTTCCAGGTCGATCTGCTCGTCGCCCTGAAAACCGAGGCTCCAGCTGCTGGCGCTGGTCTGAAGGACCGCATCAATATCGGGGTTTATCTCGGCCAGCGCGACAAGCGCATTGGACATGAAGACGTCAAAGTCTTGCTCGGGGGTGCTCATGAACGAACCTTTCTGTGGTATGACGCCTGCCATCATGCCTGCTCTTGCCGCGGTCGGGTGTACCGTTTGTCTCAGCCGCGGCGGGCGCGCTCGGGGACGAGGGTCGTGTCGCCGAGCTGACGGCAGCATCCATCCGTCAGGCGGGCCTGGAAATCTGTCAAAACTGTAAGCTTGGCGACAGACCCATTGCACATCCAGCTGTCAAAACGCCGCCATACCGATGCATGCGTGAAAGGACGAAGATGCTGAAACTCTGTCAAAGATACTTGGTCGGCGTGGTTGGCACATGTCTTTTCGGGCCGCATCCGGTCCGCCGTGCCTTGCTGATCCCAGTCACCGCAACGCAGCCCGTCGCCCATCGTCGCGCGGCACGCGCCGCTCTTACACCTCGCAGATTCTGAAAGGCCCCTCCATGAAACATCCGCTCTTTACCTTGGTCACCGTTCTGTGCCTTTCGTCACCAGCCTTGGTTTCGGCAGAACCTCTTGATTGCCCCAACCCGTCAGCGGTCTTTACCGAAGCCGGGGGCGGTACATTTGACCTTGCGGCGCTGGCGCAAAAGGTCGGCACGGCCGAGCTTGATGGCGACAACCTCAGCACGATCGCGCAGGAGCTGGCCAAGGCACATCCCGATGCAACAAAAGCGGACATCGCCGACATCATGATCACGGCGTTCTGCAATTACCTCAACACCGACGCGCCGGCCAACCACCGAAGCGAAGCCTTTGTCACAAACTTCGAAAATCAGGTTTCAATCGCTGTGTATGGCGCGGACAAGCCTGCTGATTGATACCACCCCGCATGGCGTCGTGAGGCGCCCGACAGCCCATAAAGCCATTGCCGCAACACTGAACCCGTCACCCCAGGTGGCGGGTTTTTGCTGTGGGCAGAATGACTTGCAAAGTTGTCGTTCTTGTAAGCTTGCCGAAAGGTCCATGCAGAAGAGAGCGTTTAGATATCCTTCAACGCCGCAAGAAACCGCTCTGAAGGAACAGTAAAATGACACACGCCGACGTCATATCGAATGCTTTTGCGATGCCGCTCACCAGCCCTTCCTATCCGAAGGGCCCCTATAAATTCGTCGATCGCGAGTTTCTGACCATCACCTATCGCACCGATCCAGAGGCGCTGCGCCGCGTGGTGCCCGAGCCGTTGCAGATCGGCGAGCCGCTGGTGAAATACGAATTCATCCGCATGCCCGACAGCACCGGCTTTGGCGATTATACCGAAAGCGGTCAGGTGATCCCGGTGACACTGGACGGGGTCGCGGGCGGCTATGTGCACTCGATGTTTCTGAATGACGATGCGCCGATCGCGGGCGGGCGCGAAATCTGGGGATTTCCCAAGAAGCTCGCCGATCCGGCGCTGCGGGTCGAAAAAGACACGCTGGTCGGCACGCTGGACGTGGGCTCCGTCCGGGTGGCAACGGGCACGATGGGCTACAAGCACCGCGCGCTGGATCATGACACCGTGCTCAAGGGATTTGATGCTCCGAACTTCATGCTGAAAATCATTCCGCATGTGGATTGCACGCCCCGTATTTGCGAACTGGTCCGCTACTACACCCGGGACGTAACGCTGAAAGGCGCCTGGGAGGGACCGGCCGGGCTGGAACTGCACCAGCACGCGTTGGCCCCTGTCGCCGAGCTGCCGGTGCTGGAGGTCGTCTCTGCCGTTCACCTGCTGACCGACCTGACCCTCGGGCTGGGCGAGGTGGTGCACGATTACCTTCAGCCGAAAGGGTAAGGGGCCATGTCCGCGACACGCCAAACCATCGTCACCACCCGGCATAGCCTGCCGACGCGACTGGTCCACGCCGGGATGGCGCTTGCGGTTGTGACGGCCCTGTTTGCCAGCCTTGGCATGGAACATCCCAAACCGGGTTTTGCGGGCAATTTCCTCTTTGAGATCCACGAATTCGGGGGGCTTGCCGCCTTCAGCCTGATCGTGCTCTTCTGGCTCGTGCTGACCGTCCGCAAACGGGGCACCCCGGCGGGGCTATTGTTCCCCTGGGCCTCGGCCCGGCGGCGTGCCGCGGTCTGGACCGACCTCAAGGCGCATCTTGCGGCGCTGTGCAAACTGCGCCTGCCGGCGCACGACGATGACAGCCCCTTGGCCAGTGCAGTGCACGGGCTGGGCATCCTGCTGATCACCGCGATGTCGGGCACCGGAACGATCTTCTACTTTTTCGGAGGCGGCAACCCGGACGCCCCCGGTCTCATCAGCCTCGACATGGGGCTTCACCAAGCGCTGGCAAATCTCGCCTGGGTCTACCTGATCGGCCACGTGAGCCTTGCCGTGCTCCAACATCTGTTCACCGATTTCAACCTGCGCAGCATGTGGTCTCTCCGCAGCGCGCAACAGAAGGAAACTTTGAAATGACCCTCAAGGATAAAGTCTGCATCATCACCGGCTCCGCCAGCGGCATCGGTCTCGGCATTGCCAAACGCTACATCGCTGATGGCGCCAAGGTTGTCATCGCCGATCTGAAACTGGACGCTGCCCAGAAAACCGCCGAGGAGCTGACCGCGACAGGCCCGGGCGAGGCGATGGCGGTCGAGATGAACGTCACCGACGAGGCGCAGGTCAACGCAGGTGTCGCAGCGGTCATCGAGAAATGGGGCAAGATCGACGTGCTGGTCTCCAACGCCGGGATCCAGATCGTGCACCCGATCGAGGACTTTCCGTTCAACGAATGGAAGAAACTGCTGTCCATCCACCTCGACGGGGCCTTCCTGACCTCAAAGGCGGTAATGCCGCATATGCAAAAGGCCGGATCGGGCGCGATCATCTTCATGGGCTCTGTGCATTCCAAGGAAGCCAGCCCGCTGAAATCTGCCTATGTGACCGCCAAACACGGGCTTTTGGGTCTCGCCCGCGTGATCTCCAAGGAAGGCGCCAAGCACGGCATCCGCGCCAATGTGATCTGCCCCGGCTTCGTCAAGACCCCGCTGGTGGAGAAACAGATCCCCGAACAGGCGCGCGATCTTGGCATCTCGGAAGAAGAGGTCGTCAACAAGGTTATGCTGGGTGAGACCGTGGACCAGGAATTCACCACCATCGAGGACGTCGCCGAAGTGGCCCATGTCTTTGCCGCCTTCCCGACCAATGCGCTCACCGGTCAGTCGCTGGTGGTCAGCCATGGCTGGTACATGAACTAGGCGCAAGATCCATCGAAGAGAGAAAACAACGCAATACCAATGTTTTGCTGACCGCCCGGGCCGCTCGATACGCCTGTGGTCCGGCGGCGGCGACACAGACGCAACTGAATTCAAGGCAGACACTGAAAAGGAGACCAACATGTCTGAACTGATCGTCATCGGGTATGACGCACCCGAAAAAGCCGAAGAAGCCCGCACCGATCTGATGAAAATGTCAGCGGAATATCTGGTCGATGTTGCCGACGCGGTGGTCGCTGTTGCCGACGCCGACGGGAACGTCAAGCTCAACCAGATGGTCAACATGTGGACCGCGGGGGCCGCGGGCGGGGCCTTCTGGGGCCTGTTGATCGGGATGGTGTTCTTCAACCCGCTGCTGGGGGTCGCCGTCGGCGCCGGGGCCGGGGCACTGTCCGGCGCGTTGAGCGACTACGGCATCAACGACGATTTCATGAAAGACGTGGGCAGCGTCCTGCAACCGGGTCAGGCCGCGCTCTTCATGATGGTACGCGCCAATGCGTCGGACAAGGTCATCGAGCGGCTGGGCGAACATGGCGGCCGGGTGCTGCGCACCAATCTCGACACCGACGCCGAAAATCACCTGCGCCGGGCGTTTGACGAGGCCCACAAGGCCGAACTTGACGCGTCAACGCCAGACCAGGCCTAAGTGCGGATCACAATCAAAGGCGAACCCGGAAGCCCGGATCCGCCCCACCCCAATCTGCACCGATGGGGGTATGAGGAGCAACCGTGAAACGAGAGGGCGCCGCAGGCCGTCACGGCTCTTATACCCTGCGTCATCTGGGGGCGATACCCTCTGAAATTGCTGAGTCCAGCCCCTTGATGACGCCCATCATCGGCCAGATCCGCCGTCTGATCGCCCGCTGGCCTTGCTCGGCCGCGGGCATATTTTTGTTCAATGCTAAAATAAAATTTTGCGTTTTGTGGACTGGAATTGCGTTTAAGGGATAGCGCGGAACTGCCGCTGGTCCCGGGGTTTTCTGCTGGTGAAAAGGGCCGAAAAAGCCTGAAAATCGGGGGTAATGTGCTGATAACGCACATAATCATCCGAGTGAGAGCCGCTCTTTTATTCTGGCTTCACGGATCGATGAATCGGTCTCAGCGGGGCCTGCTAAAAGTAAAAAGATTTAGGCTTGAAATAAATTTTTGATTGGCGTTTGCTGAGATCAAGAAAAACAAGACCTGCACAGGGAGTTGCCAATGACCTCCGCCGATACACTTGCCAAGCTCGCGTCGTCCTTGCTGGACGGTTCCATCCGCGTCGTCGATTGCGCGGCGCCTCTCGGCCCGGACACGCCGCTGCTGAAGCTGCCGCCCGAACTGGCCGTCGATACGCCCAAGATCGAAATTCACCCGATCAGCAAGTACAATGACACAGGCCCCTGGTGGGCGTGGAACTGGCTAAAGCTGGGCGAACATTCGGGCACCCACTATGACGCGCCGCATCATTGGGTCACCGGCAAGGATTTCCCCGACGGCTCCGTCGACACGATCGACCCGCAGGCTTTTGTTGCTCCGGCGAATGTCATTGATTGCGCGGCCGAGGCGGCGGCTGACAACGACTTCCTGCTGACCGCCGATGCGGTGAAGGCATGGGAAGCCGAGCATGGTGAGATCAAGGCGGGTGAATGGGTGCTGATGCGCACCGATTGGGACCAGTTCAACACCGACGAGGACAAGTTCCTGAACGCCGATGGCGAAGGCATGCCCCACACGCCCGGCCCCGATCAGGGCTGTATTGAATACCTGATGGAAAAACAGGCTCTGGGTTGGGGGACACAGTGCATTGGCACCGATGCGGGCATGGCCGCGACCTTCCCGGTGCCGTTCCCTGCGCATAATCTGCTGCACAAGAACAACCGCTACGGGTTGGCCTCGCTGGTCAACCTCGACAAGCTGCCGCCGAAAGGCGCGATCTTTATCGCCAACCCGCTGAAGATCGTCGAAGGCACAGGCTCGCCGGTTCGGGCGCTGGCTCTGGTTCCGGCATAGTCCCATGGCCGCGCTGGACTACGCCATTGTCGGATCGGGGATCAATGCGCTGACGGCGGGGGCGTTGCTGGCCAAGGCAGGCAAGCGCGTCACCCTGTTCGAGCGCGAAGATCAGGCCGGGGGGTGCATCCGCACCGAGACTTTGGCCCCCGGCTACATCTACGACCCGCTGGCCACGACATTCGTTCTGTGGGTCACGGGTGGCGCGCATGCTGCGCTGGCCGAGGATCTGGCGCGGCATGGCGTCGAATTTTGTGCAACGGACACGCCCACCGGCGTGCTCTTGCCCGATGGTCGGGCGCAGCTGTTCACGATGAACCGTGCCGCCAACGTCGCGGCGTTCAACGCGGCCTTTGCCGGGGATGGCGCGCAGCTGGGGCGCGACCTTGACGGGTTTGCGGCGGATGCCGGGTTGATGTTTGGCCTGATGGGCGGCGAGCCCTGGAGCGGGAAGACGGCACGTTTGCTTGGCAAGGAAGCCTGGCGGCGCGGCGCGCGCGGTCTGGCCGCGCGGATGGGGCAGGCGTTGCAGCCGATGCGCGGCTGGTTGGAGTCATCATTTAAAAGCGAGCTGAACCGCGCGCTTTGGGCGCCTTGGGGTCTGCATGCCGGTCTGCCACCCGAAGCCGCGTTTTCGGGCCAGATGGGGCAGGTCATCGGCTTTGCGCTGGAGGCGGCTGGCGCGCCGATCATCAAAGGCGGGGCAAGTGGCATCGTGCGTGCGCTGACGGCGATCATCACCGAAAACGGCGGTGCGCTGCGCACCGGCGCCGAGGTTGGCCGCATCAACGTGAAGAACGGGCGCGCCACGGGTGTGACCCTTTTGAGCGGCGAAGAGATTGCGGCGGGTGGCGTTCTGGCCTCTGTCACGCCGCATGCGCTTTTCGATGGGCTGATCGATGCGCCCGAGCGGAAGGACGATTTGCGCAAGTATCGCTACGGGCGTGGGAATTTCCAACTGCACTACGCGCTGAACGAATTGCCAGCCTGGACAACCGAAGGGTTGGACGATGTGCAGCTCTTGCACCTGACGCCGGGTCTGGACGGTGTGTCCAATGCGTCGAACGAGGCGGAGCGCGGCATGCTGCCCGAGGTTCCGACGATCTGCCTGGGCCAGCCCTGTGCCGCCGACCCGAGCCGCGCGCCCGAAGGCTGCGCGACCCTGTGGTTGCAGATGCCCGACGCGCCGCGCGTGGTCAAAGGCGATGCCGCAGGGCACATCGACACGCCCGCGGATGGCTCCTGGACCCCAGAGCTGCGCGAGGCTTTCGCCGACCGGATCGAAGACATTCTGGTCCGCCACATCCCGAACCTGCGACAGGCGACAGTTGCGCGGCGCGCGATATCGCCCGCCGATCTGGAGGCCATGAACGCAAACCTTGTTGGCGGTGACCCCTACGGCGGGGCCTGCACGCTGGACCCGTTCTTTGCCTTTTGGCCCCTTGCCGACAGCACCCGCCACGACACCGGAATCAAGGGCCTTTGGCAGATCGGGGCTTCGACACATCCCGGCCCGGGGTTGTCGGGTGGCTCCGGCTTTCTCGTCGCGCAGGAACTGAGCTGAACCGCCACAGAGGCGTGCACACGAACCACAGGTATATCTCAATGGCCCAACGATCCTTTGCAAGGCAAGCGCACACCGGAAGGGCCGGCGGGGTCGGCACCACTGCCGGTGCGCCCGCATGAGCCGCCCCATTGTCATCGGGGCCGGGATCAATGGCCTTGTGGCTGCCGCCGATCTGGCGATCCGTGGCAAGAGCCCGCTTGTGCTGGAGCGGCTTGATCGGCCGGGCGGCGCCGTGCGCACCGAAGAGCTGACCTTGCCGGGGTTTCGGCACGATGTCGCCGCGATGAACCTTTCGCTGTTTGCGGGATCGGCCTTCATGGCCGCTCATGGTGAAAAGCTGGCCAGGCACGGGTTTGAACTGGTCCCTATTTCCACGCCGTTTGCACAGGTCACGACCCCCGGCACCGCTCTGGAGGTCAGCACGGACCCTGCCGCTCTCATGGCGCAGCTTTCGCCCGCTGACCGTGCCGCATGGCAAGCCTTGGCGCTGGGTTTCGGCACGCGGGCGGAGCTGTTGGGCGGATTGCTCTCTGGTCCCATGAGCCTGCCTGCACTGACACGATGGCTATGGCGGGCATGGCGCAAGCTGGGCACGGAGGGTCTGCTGGAGCTGATCCAGTTGCTGCTTTCCACGCCCCGCAGCTTTTTGGATGCGACCTTTGAAGACCCGACCTTGAAGACGGCACTCGCCAGTTGGGGAATGCATCTGGATTTCTCACCAGATGCGGCGGGCGGCGCGATCTTTCCCTACCTTGAAGGCATGGCGGGCTCGACCATGGGGATGGTGATCGGCAAGGGGGGCGCCGGTCGGCTGACCGATGCGCTTGTTGCGCTGATCCAAGAGCACGGCGGTACTGTCCTTTGCGGACAGGAGGTTACGGCGATCACTCATAGCGCAGGTCGGGTGACCGGGGTGGTTGCCGGGGAAACCCACAAGGCGGACCACGTTTTGGCAACGCTCGCGCCGCGCCACCTCGCGAGGCTGCTGGGCAAGACCGACGACGCGCGCTTTGACGTCGGGTTGCAGACTTTCACCCATGCGCCGGGCACGATGATGATCCATCTGGCGCTGTCGACGCCGATCCCGTGGGCCGAACAGACGCTTGGCGATTTTGCCTATGTACACATTGGCCGGTCGATGGATGACATGGCGCTGGTTCATGCGCAGGCCCGCGCGGGCCTGCTGCCCGAGCGGCCGGTTCTGGTCATTGGCCAGCCCAGCCTGTTTGACACCGGTCGCGCACCGGAGGGCCAGCACATTGCCTGGATACAGGTGCGCATGGTGCCGGGCATGATTTCCGGCGATGCCGCCGGGCAGATCAACGCCACCGATTGGGCCGATGCCGCAGAGCCTTACGCTGATCGCGCCCTTGCGATGATCGCAGACCATGCGCCGGGGCTGCAAGACTGCATCCTTGCCCGCCATGTCGTCAGCCCGCTGGAGCTGGAGGCGGAGAACCCGAACCTGGTCGGCGGTGACCAGATTTGCGGATCACACGCGCTGACGCAGAATTTCCTGTTTCGACCCGTGCGCGGCTATCCCGACGGGCGCACGCCAGTGCGCGGGCTGCGCCTGATCGGGGCGGCCACATGGCCCGGAGCAGGCACGGGGGCCGCCTCCGGCTGGCGGGCGGCACGCGAAATCTGAAACGCAAGCGGCCAAAAGAGCCGCGCGGCAATAGTGCTACGGCGAAAAACGCCGGGCAACAACAGAGAGGTCACTGAACCATGACGCTGAACAGACGAGATTTCATCGGAGCCAGCGGCGCATTCGCCGCGCTGGCAACACTTCCGGGAACACAGGTGCTTGCGCAATCCGCCACCGACCTGACCATTGCCTACAACATTCCCGTTCAAGCCTGGGACCCGACGATCGGACAGGTTGCAGTCAACCCGGTTTTGCAGGCGATCTATCTTGCGGTCTATGACCGCTACATCGCGCAAAACCCCGATCTGAGCTTTGGCCCCGGCTTGCTGACCGACTGGGGGTTTTCGGAGGATCGAAGCACCGTGACCATGACGGTGCGCGAAGGGGTCAAATGGCAGAACGGCGATCCGATGACCCCCGCCGATATCGTCTGGTCGCTGGAACGCGCTGCCAACCCCGAGACGGGCAACCCGATTTCCTTCGTCTGGGAAAAGATCGGCAACTACCGCGTGGATGGCCAGACCATCACCGCCGATGTGCTGTCGTTCGAGCCGGCACTGTTCAAATGGATGGCCTTCCTGACCGGCTTTGTCTTGCCCAAGGATTACTACGAGTCCGTCGGCGCCGACGGGTTCGAGGCGGCGCCGATCGGCACCGGCCCCTATATGGTTGACGCGTTCGAGCGCGGCGCGTTTGTCCGGCTGAAAGCCAACCCGCACTACTGGGGCGAGGCCCCCGGGTTTGAGACCGTGACGATCAAGTTTGTGACCGACGTGACCAGCCGCGTTGCGGAGATTGAAAGCGGCAATGCCGATGTGACCCTGAACATCCCCTACGAGGAATACGACCGGCTGATCGCCAAGCCGGGGCTGACGGGCGTGGCCATTCCGATCACCGATATCGGGATGATTTTCCTGAACGATATCGAGGTCATGACTGATCGCAACGTGCGGCTTGCCGCGCATCATGCCATCGACAAGCAGTTGATCATCGACCGCCTGCTGCGCGGCTATGGCGTGCCGATCTCCACCCTTGAGGCACCGGGCTATGCGGCCTACGATCCCTCGATCACCGTCGCCTACGACCCGGAGCTGTCGGTCAAGCTGCTGGCGGACTCAGGCTATGACACCGACAATCCGGTGCGCTTCAAGATCCAGACCACGCGCGGTTTCAAGCCCAAGGATTACGAAATGGTGCAGGCCATCGTCGGCATGTGGCGCAAGGTGGGCATCGAGGCCGAGATCGAAGTCTACGACATCGCCAAACACTTTGACCTGCGCGCGGCAGATGAGCTGGCGCCGGCGGCGTTCTACAATTGGGGCAATGCGATCGGGGATCCGTCAACATCCACAGGCTACGCGATGTTCGGCCCCTCGCCGCATTCGGTCTGGGACAGCCAGGACGTGATCGACGCCATCGGCCCGCTATTTGGCGAGACCGACGAGGACGCCCGGATCGAAGGCTACAAGGCCGCCTCGCGCCTGATTGCGCAAGAGGGATATGTCATCCCGCTGCTGCAATACGTCATGCCCATCGTGTACCGCGATACGCTGGACCTCACGCCCTATACCTCGGGTGATCTGCTGCCGCAGCAGATCCGTCCCAAGGCGTAATGCCAGGCGCGGCGGTCTTTGCGCCGCCGCAGCAACAGAAGGGACGGTCATGCTGCTTCGATCCATCATCTCACGGCTGATTGCCGTTGCGATCACCCTCTTTGGGGTGGCTGTGGTGGTGTTCACGCTGATCCGCGTGGCACCCGGTAACCCGATTGCCATGATGCTGCCCCCGGGCGCAACGGCGGCCGATATCGCCCGGCTCGAGGCGCTCTACGGGTTCGACAAGAGCCTGCCGGAGCAGTTTGTCATCTGGCTCAAGGCGGTGGCGCAGGGGGACTTCGGCACCTCGATCATCATGCGCCAGCCCGTGGCGGAGCTGGTGCTGGAGCGTTTGCCCGCCACGTTGGAGCTGGCACTGATGGCGCTGCTGCTGGCCGTGGCCCTGGGCGGGCTCGGCGCGGTTGTCGGCGCGCGGTTTCGCGGGCGCAGCCCGGAGCTGGGCGTCGATCTGGGGGTGGGAGTCGGCCTCTCGGTGCCGGATTTCCTCTGGGGGCTGCTGCTGATCCTGCTGTTCGGCGTTCTCTGGCCGGTCCTGCAAATTTCTGGCCGGGTCGATCCCCGGCTTGCGGTGGATCTTTCGACGAATTTCTACATAATCGAGGGGCTTCTGCGCGGCCAATGGCGCCTGGTGCAGGACGTGCTGGCGCATATGCTCATGCCCGCGCTGGCCCTTTCGCTTCCGCTCGCGGCGATGATTGCGCAGGTGCTCAAGCAATCGCTGAAGGCCGAGCTGCATCTGGACTACACCCAGCTGGCCCGGGTGCGCGGCCTGTCCGAAACTCGCGTGATCGTCTCGGAAGCCCTGCGCAATGCCGCCCTGCCGACCCTCACGCTGATCGGGGTGCAGTTCACATTTCTGATCGGCGGCACAGTGATCGTCGAGCGGCTGTTTGCCTACGAGGGCCTTGGCAACATGGCCATCGAGGCGGTGATCAACCGCGATCTGCCGCTGATCCAGGGCATCGTGTTGTTGTTTGCGCTGTTGTTCATCGTCATCAATCTGGCCGTCGATCTGACCTATGGCCTGCTGAATCCGAGGTTGCGACATGGTTGATATCTCTGCCCCTCGCGCCGTTGTCCGGGCGCCGAACCTGCGGCTTTGGGTGCCGCTGTGCTGGCTGACGCTGGTGGGAATTGCGGCTGTTTTTGCGCCATGGATCGCGCCGCATGATCCGCTGGCGCAGGATCTGATGCTGGGGCGCTTGCCGCCGGCATGGATCGCCGGATCGGAGCCAGGCTATTGGCTGGGGACGGATGATCTGGGCCGCGATGTGCTGTCGCGCTTGATCTATGGCGCAAGGATCGCGTTGATCGTGGCAGCGACGGCGGCCCTTTTGGCGGGTCTCGTGGGGTCGGGTCTTGGGCTTTTGGCAGGGTTCTTTGGCGGTTGGTGGGACAAGTGCATCAGCCGCCTGGTCGAGATCTGGATGGCCTTTCCCCCTGTGCTGTTCGCCGTGCTGCTGGTGGCGGTGCTGGGGACCGGGCTCGGGTCGGTTATCGCCGCGATTGCGCTGATCGACTGGACCCGCTTTGTGCGGGTCGTGCGGGCCGAAACACTGGTGCAGGCCCGGATGGATTACATCGACAGCGCAGTGATCGGGGGAGCCAGCAAGCTGAGCGTGTTGCGCCATGAAGTCCTGCCCAATGTCCTGCCCGCCATCATTGCCCTGCTCAGCCTTGAAATGGGTATCGCTGTTATCGTCGAGGCGATCCTGAGCTTTGTGAACCTGTCGCTGTCCTCGGATGCGCCGACATGGGGCGGGATGATCGCAGAGGGGCGGGCGTCGATCTATTTTGCCTGGTGGGTGCTGACCTTCCCGCTGCTAACGCTGTTCCTGACCGTTCTCAGCTTCAGTCAATTGGGCGAAGGGCTGAAGCGCCATTTCGATCCGGTGCAGACATGAGCGCGCCGGTGCTGGAAATCTCGAACCTGTCGGTGCGCTTGCCGAATGATCTCAAGGTACTGAACACCGTTGATCTGCGCGTCGAGCCCGGAGAGGTGCGCGCACTGGTTGGTGAAAGCGGGGCGGGCAAGTCGATGCTTGGCAAGGCGGTTCTGGGCATTCTGCCCGCGGGCCTGCGTCAGACCGGGAGGATCACGGTGCTGGGGCAGGCGCTGGACCAGCTCCCCGCATCCGTCAGGCGGCGAGAAGTGGCGCGCCATGTTTCATTGATCCCGCAGGATCCGCTGACCGCGCTGAACCCGGTGCGCCCGATCGCGGCCCAGATGACAGATGCGATGGTGCGCATTCACGGCTGGCCCAGACGCAAGGCGCTGGCCCGTGCCGCTGATCTTCTGGAACAGGTCCATATCCGCGATGTGGCGCGGGTTCTGAAAAGCTATCCTCATGAGCTGTCGGGCGGGATGCGCCAGCGTGTGCTGATCGCAGCGGCCTTTGCCACCGAGCCAAAGCTGATCGTCGCGGATGAGCCGACGACGGCGCTCGATGCCACCGTGCAGCGCGAAATTCTCAGGATCATTCGGGGATTGCAGCAGGAAACGGGCACCACTGTTTTGTTCGTGACCCACGACATGGGTGTCGTGGCCCAGATCAGCCAGCGGGTCACGGTGTTGTTCGGCGGGCGCGTTGTCGAGCACATCGACACAGAGGCGCTTTTTGCCGGAGCCGGGCAGGGCCATGCCTATTCCCGCGCGCTGATCCGGGCCACGCCGGACTGGACGCGCAGCGATGCGCCGTTTGCGCCGGTGCCGCCCGAGGTGATCGCGGACCTCATGCAGGAGCAAACCCGATGACGGCCTTGATCTCTGTCCGCGATCTTACCGTGTCCTATCCCGATCACGGCGCGCGGCGCCTGTTTGGACCGGTGCCGCGCAAGACCATTCTGCACGGCGTGACGCTGGAGCTGCCAAAGGGGCGAATCACCGGTATTGTCGGCGAAAGCGGATCGGGCAAATCGACGCTGGGGCGCGCGCTGGTTCGGTTGGTGCGGCCCGATGCCGGGCAGATTATCTGGGCGGGTGGCGACAGACCCGTCGATCTGGCCCCGCTGGACGAGGCGCAGCTGAAGCCGCTGCGACAGGACCTGCAAATGATCTTTCAGGATCCGATGTCATCGCTGAACCCACGGCAGAAAATCTGGCAGCTGATCGCCTGGCCTCTGCGCCGCTACGGTCTGGACGCCAGCCGTGCCGCAGCCTGCGCGGCGCTGGAGCGGGTGCACCTTGGGGCCGCATTCGCCGACCGCTTTGCGCACCAGTTGTCCGGCGGTCAGCGGCAGCGCGTCGGGATTGCCCGCGCCATTGCCCTGAACCCTCAGTTCATTCTGGCGGACGAGATTGTCTCGGGGTTGGATGTGTCCTCGCAGGCCACGGTGCTGACCCTGTTGCAGGACCTGGCGCGGGACATGAACCTGACGGTGGCCTTTATCAGCCACGACCTGAGTGTCATCCGCCACCTTTGTGATGACCTGATTGTCCTGAACCACGGTCGGATCGTCGAAAGCGGACCTGTGGCACAGATATTCGATGCGCCCTCGGCCGCCGAAACCCGCAAACTAATCGCCGCGGTTCCCCTGCCGAAACCCGATGCCGAATGGTTGACCTGAGACTACCAAGCGCCGGACATTTGGGATACGAAGCAACCGACGAAAAGAGGGGGCGAAACGTGGCCAAACATGCATCGAAGTCGCCGGTCGCAGAAAGTGGCTTGGACACCCAGCATCTGCGGCTTTGGTTGCAGATGCTCAAGGCGGTGCGCTCGATCGAGGGCCTGCTGCGTGAACGGCTGCGTGAAGAGTTCGGAACAACGCTGCCCAGGTTCGATGTGCTGGCCACACTCTATGGCATGCCCGAAGGGTTGAAGATGAGCCAGCTGTCGCGGCATCTGGTTGTCTCCAACGGCAACGTCACCGGTGTTGTCGAAAAACTGGTGGGCGAGGGGCTGCTGGAGCGCACCAACGTTGAAACAGACCGCCGGGCGTTCCTGGTCCGTATCACTCCCAAGGGGCGCACCTTGATGGACGAGATGACCCAGAAGCACCGCGAGTGGGTGCACGAATACATGGGATGCGTCTCGGAAGCGGACGCCTTCCGTGCCATTTCCATCATGATCGACATTCGCCACCACAATTCCTGATCGGCCCGCGGCAGGTGCTCTGACGGCTTGCATACCGAAGGCGCGCAGCTCTTATTGGTCGAGCGCCTGACGCAGGGTTTCAACCGGCGTGCATCCGAACTTGCGCCGATATTGCTCGGCAAAGCGACCGAGGTGAAAAAAGCCCCACTCCGTTGCGACGTCGGTGACACGCGTCTCCGAAGTCGGATTGCTAAGATCAATCCACGCCCGTTCGAGACGCATGTCGCGCAAAACCTCAAGTGGTGTGCGGTCACGATGCAGCCTGAATGCGGTTTGAAGCGAGCGCAGGCTCGTGCCCACCGCCTCGCATATTTCGGAAACGGTCACTGAGTCGGTCAGATGAGCTTCCATATAGCTTTCGGCCTGCCGCACCAGTCGCGGCGCTGGTCCACGGCCCCGCCCCGCGCGAGTCTCATCCCCATGGAGCGAATTCGGCATATATTCGAGCAGACCTAGGATCAGGGTCTCTTCCAGCTGTCGGGCCAGCATGGTCTCGGTGCCGATCACCACATTGCCCAACTCCGCCTCGCGAATGATATAGAGCAACAGCTCCAGCACGCTGCGCCCCTTGCCGGTACTCAGATCTCCGGTGCCTTTGAAGTGAACGATCCTCTCCTCTGGCAGGCCAAAATGCCGCCGGGCCAGCCGGTTCAGCGTCCTGCTGTCGATCTGCACCAGCAGTTGCGCACAATCGGCTTCCCAGATCATGCTGGTTTCCACATCGGGGTTCAGCACACCGCCACGGCCACTGCCGATGGTATAGGTATCAGCGCCATTGGTGACGGTGGCGAAACCGTTGAGTGGAAACTGGAAAAGGTAGAAGGTGTCCAGCGCCCCCGGCACGATCAGGCTCTTGGCACCGTATTCCATGAAATTGATCGAAAGCGTTGCCCCTGGCAAACGGTTGTGACGGGCAAGAACAGAGCCCTGTCCGATCAGGTCGAGCCGATGATCGCAATAGACCCGCGCGACGCGTTCGCGTGCGTCATCGAGGTCGCGGGTTTCAAACAAAGCGCAGGATGACAGGGGTACGCCGGCACAGTCGACGCCCGGAATGGCCTTGTTTTTAAGGTGGCTCACAGCCCAGCTCATCAGATATTTTTAACTTAAAACACTTTCCTGCGCAATCCGGATTTTGATTGCGCTTGCTGGATAGCGACGGCTGAGGCGCCTCTCTCCTATTGAGTTGGTCAAAACAACTCAGCGGCGGGAGGTCAGAATGCGCGGACTTGACGGAAAAGTGGCAATCATACCCGGAGGCGCGACAAAGATTGGCGTCGCCGTTGTCAAAGCCTTCAGATCGCATGGCGTCCGCGTTCTGATCGCCGACATCAATGCCGACGCGGGACGCAAGCTTGAGGGCGAGGGCGTTGCCTTTGTCGAGGCGAACTTGCGCTCAGACGCCGATGTCGCCCGCATGGTGGAGGAAGCCAAGAAAAGGTTCGGTCGGGTCGATTTTCTGGTGAACGTGGCTGCGACCTATCTCGACAACGGGGCCGAAAGCACCCGCGCCGAATGGTTGGAGGCGCTCGACGTCAACCTGGTCGGCTCGGTCATGTTGATGCAGGCCGCCCGCGAAGAGCTGAAGAAAAACCGCGGCGCGATCGTCAATTTCGGGTCGATCTCGGCGCGGGTCGCGCAGACTGGGCGATGGCTTTACCCGGTGTCCAAGGCCGCGATCCTGCAATTGACCCGCAACCAGGCGATGGATCTGGCCCCCGACGGTATTCGCGTCAATGCGGTGTCGCCCGGCTGGACCTGGTCGAACATCATGGATGAGCTCACCGGCGGTGACCGCGAAAAGACAGACCGCGTCGGCGCCGATTTTCACCTGCTGCCCCGTGTTGGTGACCCCGAGGAAGTTGCGAACACCATCATCTTTCTGTGCTCGGACGAGGCAAGCTTTGTGACCGGCACCGATGTCTGTGTCGATGGCGGCTACACGGCGATGGGCCCGGAACGTGCCGAACCCGCAATCCCGCGTCTGATGGACTGACGGGGCCACCCCCGACACGCACGGCTTTTTCAAGATAAACAGGGAGAAAAAACAATGAGAAAGATCACCATCATCGGTGGCGGCCAGTCCGGCCTGCAACTGGGCATCGGACTGCTTGCCAAGGGATACCGCGTCAAAATGGTTCAGGACCGCACGCCCGAGCAGATCGCGGACGGCAAAGTGCTGTCCTCGCAATGCCAGTTCAATGCAACGCTTGAGCATGAGCGTGCCCTGGGCATCGAATTCTGGGGCGACACCTGCCCCCCCGTCGAGGGCATCTCCTTCTCGGTTCCGCATCCCGAGCAGGCCGGGGCGAAGGCCCTGGAGTGGGCGGCGCGTCTGGACAAGCCGGCCCAATCGGTGGACCAGCGCCTGAAAATGCCGCGCTGGATCGAGGAGTTCACCCGGCTTGGTGGCGAACTGGTGATTGCCACCGCCGATATCGCCTCCATGGAGGCCGACGCCCGCACATCGGATCTGGTTATCGTGGCATCGGGCAAGGGCGAGGTGGGCAAGCTGTTTGAGCGCGATGCCGAACGGTCGCCCTTTGACGCGCCGCAACGCGCGCTGGCGTTGACCTACGTCCATGGCATGACACCGCGCGAGGAATATTCTGCCGTCAGCTTCAACCTGATCCCCGGTGTCGGCGAATATTTCGTCTTTCCTGCGCTCACCAAATCGGGCCCCTGTGAAATCATGGTGTTTGAAGGGGTGCCCGGCGGGCCCATGGATTGCTGGAAAGAGGTCAAGACCCCGTCAGATCACCTCGCGACCTCAAAGGGCCTGCTTGAAAAATTCCTGCCTTGGGAAGCCGCGCGCTGCCAGAACATCGAGCTGACGGATGCGAACGGCATGCTTGCTGGCCGCTTCCCTCCGACAGTGCGCAAACCGATCGGCACGCTTCCGTCGGGGGCAAAGGTGCTGGGGCTCGGTGATGCTGTTTGTCTGAACGATCCGATCACCGGGCAGGGGGCCAACAACGCCGGCAAGGCGGCGGCGGTTTATCTGTCCGCGATCCTCGAGCACGGCGACCGGCCGTTCGACGAGGCTTTCATGCAGGCCACATTCGACCAGTTCTGGGACTACGCCCAATGGGTCGTGCGTTGGACCAACATGATGCTGCTGCCCCCGCCGCCGTTTGTGTTGAACATCATGGGCGCGGCGCAGGTTCTGCCCGGTCTGGCCAAGCGCATCACCAACGGCTTTGACGATCCGCGCGACTTCTTCCCGTGGTTTGCCGACGAAAGCGCCGCCAACGATTACCTCACCTCGCTGGAAGCTGCGTAATGGCCGTCGACATTGCGACATTTCGCCAGACGATGGCCCTGTTTCCCGGGGCCGTCACTCTGATCACCACCGGCAGCGGCGACTTGCGGCGCGGCATCACGGCCACCGCTGTCTGCTCGGTCACCGACAGCCCGCCGACGCTGCTGGTTTGCGTGAACCGCAAAACCGGCACCTGCGCCCAGATTTTGGCCACCGGACGATTCTCGGTGCAGTTGCTGACCGAGGAACAGGCCGATCTGGCGATGGCCTTTGCCGGGGCGGGCGGCCTGACTGGGCTGGCCAAGTTCGACGACGCGAGTTGGGGCGAAGGCCCGACCGGCCTGCCGCAACATCTGGACGCGCTTGCCTCGATTTCATGCAAGGTTGCAAGTTCGACGGAGAACGGCAGCCATCAGGTCTTTTTCGGACAGATCGAACATGTCACCGCAAAGGAGGGCGAGGCGTTGATTTACGCCAAATCCCGGTTTCACCGGCTTGCGGCCGTCGTCTGAGACGGACGGCCCGATCGCGGCCCCCGGTCTCGGTTCCGCCGCGCAGCTCTTGCCCGGCGGAAATGGGGCTGATGCATGAATTGATCGGTTTGGCGGTCCCCTAGTTTTGGGGACGGCCCTGCCGGGTGAGTCACCCTTCATGCGGTGCGGTGGCACCTGCGTTGCCCGTTGTCCTAACAGGAGGTTGTGGATTTTCTGGCCGGGTGGGCGATCATGCCCGCGACCCCAGGATCGCGGGCAACAAGGTGCCTTTGCGCTTACAATTGTGCTCTTACAGCAGCATCAATGTGAGGGCCGGAAACATCACAAGCAAGGCGAGCCTGATCAGATCCGCGCCCCAGAACGGCATTACGCCCTTGAAGATCGTGCCGAGCGGAATATCCGGCGCGATGGATTTGATCGCAAAGACGTTGATGCCGAGGGGCGGTGTGATCATACCTGTTTCCACCACAATCACCAGGACGATGCCGAACCAGACCGGATCATAACCCAGCCCGGTGATGATCGGAAAAATCACCGGAACAGTCAGCAAAACCATACCGATGCTGTCGAGGAAACACCCCAGGATCAGATAGGTCAGCAGGATGATCAGCAACACCAGGGTTGGCGAGGCGTCCAGAGACAGGATGTAATCGGCAATCGCGATGTTGGCGCGGGTCAGAACGAAGAAGTTGATCAGCAGGAAGGCGCCGAAAATGATCAGGGCGATCATGCCGGTTGTCCGGATGGTCGAATAGACCGCCTCGACCATCTCCGACAGGGTGATTGATCGCCGCAACAGGCCGATGGCCAGCGCAAAGATCACCCCAAAGCCCGCCGCCTCGGTCGGCGTGAAGATCCCGAGATAGAGTCCGCCGATGATCAGCGCAAAAAGGATGAACATGCTGGAAATCTGGGGCAGGGCGGCCAGCTTTTCTCGCAGGTTCGTTGGCTGACCATTGCCCGCAGAACCGGGCCAGAGCCGAACGATCACGGCAATCGTCGCGGCATAGATCACGATCTGCATCAGCCCGGGTATGACCGCCGCAACAAAGAGATCGGTGATCGAGGTTTCGGTGAGCACGCCATAGATCACCAGGATGATCGACGGCGGGATCAAGACGCCGATGGTGCCGCCCGCAGCAACGCAGCCAGTGGCGAGCGCGTCGCTGTAATTGTTGCGCTTCATCTCCGGCAGCGAGACCCGCCCCAGCGCCGTTGCGGTGGCAAGCGATGACCCTGAAACAGCGGCAAAGCAGCCACATGCCAGGATCGTGGCCATGGCCAGCGCGCCCCGCACACCGCCAAACAGCCGGGCGCAGCCCTGGTAGAGATCGGCCGACATGCCCGCCTTTGTCGCCAGGTTGCCCATCAGAATGAACAGCGGGATGATGCAGAGTTCGTAGTTGAATCCCACCTCCATGGCGACCTCGCCAACCATGAAAAAGGCGGTGCCCGATCCGTAGAGGATCATGATCCCGGAGAAGGCCGAGAGCGCCATGGCCGCGCCGATAGGCACGCTGAGCAGCATCATCGACAACAGCAGCCCGATAACCAGGGCCGTAACTTCCAGCTCGCTCATGGCAGGTAATCTCCGTCTTGCCGGCCATTGCCCACACCGCGGACGAGAACCAGAACGGCAACGATGCAGGCGACCAGCAAGGTCAGCAGCGCAAGCGCGGCCATCATGTAAAGGGGCAGATCCAGAATGGGTGTCAGATCGCCAGACTCATAGAGCGACAGGGTGCGCTCGAATACGCCCCAGGTCGCGCCCAGCACCAGCAGCAGCACTGCCAGATCGCTCAGCATCTCCAGCAGTTGCCTCGCGCGCCCGCGCGACTTCACCAACAGGAAATCAAGGCGAATATGCTCGCGGTGCCGGGTTGCCTCGGCCAGGGCGCCGAACATGACGATGGCCATGAAGCCCTCGATCAGTTCAACGGTCCCGGGCAGCGGCGCGGAAAAGACGTATCTGCCGGTCACATCGACGAAGACCAGGCAGGCCAGCCCCGCCATGACCACCGCCGCAAAGGCGACGGTGATCTGGCGGAACCGTTCAATGAGCTTGAACAGGGCTGTCATTGTCAATGTCCCGACGCCGGGAACTCGCTCAGGATCGCTTCGGCATCGACGCCCTTCGCGGTGGCGATGTCCTTCCAGGCCTGGAAAACATCGGCAGAGCGTGCCTTCAGCTCTTCCATCATGGCCGCATCCGCCGTGGCGACATCATGGCCCGGGTCATCGACCAGCGCCTGGCGGGTCACTGCGGCGGCTTCGTCCCAGTGGCGGCCGATGTTGGCCGCGAGGTCAGGACCGGAATTGGCGTCGATCACAGCTTTCAGATCGTCGGGCAAGGAGTCATAGAAGCGCTTGTTCATCGCAAAGAAGAAGGTGATCGTATAAAGCCCGTTCGGCACTTCGAGGTGATAAGGCAGGATCTCTTCCAGCCGGTAGGATTGAATGGCATCAAAAGGAAACAGAATCCCGTCGGCCACGCCCCGCGCCAGCGCCTCATGCGCCTTGCTCGCAGGCATCACCACGGCCGTGGCGCCCAGAGCCTCGGCCCATTCCACGCCCGATCCAAGCGTGCGGATCTTCTGGCCCTTGAGGTCGTCGAGCGTGCCGATCTTGACCTTGGTATGCAGGGCGCCCGGCGCATGGACATGCAGCGCCAGGAGCTTGGTATCGGTGAATTCCTGATCCGCGAAGTGCTCTTGCCAGATTTCGGTGATCTTGCGGCTGCCCTCCTCGCCGTTGGGCGACAGGAACGGCAGTTCAACAACCTGGCTCAGCTCGAAGCGCCCCGGCGTCCAGGCGAGCACACCCCAACCTGCCTGCACCACGCCCTGACGGATCAGGTCATATTGCCCTGCGGGCTTGCCGATGATCGCCTTGTCAATGGACACGTCGATCCGACCGTTCGACTCCTCTTCGATCGTCGCGGCCCATTCCTCAAGCGCCTTGACCACCGCATGGTGGGGGTTCGGGTTCCAGTTGCCGACCCGGATGGTATACTCGGCGGCATGGCTCAAACCGGCAGCCAGACCGCATATGGCAAATGCCGCCGCACCTGCGAACGTGTTCATTTTCATGGTTTCTCCTCCCTATGAACAATGAAATTATGTGATTTTGTGGCAGGTCCCCCCGCGCCTAGAGCGTCTTCAGGAAGTCCTCTGATCGGGTCACCGTGCCAAACAGCGGCAGGATCTTTTCGCATTCGATCCGATGCAGCTCCATGTCGGGCGAAGCGCAGCAATCCTCCAGCACCGTCACAAAAAGCCCGGAATCGTCGCCGTGGCGCGCGGTGCTGTCGACCACCATATGGGTGTAGACCCCGGCCAGAACGATGCGCTCGACCTTGTTGGCCGTCAGCCAGTTGAGCAGGTTGGTGTTGTGAAACGGGTTAACCGCCCGTTTGGTCACCACCAGATCGCCCTCCTGCGGTGCCAGCTCCTCGGGGAACTCGGTGCCGAACTCGCCGATCACCAGCGCGCCTGTCTCCTTCAGATGCGCCAGCCGGGATTGTTTGCTGATTGCATCGACATATCCCTTTTCAAACCCCACATTCACAAAGATGACAGGCAGGTTCTTGTCCCGAAACGCCTGCGCGACCCCGGCTGTTTTTTGCACCAGGTTCAGCTCTGCCGCCGTCTCGGCAAAGCCGTTTCGCCCGACCTTGCCCTGCGGATGGATCAGCTCGTTTTGCATATCCAGGATGATCAGTGCGGATTTCATATGTCCCCCCCTGCGCGAAGACCTGCGGCAGAATTGGCCGGCCAGACCGCGCTTTCAGATGTGCGATCAATCGCACATTGTTGCGTATTGTGTGTGTGGTGATGCCAGAATAGATGGTGTCAATTCATTGAGGCAGCACCGATAAGTTAGTCATGAGATAACGTTTGGTCGATTTCGGCGGTCGAAAAGGCCCGCAGCACCACCCCCAGCGGGTCAGTTTGCGGGTGTCAGCCCGTGCGCCAGCAGACTCTGCCGCGCGGAGGCAGAACGGATGTGGTCAACGAGGGTCTTGGCCGCCACGGCGTCGCTACCCGGGCGCCGCGCGACCGCAATCCAGGTGTCATTGCGGGCGATGTCGGCCAGATCGTCGATCACCGTGAGCCCCTCCACCTCCAGAAGCTCTGCCTTCTGCTGAAAGCCAAGCGCAACCTGCCCCTCGGCCACGGCACGCCCGACCGGGCGGTCGGTGATCGTATGCAGCTTTGCCGAAACAGCCTCTGCCAGCCCCAGGGCGGGCAAAAGCACGTCCCGGAAGAACTTGCCGCTTCCGGCCGCCGACAGGCCAATCGTGGCGGCGGCGCGCAGGGCCTTGCTCAATTCCGCCTCGGTGGACAGGTCCGGGCATGCGGCCCCTTCCGGCACGCAGAATGCCACGGTCGAGGCAAAGACCCGCGCGGGCGCGCCAACAAGGCGCCCGACCGACAGTTCCGCCTGCACCAGCGCTTCGGGCAGGAGGACAAGATCGAATTGTTCCCCAGCCTGCAATCGGCTGGTGATGCTCTCTGGCGTGGCCCCCGTGGCCGGGCCGTAGATGAATGTGACCCCTTCCATCTCCGGGGCCAATGCGTTCAGTGCCGACGCAAATGCCGCCGGCGCCAGAACACTCGTGGCTGGCTGGCTCAAAGCATGGCCTCAAGCATGGTCACCACGGCGTCGGGATCGTCGATCATCGGATCGTGCCCGCAGTTCTCCATGACAATGGTGTCCCAGCTGTCATCCGCCTCGCAGCGTTCCAGCGCCGCGTCGAAGCGGGGTTGCGGAAACAGCGGCGCCCGCACATAGAGCTTCCTGGCAACCCGGTCCCGCGCCCCGGTCAGCTCCAGCGCTTGCAGGGATACGCCAATCGGTTGCTGGGTGATCTTCGAGTCGACCCATGCCGCGTCTTCTTCGGACTGGATACGCAGCGCCTTGGAATTCGGCCCCGGACGCGACACCTCACCCTTGGCCTGAGCCTCTTCAAAGGCGGCGGTCTGTTGCTCGTTCAGGAAATCCATGCCGCGCTGACCATCGTCCGGCAGGAAGGCATCAAGGTAGACGAGACCCGAAACCCGGTCTTCAAGTTGCTCCATCGCGCCGGTCACAACCCAGCCCGCATAGGAATGCCCGACCAGCACTGCATCGGTCAGGTCTTCCCATTTGAAGACATTCACCACGTCGTCGATATGGGTTTGCAGGGTGATATCGCCGCTCATCAGATGCGAGCGTTCGCCAAGCCCGGTCAGAGTCGGGGTAAAGACGCGGTGACCTTTGGCGTGCAACTGATCCCTGACCTTGCGCCACATCCAGCCACCATGTCCGGCCCCGTGGACAAGTACAAAGGCGCGACCTTCCTTATCGGATTGCATATCGTTTCTCCCTATATCTTTCCCGGCGATCCGCGGACCACCTTTTGCAGCACATGAGGCAGTCTTGACGTGCATACATAATGCAACAATGACGCCTCAGAAGAGTCCTGAAAATTATGGAACAAAGGTCATTATCAGGCAATGAATCTTGCTAAATTCAGGCCGCACGATCTGTTTGCCCTGCCATAACCTGAAGTGCACTTCACTAATGACAGGCTTTCATCAGGCTAATGTATGCAATCAATAAACAAATAACTTCATACAAAAACAGGGAGAAGCTCAATGAGCCTTCAGTTCTTGCTGCGCGGTGTGTCCTTTGCCGCAAGTCTCATCCTCGTCACGGGCGCTGCAAGCGCCGAAGACGCCGCGACCTGGCCGAGCAAGGCCATCGAAATCGTCATCCCGAACGGCCCGGGCGGCCCGACCGACATCCTGGCGCGCAGCCTTGCGCGCGCGGCAGAGCCGGTCTTTGGCCAGGAGGTGGTAGTGATCAACAAGCCAGGCGGAGGCAGCGCCACCCAGATGACCATCGTCAAGGCGGCAAAGCCCGACGGCTACACGCTGGGCGTCAACACGTTGACCCAGTTCACCGCCATGAAGACCAACCTCGAAGGCCTCTTCACCATCGAGGATTTCGACTGGATCGCCATGCTGCAACAGGACAGCTATATGCTGTTCGTGTCGGCAGACAGCCCCTATCAGACCTTTGACGACTTTGTCGCCGACGTGAAGGCGTCTGGCGAGGTGCCAAATGTCGGTGGCTTTGGCTCCATCGGGTCGGTTTCGAACGTGGCGTCGGAACTGGCCACCAATGCGGCCGGGATCGACATCAACTGGGTCAGCTACAACAAGACGGCGGACACGATCACCAATGTGCTGGGCGGGCATGTGGATGTCGGATCCGCCAACGCAGGGTCCCTGCGTGAATTTGTCGAGGCGGGCCGGGTCCGTGTGCTCGGTGTGCTGGCGGACCAGCGCAACCCCTCCTTGCCCGACGCGCCCACCTATTCCGAGATGGGCTATGACGTTGATACCGATTGGCAGCAGATCCGCGGCCTCGTCGCCCCAGCGGGTGTCCCGGACGAAATCAAGCAGAAACTGGCCGCGGGCCTGCAAGAGGCCGTGAACTCGCCAGAGTTTAAGCAGTACGAGGCGATGGCAGGCGTCGCGCCGCGCTTCCTTGGGCCGGACGAGTATGAAGCCTTCGCCAGGAAACTGGATGCCCTCGCCGTGAAGGGGCTCAAGGCGGCCGGGATCAAGTAACCGCGCCCGATGTCTTTCCGGCCGGGGTGGGCGATGCCCATCCCGGCCCCTGTGCGCTCCTGTGCACGCTTTTTCCTGCGGCCCAGGGCCTGCGCATATCAGTCGCAGCGCGCGCTCATGCCGCCATCGACCACGATTTCTGTGCCGGTCACGAACCGTGCCTCGTCCGAGCAGAGGAAAAGCGCGGCATTCGCAGTGTCGCGGCCATCGCCCATCCAGCCCAGCGGAATCCGCCGGACGCGCGATTGCAGCAATGCGTCCACATCGCCCCCAGTGCGCTGGCCTGCCAGCCGGGTCTCGACCATCGGCGTGTGGAGCTGACCGGGGACCACGGTATTGACCCGGACCCCCTTGGGCGCGAATTCCACCGCTGTCACCTTGGAGAAATGGATGATCGCGGCCTTGGCCGAGGCATAGGCGATCTGCGGCGAGCCGGTGAAGCGGGTGCCCGAGGTCGACGAGGTGTTGACGATTGCCCCGGCACCCTTCTCTGCCATATGCGGCAGTACCGCGCGGCAGGTCAGGTAGACGCTCTTGAGATTGAACGCCATCTGCCGGTCCCAGCCTGCTTCGTCCAGATCGGTCGGGCCGCCCTTCGCGGACCCGCCAACGTTGTTGACGAGGATGTCGACGGTGCCAAACCTGTCGATACAGGCGGCAACCATCGCCTCGACCGCCGCGCTGTCGGTCACGTCGCAGAGGTAGGGTTCGATCTCACCCCCGACGGCACGCACCCGCTCAAGCGTTTCTTCCATCGTGTCGGCGCGCAGATCGACGGCAAAGATCTTGGCGCCTTCTTCCGCGAAGCGCACACAGGTGGCGCGGCCATTGCCCCAGCCCGGCCCGACACAGCCGGCCCCGGTCACGATTGCGATTTTGCCTTCCAAACGTCCGGTCATGTCAGCTCTCCTCGAAGCGATAAAGGTTTGTCGGGTTATCGACCATCAGCGCCTGAAGCGCGCGCGCATCGGGCGCGATCTGCGGAAGCAGGTCGAACAGGTCTCCGTCGTCCGGTGGGTCGGTTCGGAAATTCGGGTGCGGCCAGTCCGTGCCCCAGACCACGCGGTCGCCAAAGCGTGCGACGATGGTGCGCGCAAATTCTACCGCATCCGCATAGGGCGGCGCCTGGCGTGAGGCGCGTTCGCAGCCCGACACCTTGCACCACAGGTTTTCATGATCGAGCAGGCGCAGCAACGCCTGGAACGACGGCTGGTTGACCCCAAGCGAGGCATCCACGCGACCGAAGTGATCAACGACCACAGTCACGCGCAGATCGGCCAGCAGCGGCGACAGCTCCTCGATCAGGTCAGACCCCATATGCACCTGAAGATGCATGCCCCTGTCGGCAAGACGTGGTGCGAGGGCGCGAAGCTCGTCGGGGCTGGCGCCCGGCGCGAGATGCGCCATGTAGTTGAACCGCATGCCACGAAAGCCTTGCCCCGCCAGCATGTCCAATGTCGCGTCGCTGGCATCCGCAGGCGCCAGCGCAATGCCCAGATAGCGCCCCGGGCGGGCCTGCATGGCATCGACGACCACTGTGTTGTCATTCCCATGCACTGCGGATTGCACGATCACGCAGCGGTCGATCCCCATCTGGTCGTGCAGCGCGAACAGCGCTTCTTTTGGCGCGTCGGCGGGCTTGTAGCTGTTGACCTCGGAATAGGGAAACCGATCGCGGGGGCCGAAGACGTGGCAATGGCAATCCGTCGCGCCTTTTGGCAGTTGTGCGAGGGTCGTTCGCGGGTCTCGTTTCCAGGTCAGGGGACGTTCAGTCATCGGCAAGCTCCGGCGCCGGGTTGTCCCCCATCGGGGGCACTTTGAAGATGTTGATGGTCAGCGAAATCAGCGTGTAATAGCCAAGCATGCCCACCAGATCGACGAGCGCCTGCTCGCCCAGAACCTCGGTCGCGCGCGCATAGAGCGCGTCATCGACGTTGCGTGTTTCATGCGCGGCCCGCGAGACGTCATAGACCACGGCCTTCGCCGGATCATCGAAGTCGGGGCGACGGTTTTGCCGGATTTCCTCGATGATCTTGGGGGAAAGGCCGGCCTTCAGCGCGTGCCCCTTGTGGATCTGCCATTCGTATTCCGAGCCGAACACCCGACCCGTCA